>JBOHFG010000212.1:0-14183 GCA_050699575.1 Pseudonocardiaceae bacterium
GAACCGGGATCTCACATTCGCGCCGCCCGGGTCGAGCTTTTGTTGCCAGTCCACGTAGAGTGCGTCGTCGTCGGCGAGCGGTCGCAGTGGATCCAGCTCACGGTACAGCGCGGCGATGGGATCCACCTGGGTAGCTTACCGGCGGCCAGCGGTGCGGCTCAGCGGAGCACCGTGGCGTCAGGAGAGCTCGACAGCGGCGCGGCCTAACTCACGGGTGGGGACCCGCACGGCGCCTAGCGGAGCGTCCTGGTCCACCTTGATGATGTTGAGCAGTGGCCCGGTCATCGCGGTGGTGGTCAGTGCCACGACCACCATCAGGGTGTAGAGGCGATCGTCCAGCAGTCCCAGTTGCTGACCCGCGGTGAGGATGATCAGCTCGGTCAGCCCCCGGGTGTTCATCAGTGCGCCGAGGGCGGCCGACTGCCGGCCCTCGAGGCCGTGGGCCCGTGCGGCCAGAAACGTGCCACCGAACTTGCCACCGACCGCGGCCAGCAGGATGAGCCCCAGGGTCACCAGACCGCTTCCGTCGATCTTGGACAGGTCCACCCGCAGGCCGGCGACGACGAAGAAGATCGGCAACAGCAGCACCTCGTTGAAGCGACCGATCTGGGTGCCGATCTTCTCGACCCACTCGGCCATCCCTTCCTTCGGTACCGCGATGCCGAACAGGAACGCGCCGAAGATGATATGCAGCCCGACCCATTCAGTGGCCGTGCCGGAGAGCAGCAGGCCAACGACCAGGACAGCGATCATGGTTTGGCTGACGTGCCCACTGCCCTCCCGTGCCACATACCACCGCAGCAGCGGCCGGACCACCCCGAACAGCACGATGAGGTAGGGCAGCACCATCAGCAACCGCCAGTGTGCCGCGCCACCGTGCCCGGAAATCGCGACGATCACCGCGAGCATGGACCAGGCGAGCACATCGGCCAGGGCGGCACAGGTGCACGCCAGCACACCGAGCGCGGACCGGTGCATTCCGCGGTCCCGCAGGATGCGAACCAGCACGGGGAACGCGGTGACCGACAACGCGGCGCCGATGAACAGCACGAAGCCTGTCCGGTCCGGCGGCGCGTGCTCGGCTGCCAGGTAAAACGCTAGTGCCAAGCCCAGGCAGAACGGCAACAGGACCGAGCTGAGCGACAGTGTTGTCGCCACCCGCATCTTCCCGCGCAGTACCGTGCGGTCCAGCTCCAGGCCGACGATGAACATGAACACCGCGACGCCGACGTTTGCCAGCGCCCCGAGCATTGGTCGTACTATATCGGGGAACAGGGCGCCTGCGATTGCGCCGTGGAACAGTGTCGGGCCGAGTAGGATCCCGGCGAGGATCTCGCCCACCACGGCGGGCTGGCCGAGTCGTCTGGCTATCACGCCAAAGACGCGAGCTATCAGCACGATGATTGCCAGATCGAAGAGTAGGAATGTAACTTGTGTGGTGGTCACAGTGGTTCCTTGTCAGGGCTCGTGGCCATCAACCGGAAATAGCCGGAGTTTTATTTCGGGACTCCGTTATGTTCCCGATACGATCACTTGTGGGTGATCTAAGAAGTTTGGGCGGTAAATATCTTCTGTGTCAAGAGAGGCTGGCTGCACTGTAACCAATGAACAGGAAACTGGTCTGCTTGTTGCGGCGCAACTACGCGCTGTGCGGCCTGGCTGCAAGTTGGTCGAACACGGGGCGCGACCGCACTGAACGGCGCCGTAATCAGTCTCGACTGAAACGCTGAATATGTTACGTTCGGATTACTGCGGTTTACGGAGTCGACCGGTTTCACTGTGTGAGGAGAACTGAAAAAATCTCGTTGAGACGATCTGGTGGCCGTACTCGATCTGGTGATGGTCGATCTCGAAGGTGGCGCTGGCGAAGTACCCGCGGGATGCCTTAGCGGGATCGGGGTGCGGGTTGCGGTAGAGCCGTTCGGCGAGGTCACGCAGGCGCAGCATCGCGGGCACGCCGAGGATCATGGCGCGGGGCCGGCCGTTGAAGGCGATTTCCAGGTGGGCGAGGAGCTCGGCGTAGGCGTCATTGAACGCCACCGCGTGCTCGTGCACCGCGGTGTCGTCGTACCGGGCATAGTCGGCGACGCAGGCGTGCGGATCGATCTGGTAGGCGTCCGCCCAGCGCACGTCGATCGCAGGGCCGGTGGGCGGCGCGTCGGGGGTGTCGTGCGGGCCGTAGATGCGTCCAGTGTGGATCTCGTTGAATCGGAAGTAGTGGGCGACCTGGCGATCTTCGCCGAACAGCTGGTCGTCGCTGTCGAAGATCGAATCGCGCAAACCCTCGCCCTGCTCGGTGATCACCCGCAGGGCGAGCAGGGCGGAGGTCAGGTCGGTGACGAGCAACGCCTCGCCGCCGGAGTTGTAGAAGCCCTCCGGGCCGACCTGCCGCTCCGGGCGTCCGCAGAAGACCGCATCCGCGCCGAGCTCCTCGACCAGGGTGCGCAGTCCCTGGCGGATGAAGTCGTAGAACTGCCCGATCGAGGTCCAGCCCTGCCCCGAGGGGGAGGGGTTGTCATCGAAGCGCTGCGGGCGCTCGATGAGCAGGAACGTCCGCAGCGCTGCCGGGGAGAAGTGCTGCAGTGGAATCCGCACGTCCAAGGCACTGTAGGGCAGCCTCGCCGGATACCTGCGGACGAAGTCCGGATGGGCCACTCTCGGCCGCCCGCCGACCGCGTTGAGCAGGTTGGCGACCAGCGTCATGTGCAGCATCTCCTCCAGCACGACACTGCGGATCGTGTAGTACGCGGCCTGGTTGCTGCCGGCCCGGATCGTGTACATCGCCGTCAGGTACGGCGGGATCGTGAGGTGCTCGATCTCCAACGCGCCCTGGAGGTATCTCCGGAGCTCGTCCAGGGTCGCGGGGAGGGTGAACGGCAGCTCCCGGTCGCCGAGGACGAGGCCCTCGGACTCGTGTGGGGTCACGGCTGGAGCTCCGCTGCGCGGTCACCACTGAGGTTCACCGGGCGGTGCAGCGCGACGAGGTCACGGTGGATCTGCTCAGCGCTGCGCAACGCCAGCGCCGCCATGGTTAGCGAGGGGTTGGACGTGCCCATGGACGGCATGCTGCCGCAGCCCACCGCGTACAGGTTGGGGTGGTCCCAGCAGCGTTGGAAGGAGTCGACGACCGAGCTCGCCGGGTCATCGCCCATGACGTGCGTGCCCGCGCCGTGCCCGGCTCCCTGATAGCTGTAGTCGCGGTCGCGGTACCGGAAATAGCCGAGCGGGGCGACGCCGTGGTGGGGGCTGTGGTCGGTGTGCTCCTCCGCCCCGAGCTGGGCGTAGATGGCTGACGCGACGTGCCTCGCCGCTGCGATGCCGTCCTTGATGTGGTCGCTGAGGTGATAGGTCAGCACCGGGCGCGGGTTGCCCATCGCGTCGCGGTACCGGTCGTCGATCGTTACCCGGTTGTCCGGGTCGGCGGGCTGCTCCATAGCGAACTGGAGCTGGAGCTGGCGGCCGATCTGATCGCCCAAGGTCTGCCGCAGCTTTGTCCCGAACACCGCTGCCGGGACGATGTTCCCCGCTGAGTCGCCCCCAACGCCCAGCGCGGTGCCCACATTGCTCATCGGTGCTCCCGCGGCCCAGCCCCAGCCCCAGTTGCCGATCTCGATCCGGAACGGTGCGCGCACCCGGCGCGCGGCCCCGAACCGGAACGCCTCCCAGCCGGAGGTGGAGCCGGGGCCGCGGAACGGGCCGATCTGGCCGCCGCTGGCGGGAGCCAATGCCCAGGCGAGCATCGTCGGGTGGTCCATCAGGTTGCGGCCCAGCTCGTCGCTGCGGTTCGCCAGGCCCGAGGCGAGCAGCAGCCGGGCGTTCTCGATCGAGTGCGCGGCCACGACCACGACGTCGGCTTCGGCCCGATACGGTTGGCTCGCTGCTGACGCCGGATCGTCGTAGGTGCGGTACTCGACGCCTTTGATCCGCCCATCGCTTCCGTTGATCACCCGGGTGACCACGCAGCGCGGGGCGAGGGTGACGCAGTCGGCGAACTGCGCCTGGGCGCGCAACGGCGTCCACTTTGCTTGCACGGGACAGAACGGCACGCAGCTGGCGTTGCCGACGCAGCGTTCACCGTAGTTCGGCAGGCCGACGGCGCCCTGGGGCCGGTAGCCCAGGCCGCCGTCATAGCGGGGGTCGGGGGTGCTGTTGCGGCCGTGCGGCGTGGTGACGACCTTCAGTGTGAAGTCTTCGGCCGCCACCGGGTCGTGGATCCTTTGCCCGTCCAGGCTCCGGCAGACCTCGTCGAGATAGCTTGGCGGGATCTTGTGCATCGGGTAGACGTAATCGGGATCCGACGGGATGCCCAGCGCCCGCTGCTCCTCGGCGTTACCCGCCACGCCGATCTCCCGCTCGGCGGCGGCGTAGTACGGCTCCAGGTCCTGGTAGTTGATCGGCCAGTCGCGACCGTAGCCGTACCGCGTCCTGGTGGCGAGATCGTCGGGGTGCATGCGCAGGCACAGGCCCATCCAGTGCATGCCGGTGCCGCCGACCGCGCGCAGGTAATCCGTGTCATAGGGCAGCTCACCGCGCTGCGCGAAGTAGCCGTTCGCGGTGAAGCCCACGCCGTCGGGGGCAAGGTCCAAGACGTCGGGGGATGGTGCGGCGGCGTTGCGCCGGAACGGGGAGTTGGGCACTTTCGCCACCGCCGAACGGAACGTCTCGACCGCGTCGAGGTGGCCCTCCCACGTCTCGCGTCCCCCGGTGCCCGCCTCCAGAACGAGCACCTGCCAGCCCTGCCGGCCCAGCTGCTTGGCCACCAGGCTGCCCGCGATGCCCGCGCCGACGACGATGACGTCGTAGCGCCGCCGGTGCACCGTCCTGGTCGTCACGCGGGCGTCTCCTCGGAGCTCGGTGCTGTGTCGGTGGGGGAGAAGCGGGACGGCGGCAGCGCCGACGGGAAATCGGACCACCTCAGGAGAGGTCCGGGTGCGGCGACCGGCACGGGTGGCTCGTCCCAGGACAGCGGGGGCGGCCGCAGCGCCCAGGTGCCAAAACCGGGTGCCTTGGCGCCGGCCGGGTGGCCGTGGAAGCTTCGCCAGACCAGCCCCTCGGTATAGGCGTCGGGTGAGACGACGAACTCGACGTTGGCCGCCTCGCGGCGCAGCAGCCCGTGTGCCTCGGGGGCCAGCCGCGGCCAGGCGCCGGTGTACCAGAGGTAGGTCAGCGCCCGCGCCACCTCCAGCTCGGTGCCGCTCAGGGTGGCGAGATCTCGCTCCACCACGTCGAGGACCGCGTCGAGGACGGTGGCTCCGACCTGATTGCGGGCCGTTTCCAGGTACAGGTCGGTCATGCCGGTGGCCAGCAGGTCATACGGCTCGAAGCCGGTCAGGACCGCGCAGCGCTGCGCGAACTGGCGTGCTTCGTCGCTCAACCGCACGGTCGCGACGTCGCTGCCATCACCCGTCGGATCGCTTCCGTCACTCATCTGCACACCGCCTTCCCGACATGGCCGGCCACGCGTCGACCGCATCGATCCCGAAACGTACTCGGTGCGCACCACCAGTGATACAACCGCGGAGCCGGGTAGCAGGATATTAGCTGTGATGTTGCTATGCCCAGCGACATGATCTACACGGTCAGCGACCTCAGCCGCAATCGCCGAGAGGTTGCGGACGTCGCCCGACGTGGGCTGGCGCGTATCCGCGGCACCGACGGCACCGGTCTGGTGCTGATGCCGGCCCGCCGCTATGAGGTACTCGAGACGGTCAGCCACTGGGCCGACCGTCTCGGCGTTGTGGAACGCTCCCTGACGAAGAGCCGCGCCGAGCGAACGCCCGCTGACTTCGGGGACCTGACCTGGCTCCGGCACTTCGATGAAGACGACCTCGCGGAGTTCGTCACCGAGCTGCGTCAAACGCTGTCACTGGCCTACCACGACGATGACCTCGCCTCGTTGGTGGATGCGATAGCGGAGTGGAAGGCCACCACCGACGAGCTCACCGCTCCCGCGCGCCGCGAAGTCCTGCTGGGCTCCGTGGACGATGCTGACTTCGTTGAGGTCGCGCCCTAACGGTGCCCCCGGCGCAGCGGTGCTGCGAGTCGGTCAACCCCGAGGATGCGGCTGCTCTCTACACCGTCAACGGGTTCGGGGGGACCTCGGAATGGCCCTGCGCGGTATCGGTGACACCGAGCAGGCCATCACGTTCAGCACCATGGTGTTGTGTGGCTGTGATCCCTGGATGGTCCGCCCCCTCTGTGTGACCCAGGCCGGCCTCGCCCTCATCCATCTCCACGCCCGAGACCTGGAACAAGCCGCCGCGCTCGGCCGCGACGCGCTGCGCACCGCCGCCAGCCTGACCACAACTCCCCCTGACGGGCAGCTACCAAGACGGTGCCACCGCGCTACTGCCGGCCTTCATCGAACTGCTCACCGACCGGCTTGCTTCGCCGATCCTCACCGACCGGCTTGCTTCGCCGATCGTCGTGAGCTGCGGCAACACGGCTGCCCGCAGCATGTCATTGTCGTCCCATCCGTCGGCGTCGATTCCGCTGAGCCAGCGGGAGATCCGGTCGATCGCCTCCGCGCGACCCAACAGCGCGGGGCAACGCTCGGCTGACAACCCGTGGTTCGTCTTGTCACTGGAGTAGGCGGGGAAACCGCATCGAACTCATCGACGAGACTGGCACCGACTTCGACGGTCTCACCGCCTGGCGGTTGGTCCGCCGGATCGTCCAGTTTTGCCAGCCTCGAGCACGAGGTCGGGGCCATCGGTCGTCATGACGAGCCTCCCGTACCGCGTGGTTATTCAGCTCCGTGTAGTCATTTCCCGAGGTCGTCCCAGCTTCTGATGTCGCAGGACAGGACGACGTTGCGACCGAGCGGGGCCTACGGGTTGTACGGAATGTGTGACGTGGAGTTGGTTACGCTCCCCCCGACCAGCCAGTCGCGGTGAGCGGAACGGGGCAGAACGTGGACGACCAGGTACGGGCTATCGGCCAGCGCGTGCGTTACTGGCGTGAGCGGCGCAATCTGGACCGCCAGCGGTTCGCGGACATGGTGGGCCGTTCGACGTCGTGGGTGGACAAGATTGAAAAAGGGGAGCGCGCTCTGTTGCGACTGCCGATGTTGGAGCGGGTGGCTGAAGTTCTCAGCATCGACCCCACAGCGTTGACCGACAGCTCGGCTGCTCAGCGAGCGGCGGACTGTGTTGATCCTGTTGAAGTGCAGGCGATCAGGGCGGCACTGGGTCGATATCCGTCCGTCGCTGCATCGGGTCCTGACCGGCACTCAGCCACCCTGAACATAGTGGCCCGGCAGTTGGCCTACGTCGAGCATGCCTGGTCCTTATCCCATTTCACGGTGGTGTCCCGGCACCTGCCGAAGCTGCTGGGCGACGCCCAAGTCGTCGTCCTGACTACCACGACCGCCGACC
Organism: Pseudonocardiaceae bacterium; assembly: GCA_050699575.1. Taxonomy (GTDB): domain Bacteria; phylum Actinomycetota; class Actinomycetes; order Mycobacteriales; family Pseudonocardiaceae. Next base: position 7,377 of record JBOHFG010000212.1, read on the forward strand.
ACATAGCAGCCCATCGGGCGCTCGTGGTGGCCTACCGCCTGGCCTCGTCGATGCTGCTGAAGTTCAACGTCAACGACATCGCGTGGCTGGCGGCGGACCGGGCGATGCACGTGGCACTGGCCGTCGACGACACAGCGGCCCTGGCCCGGGCGACGCGCAGTGTGGCCCGGGCCATGAGCAGTAGCGGTCAGCGGATTGACGCCGTCGCGGTCCTGATGGATATGGCCGACCGGATGCGGCCCCAGTTGCCTCCGCGGGAACATGAGCTGCGCTCGCTGTACGGCATGCTGTTCCTGGCAGCCTCCATTGCCGCAGCTCGCCAGGACGATGCCGCGCTGGCCTTTGAGATGCACCAGGAGGCCGAGGCCGCGGCAGACCGGATGGGGCCGCGCCACGACACACACCAGACTAGCTTCGGTCGGGCCAATGTTTCCGTGCATCGGGTGGCGGCTCTGGTTCGGTTGCACGAAGGCGGTCGGGCGCTGGAATACGCCCAGGGTCTCGACACGGCGCTCGTTGGTGCGTTGCCCCCGGAACGGAAGGCTAACTATCTGTTGGACCTAGCCCAGGCGCTCGTCCAGGTGGGTCGCTACGCCGATGCCGTACGGACGTTGGGGGAGGCTGAACGCGTCGCCGCGGAAGAAGTGCGTTGCCGACCGCTGGCGCGTGGCTTGTTGCGGTCGCTGCTGGACACCACGAGCGGTGAATCCGGTCGTCTGGTGCGGCAGATGGCGATCCGCGCAGGTCTGACGGCATGACTGCGCGGGTGTTGTATCTCGTGATCTGTGCTGCTGGTCCGGCCAGCCGCATCGACGTCATGGTGAACCTGGCCGGGATAGCGGGGTGGTCAGTGTACTGCCTGGCTACCCCGGCGGCGGTCGAGTATTTCCTGGACGTGCCTGCGTTGACTGCGCTGACCGGTCACCCGGTACGCACCACCTACCGCACCTCTGATGATGAATCATTGCCTCGGGCGGATGCCATCGTAGTGGCGCCGGCGACCTACAACACGATCAACAAATGGGCCGCCGGCATCGCCGATAACTACGTGCTCACCCAGCTTGCCGAGCTGACCGGCCTGGGCGCGCACATCGTGGTGCTGCCGTTCGTCAACCAAGGGTTGGCGGCCAACCAGGTGTTCGTCCGCAGCATCAAAGAACTACGCCAGGCAGGCGTGCGCGTCCTGTTCGGCCCAGAAGAATTCGAACCACACCCGCCACACACAGGAGGCGCCGCCCTCACCACCTACCCATGGCATCGGGCCCTTACGGCAGCGCAGCTTCCGCGCTGAGCCCGCTCAACGCGGGGAGGACGAGGTGGCGTGCACCAGGACCCGAGCAGGGCCACCGCGAGGGCGACCACGGTGACAGCGGGCACCATCACCGCAATGCCCGCGCGCATGCCGTCGATCGCCGCCGCCAGGTCCAGGACCAGCGCCGCGAGCAACGGGGGTACCGCGGCGGAGACGCAGCAATGTTGGTGGTCGGCGCATGTTCGTGGTGGATTTCACCGAGGGCGGCGCTCCGTACGGCTGCTACGAGGATGAGTTCGAGCAGGAGAGCTGGTGAACCGGCGCTCCTCGTCGCTCAGCTGCACACCGCCTTCTCAAGGTAGTCGGCCACGCACTGGCTCTGTCGAATCTTTGAATGATAAATTGTCAGGTTCTACGGCGTTGCGGGCCATCTCCCGGTAGGTCCTGGCCAGGTCGATCATGTTCTGGTTCATGCCGTGGTAGGCGGCGTTCAGCGCGCTGAAGTGGTGACCCGATCAAGTCGGGTGAGGTGACCGGACGAAATTCCGCCGGGACGTATCAGACCATGCGGCCAGAGTCTCCCTACTAGGAGTTATCATGACAAGGGAGGCAGATGTGACGAACGCGGAAGCACTAACCGGGCTCAACGCCAATTTCTTCACGTTCACCGGTAAGGATGACACCCAGATCATCTACTCAACGAGCAGTACTACGGGTGAACCGCAGTTCACCTACCGTGATCACACTCGCGATCTGAGCTTCCACGGCGACAGCATCGAGGTGGCCGCAAGCCCGCTTGGTATGCTCGTGACGGTCCTGCTGGAGGCTGACCCCGATTTACGCACACTCACCGCTACGTTGGTTCTACCAGACATCAACCTTGGCGACCGTCAGCTGATTCGGTTCAGCACGGTGGTAATTCTGACCACGCACCACACGAGCATCGGCGGGCCGGCGCTTGTGACCGGGCCACTACAGACCTACCAGGTCGTCGAGTTGAGTGGCGTTGCCCAGCACGTCGAGTTTTGATGGTCGGGTGAGCCATCGCTATCACGGGAACCTACGGTCACTGCGTGCCGCCCACCCGAATCTGATCACCACCGACGTGCCGGGTCGCCAGGCCACGGGGTAGGTGGTGGTGGCGGTAGACGAAGCCTACGTGCACTGCCGCAACACATCCCGCGGATGGTGCCGGCTGAGCGCAACCGCGCGTGGGGCACCGACGATGCCCGTCGCAAAGGCGGGGATTACTTCGGCGCCGCGGCACGAGCGGGTGCGGCGTCACGAAGGCCGGCGAAGGAGAGCGGCGAAGCGGCGGCAGGCCCGGCGGTCGCCGTAGATCACCGGCCCGGGCCGGTGATCTACGGGGAGGTGGTCCACGGCGGAAACCCGATAGCGGGAGCCATCCTCACGCTCATGGACCTGTCTGGCCGGCAACTGGACCGCCAGTGCTCCGATACCGGTGGGCGTTACCGGCTTGGTCCACCCGGTCACGATGACTACCTGCTGGTCATCTGCTCCTTGGCAGTGCACCCGCCCGGTATCGCGATGGCCGACGTGCCGGTGCGCCGTGACTTCGTGCTGCCCGGAGCCGGTGCGAACCTGTCCGGCGCGGTGCACACGGCCGAGTCCGACCAACCCGTCGCCGACGCGATGGTCACTGTCCTCGACGGCCACGGCGACGTGGTGGGCGTGACCGCCACCGGCTCCGACGGTCGATTCGGCTTCCGCGCGCTCGCCGGGGGGCGGTACACGCTCACGGTCTGCGCCACCGCCCTGAACCCGGTCGCGCACAGCATCGAGCTACCGGGCCATGGGGACATCACCCACGACGTCGCGCTGGGTGCCCGGGTCCAGTTGGTGGGCAGGGTGTACGCCGCCGGTGCACCGGTACCCGAGGCGTTGGCCACCGTGGTCGACTCCGACGGTCACATCGTCGGCTCGGCGATCACCGGTACCGATGGACGGTTCGTGTTCGACGACCTGCAGGCTGGTGCGTACACCATCATCGCGACCGGGTACCCATCGGTGACTGCGGCGGTGCACCTGGGGCCCGGAGCGCCCACCGATCCTGGCCGACGCCGTGACCGGCAACGGTGCCCCCGGCAGGAGCGTCACCCGTGGTCCAGATCAGTTCGACGCCCTCGAACGGGCTTAGCTGTGATCTCGCGGTAACCGGGCATGGTTCCTCCGTTCACTCCGGGTTATGCGTACTGGTAACCCGAGAGAACGAGCGCGGCCGGGTGACCTTGGCCGGCAAGTACACCGACGACAGAAGTGCACGCTGCTGCGCTGAACAGGTGCGGCAGGATCGCCAGCCATGTCCGCAGCAGCAGCGCTGCGGGTGTTGCTGCTGCGGTAGAGGGTAGGGCAACCCACCCCACCGGCACGGCGCAGATTTCGCGGTGACAGCGCTATTGTAACGGGCGTGGCCTCCCCCCTCCCGCAACCCGCGGTCCCCGAGCGGCCGACGTCGGTGCGGCCGCCAGCCGCGGACCCGGCGGCAATCCGGGCGTGTCTGACTCCCGACGTCGCCGCGGTGTTCGACGCGGAGTGGGAGCACGTACTGGACGACGCCAAGCAGTCCAAGGATCTCGTCGGCGTCCGCGACCTGCTGTGTAGCTGGCGGCTGCTGGCTTATGACGAGTTGGTCGAGCCGGGAAGCTACTTCCGGGTGCTCGCCAAGGCCGCGCGCATCCAGGCCACCGGCGAGCCCGCTCCGGGCAGCGTCTCGGGTGAGGAGATCCGGGCGCTCATCACGGCCCGGCTCGCCGAGGCTGGGCTGACCGATGCGGAGCCGGGCCGGTAGAGAACGTGTATCGGGTCATCATCGACCCGGAGGTCGTCGACCAGATTGCTGCGTTACCCGCGGCTGCCCTGATCGAGTACGCCCGGGTCCACGACGTGCTGGAGGTCGCACCGTGGAACGGCCCTTCGCACAACAAGGACAACCCTGACGCTGAGGTGCGACGTTGGCTGTTCGGGCCAGGCGGTGTCGGCCAGGTGATCTACCTGGTGCTGGAGCGAGACCGCGAGGTCCATGTGCTGCGGCTCGTCTGGCTGGAGCCGCTGGACGGCTGACCCAGCTGGCCCCGTCACTAGAGCTGTCCAAGCCGGACCGGCCAGCCCTGCTGTTGAGTTCGGGAACCGCACGACGCGCCGGCCGCCCCCGATGCCACTAGTGTCACCGCCTCTACGCTCCACCGCACGGTCCCTCGTGCTGGAGGAAGCCCGCCTATACTCTGATGGCGCACAGCTCACCGATATCCCCTCACCGCCTCCGCGCCGGACGCCAGCGGGAACGGACAGGAACGGGAACCGACCATGACTGTGAACCCAGTCCGCTTCAGTCCTGAACACCTCACGGAGATTGGCGACGAGGAAGAAAGCAGCCGATGGGCCGATGATCCGTTAATGCCCGCGGCCCGGAGGTTTCCGCGTGACGCGTGGCCACCGCTGAGAAGCGACGAGGAGCCCAGCGGCTTGCGGCCGTTTGTCTTGCGTGGCGCTCAGCAGGTTGACCCGGTGATCGTTGGCAAGCACCGGACCGCGCCGCACCAGACGCCACATACCGATCCCACCACCAGTGACGGTTCGGGAGGACAGGACGACGAGGACGCCTTGGCGGCGACGGTGCCCGATACCTGGTACGAGCAAGACGACTGAGGGGATTGCTGGCCGGTGTCCCGGATATTGATCGTCAGCAGCGGTCGTGATTGGTCGTCCGGGCAGGTCGCCCAGCACCTGCGAACGCGGGGTAGCGCCTATTCGTGGCTTGATCCGGCGGAGTTCCCCCAGCGGGTACGGGTCACGGCGCGACTGAGCCCGGACTGGTGCGGCGAAGTCGAGACACCGGGCGGGATCTTCTGCTGGGAGGAGATTTCCGCGGTGTTCTACCGGCGTCCGCGAGATTTCGAGATGCCCAGTGGAATGTCTGGGCCGGAGCTGCGTTTCGCCCGCGCTCAGGCGCGGGTCGGGTTGGGCGGAGTGCTGGCCAGCCTGCCGGCGAAATGGATTAATCACCCGTCAGCGTTGGCTGATTGCGAGTATAAACCGCGGCAACTGCATCTTGCGCAAACGGTCGGGTTGCGCGTACCGGCCACCCTGGTCACCAATGTCGCCAACGAGGTGCGTCAATTCGCAGTGGAACACGGCGACATCATTATCAAGCCACTAGCGGAGCCGATCATCGCCGAAGCTGGCTCACAGAAGGCAATCTGGACCCGGCGTGTCACAGCGTCAGAATTAACCGACCTGACTGGTCTCGAAGTGACTGCGCATTTGTTCCAGAATTGGATTCCAAAAGCGTATGAGGTCCGCCTGACCGTAGTGGGGAAACGTCACTTCGCCGTCGCTATCTACGCGCACTCCACCAGCGCGCGCGTAGACTGGCGCACCGACTACGACGCGTTGACCTACGAAGTGATAGACTGCCAAGCCGAAGTCGCCGAACAGGCGCACCTCTTCCTCGCCGCGGCCGGACTTACGTATGGGGCGTTCGATTTCATTGTCACGGCCGACACCGAGGACTACATTTTTTTAGAATGCAACGCGGCCGGGCAATGGGGCTGGCTTGCCGAAGAATGCGGGCTCCCGATCGCTGCGGCCATCGCCGGCGAACTGACCGGAGACGACTGGTGACCAGCTGGCAGCCACTGGCCACCGCGATGACCGAGAGGCTCATAGCCACCGGAGAGCTGACCGACCCAGCATGGGAACGAGCGTTCGCCAATACCCCACGGCACGTCTTCGTTCCCGATCGCAGCCTGGCCGACGCATATTCTCCGAATCCGCTGATCACCCAATGGCGAACCGCCGACAAGCTGGGGAACAAGCGTCCCACCTCCTCAGCGAGCGCGCCGGGCGCAGTTGCCGTCATGCTCGAACGGCTCACCGTACACGATCACCACCGGGTCCTGGAGATCGGCACCGGAGTGCGACACGAGGTCGCACATGACAAGTAAACGCGATAGGGAGGTCGATCTGTTGAGGTCATGACAGGCGATATCGCTGTTTCAGGTTAGTGCTCAGAACCTGTCCCCACCTTGGCGGGTGTCGCGAGTAATTGCGGGGTTCGAAGCCCAAGGGAAAGGCCCAAGGACTGCTGTTCCATCCAGGAGTCACAGGCCGGGGAAGACCGAGCGGGTGAATGAAAGTGAATCCTTGTTGATGCCTCGTTACGATCCAGGCCCGTGGATGGAACGCGTCAAGGGCCGTACAGAGCTGGCCGATGAAAAGCGGCAAGTGCCAGTCAGCGATCCGGTGCTGACTGGGAGAGCACCACTGCTCCGGGGTATAGAGGGCACCCAAACCGGTCGTATCTTGCGTGTGCGGAACGTGGTAACTGTGCGCCACGAGGCGCTTCATGACCGAGCGGAGGTGAAAGGACTCCGCCGTCGAGTCGTCGCAGCGACTCGATGGGAGCTGAGGGCAGCCGTGCGACGTGAGGTCGCACGTAGTGAGTGGTCACACCGATTGGAGGTCGTTTGACGAAGGTGTGATCCGGTCCAGTGTCCGATGGACCGTCCCCGTCCTGGCGTGCATCACGGGTGACT
>JBOHFG010000213.1:0-31116 GCA_050699575.1 Pseudonocardiaceae bacterium
CCAACCTGCCCCAACCTCTACCCCGCGACGACGACCCTGGCTCGCCAGGCATCCCGATGATGTTCGAGGGACCGGTCATTCTCCTACCCAAACCAGACCTGCCGCCAACACGGCCACCACCCGCTGATCTGCCTGACCAACCACCATTCTGACCGCGGGAGACAGGGGCGACGACCTCGCCGCCCCTGTCTCCCAGCGCCGCACACAGGTCGCACCAGAACGGCACGATGGCCAGCAGAATCAAGGTTGGCACGAAGGTCAGTGCCTGCATGGCCATTGTGACGTCGTCGATGATCGCCTGGAATTCCGCGGCCAGTTTCGCCGCACGGTCAGGCACCCCGAAGATCATCCTTAGCGCCCCTGGTCACTAGGCGCTTGCCGGCGAGGCTGCCACGCGATGCGGGACGATGACGAGTCGTCCCGCGACGGACACGATGTCGCATTCGATGCCATAGACCGCGCGGATGACGTCGCTGGTGATCATCGACGGCCCACCGCGCACGACGACCTGGCCTGCGTCGAAAACGAGTAGTTCGCCGGAGATGCGCAAGGCCAGGTTGAGGTCGCGGATGGTGGTGATCACGGTAGTCCCGGTCCGGGCCAGGGATTCGAGGACGTCGAGCACCATGAGCTGGTGTTTGAGGTCAAGATTAGGTCGTGGGCTCGTCCAGCAGCAGCACCTCTGGCTCTTGCGCGATCGTCTTGGCGATCGCAACCTTCTGCCGTTCCCACCGCTGAGCTGTTCACCTTTCGCATCGCGAATCCAGCGATGCCCACCCGCTCGAGGGTGTCAGCGACCACCTCGAGGTCGTGTTTTTTCAGCATCTTGGCCAGTTCCAGGCGGGAGAAATCGTCGAAATCGCGTCCATCAAGGCAGATGCGACCCGAGTCCGGCCGCAGCAGCCGGCCCAGGCATTTCAGCAGGGTGGTCTTGCAGGCTCTCACGGAGCGGACTCCGGCCGTGAACGCCGACCAGCCGGCAGCGGTGAACGTCAGGGCTGGTCCGGCCGGTCCTTCGAGTCGCGTACGCCGCGCTGGCCGCCATGGAACTCGGCGACCTCCACGCACTCGCCGGTGCTCACGCTGTAAGCGCTCTTTCGCGATGGCGGCGATGGTGTTCAACGCCGCTCCGGACACTGAGCATCCCGCACAAGCTGGTCGACCAGGGCGGTGCCGGCGGTACGCAGCGGGGAGAACCAGACGAACACGGGCGTCATCGTCAGCGAGGTTGAGCTGGCGTACCCCGTAGACGACCACCAGGCCAAGCACCGCGCCCATGGTCAGGCTCTGGCCGAAGCCGGCGGTGGTCAGCGGCCAGATCAGCGGGTGGCGCCGGACGTACCGCAGCCCCTCCATGATGTCGCCACGCAGCCGGCGCGCCACGGTGCTGGATGGCCGCGAGTTCCGGGTCCCGAACGCCCGCGGGACCCGGAACAGCGCCAGCGCGGAGGCGAGAAAGCTGGCCGCGTCCACCCAGAGCACCGGCGCCGGTCCGAGGAGTGCAGCGAGCGCGCCACCGACTGTGGGCGCCAGGACCAGGGTCAGGCCCCAGGTCGTGGCCAACGCGCTGCTGGCCTCGACGATGCGAGCGCGGCCGACCAGGACCGGCAGCGCCCCGAAATTCGCCGCGTCGAACCACACCCACACAGTGGCCGTTATCAGTCCGACGACGTAGATGTGGGGTAAGGGTGAGCAACCCCCACGCCGCTGCCAGCGGCATGCTGGCCACCGCGACGGTATCGACCAGTTCACAGGCGATCATGAGGGTGCGCCGGTTCACCCGGTCAGCGACACTGCCCGGCCCACGAAGAACAGCTGGAAGGAGCGGTCCTGCCACAGGTTGCCCAGGACCTCGGTCGCCGGCGGGTCCGGGCCGGTCCCGAAAGCCAATTGCCGTCACCTCCGCCAGCGACGCCTCCTGAGAGGGACCCGCTACCTCAACCTGACACTGCCGCGGCGCTTCGCTCGCGTTTGTCTTGGGGTAGATCGAAAATGTAGCCAACCCCACGAACCGTGCGAATGTGAGTCGGGCGGTTCGCGTCACTCTCAATCTTTGTACGGAGCCGACGAATGTGCACCTCCAGATGGTTCCGTGCGTCTGTCCAATCTCGGCCCCACGCGTTGTCCAGCAGCTCACGTCGGGTGAGGACCCGACCGGCATTGTCCATCAGCTGTTGCAGAATGACGAACTCCTTGTGCGGTAGGTGAACCGGTGTTCCTCGGACAACGAGCCGGTGCCCATCGAGCTGCAACTCCACATCACCGATTCGCAGGATCCGTAGCCGCCCGAAAGTCTGGGGATCGACCGGCAAATAATCCTCAGCCGCCTCCTCCCTCGGATTGGAGAAGATCTTCTCGTTCACTGCCCGCCCTGCCGTTTCCGTCCTGCGCCCAGGTCCGCGGGGCATTGCCTGAAGTCAGCATGGAGCGCCTGTGCGGAGGTGTACGCGGCGAGGTAACCGGTCCGGCAGTCCCGTAGCAAGCTGGCAGCGGTCGGTCGCCGTTCGGCGGGGGTGGTGTCCGGGTGCGCGCAGCGCAGTTGGGTACGGTCGAAGTGATGTGCGCTGGCGCCGAGCAGGTCGGTGAGCGTCAGCAGCGCCCCGCTGATCTGAGTGAGGAACCCCCCGAGCGCGATCAGCTCCTCACGGTCGATCACCGTCGTCGGTAGCGACCGGGTTACTCGATGGATGATCTCAACGGCGCGGCTGAGCTGGTCGACCGGCTCGCTGCTCGCGTCCGGCGAGGACAACGACACGGTGGTGCGTCGCCGGCGCCTGAAGTCCTCGGTGGTCATGATGTGAGTAGCCGTGCACAAGCCGACTCCGGAGGCACGAAACGTGCCTCTCCGAGCAGCACGGCCAACGTCGAGTGCACCAGGTGCACAACGCCTCCGACCCCGGACCGCTCCACCCATCGACCCCAGATTTGCCAGCCCTCCCACTCGCACGGTGCGAGTGATCTTCGGACCTCAACTTTCAATTAAGACCCCAGCTGTATGCGCTCGACACTCGTCTATGGCGATCCAGGCGGGAAGGTACCGGGACCCGCCCGGCAGCCGGCGATCATGCCGGTCTGTCGCTCACAGTTGTTCGGAGAGTCGCCGATCACAGTGGTTCCGTCGTCTAGCGTGACCTGTTGCTGGGAACGGCCGCTGCCCGGCTCCGAGGCTGAATGCTCCTGGATCACGTTGACATATCGTGCGAGAAGGATGACCCCTCCGCTAGACTCAGCGGCGCGTGACCGCGGACACACCCACCGGGCGGACGTCATGCACCTCTCCTTACGATCTTGACTGGGTGGTCGACCGTCCCTGTTGGTGAGGCAAGGACCACCGCCATCTACTTCAAGCCGTGCCTCCGTTAGAGCACGATAGGCACGATCAGGTTTTATTGCAAGAGTTTTGCTACCGCAATATAACACCGATAGTGACTGGTTGTCTCGATCATGTCTACACTAGGTATCCGTATCGGCCGAACGGGCTCGCCAACGCCGTGTCCGTGCGCGCTTAAGGCACAGACCAATGCCCGCTGCTTGTTCCGGCAGAGGTGCTTACCTGCTCTGGTGTGGCCGAGATGCACCAGCCGGTAGCCCGTAATCGTTCGGCCCAGAGTTCGGCGTGGTAGTCATCAGCGGCAAGCAGCGCATGGTGGTGCCCGGGTTCCACGACCCGTCCCTCGTCGAGGACCACGATGTGGTCTGCGGCTGCGACCGTGGACAACCGGTGGGCGATCACGAGCACCGCCCTTCGCCACCACGTGCCCGGCGGCTGGCCGCAGCCCTACCAAGCAACCGGGCGGCGTCGCCGACCCGGACCTCATCCTGGCGGGGCGATCGTTGTGGATTCCGCCGTAGCGCTGCTCAGTGACCCACGTCAAGATCACGCACCGCTGAGAACACGAAGAAAACCACGCTGCCGCAAAAAAGTTGCAATTGCCTCAAAAGTGTGATTAATGTACCTAAAAGAGTGGACACCTCGTCACATGATTACTCAACGAAGCAGCGAAGTCCGTAGGGTACCTCAAAGAAGAGAATTGATGATCAAATCAGAGCACGTCAAGTCCGATCGGCCCGAGCTGGACCGCACCGAGGATCCCCGGGGTGGGGCCGTCGTCTGGGCGCTGCTGGTGGTGGCTGTCGCCGTGGCCATGGCACTCGGTCGGCATCCTGCTGGCAACCCTCTGGCGTGCCCGACCGGTCCATGACGCTCCTTCGTCCACAGGCCACCTCGAGTGAGCTTGGTGACGACCTCAACCGGGCCGATCGGCGTCGGCGCACCCTGATCTGGCTCGGTGGTCTGGCCGCCGTCCTCATCATGACGCTGCCTGTGGGCGTCGGTATCGGTCCGGTAGCGATCTCTCCTTCGACCGTGACCAGGATCTTCAGCCATCACCTGTTCGAGTGGCCGCACATGGTGAGCTGGTCGGGCACGGAGGACGCCATCGTGTGGCAGGTGCGGGCCCCGCGGGTGGTCCTCGGCGCGGTCGTCGGTGCCGGCCTGGCGGTGACCGGGGTCGCGCTGCAGGCCCTGGTCAGAAACGTGCTGGCGGACCCGTTCCTGCTGGGGGTGTCCTCAGGTGCGTCGACAGGTGCGGTGGCGACGATTCTGTTCGGCGTCGGCACCGGAATCGGCGCGGGCGCGCTGTCGGTCAGCGCGTTTGCCGGGGCACTGGCAGCGACCGGGCTCGTGCTGGTCATCGCGTGGGTCAGTGGCCAGGTGAGCTCGACCCGGCTCCTGCTGACCGGGGTAGCGGTGAGTACGCGCTCTCCGCTGTCACCAGCTTCCTGATCTTCGCATCAGGAAGCTGGTGACAGCGCCCAGGCGGTGCTGTTCTGGCTGCTCGGGTTACTCGCGCTCGCCCGGTGGTCCGACGTTCCGGCCGCGGTACTCGTCGTGGCGGCCACCATCGTGGTCCTGGTGGCCTGGGGCCGTCGGCTCGACGCGTTGGCGATCGGCGATGAGACCACCCGGGCACTGGGTACCGACCCGGGTCGGTTCCGTATCCAACTTTTCGTGGTGGTGTCGGTCTGTGTTGGGGCGGTAGTGGCCGTGTCGGGGACCATTGCGTTCGTCGGCCTGGTCGTTCCACACTTCGCCCGCCGGCTCGTGGGCGGCGAACATCGCCTGGTCGTGCCCGTCTCTGCACTGATCGGCGCCACGTTCCTGGTCTGGGCCGATGTGTTCGCCCGGGTCACGTTTCAGCCCGGCGAGATCCCGATCGGCATCGTTACCGCGATCATCGGCACCCCGTTGCTGCTCGTGCTCGTCTGCCGTTTTCGTTCGGCCCTGAACTGATCAGGACGTGCCAGCCACCGGGCCAGCCGGCGCAGCGGTCGCAGCCAAGCCCGTGATCGACCCGATGCAGCCGGCCCTTGAAGCGATCATCGGATCCAAGGCCGACATCGTGATCGGCTACGGCCTCGGCAAGAGCACCGCCGACGACCTGGCCCGGGTGGGAATCTCCCACTACATCCTCAGCGGATACTGCAGCTCGACTGAGAGTGGCACTGGTACCGGTGATGGTGCCCAGGTGCAGGATCTCTACGCGGATCAAGAGTTCCTCGGCAGTCTGTTTGGTACCCAACCGGAAGCGAACCAGGCGGCCGTCGATCTCAAGAAGCGAGTCGATGCCGTCGAGGGCGCCAAGCCAGCTGGGAACCGCCACACCGCGGCGGCGATCTACTTCCTCGGCGACAAGGTCTACACCTACGGCCAGAAAGCCCTGGTCACCGATGAGATGCGGGTGCTGGGACTGACCAACCTGCTCGCCAAGGTCGACCAGAGCATCGAGCTCAACCGGGAAGCGCTCATCGCGGTGAACCCCGATGTGATCATCGTCATCTACGGCTATGAAGCCGGCGACACGTTCGACAAGGCCAAGCAACACCTGCTCAACCTGCCCGGTGTCAGCAGTATGACCGCAGTGCAGCACAACGCCCTCGTCGGAGTGGCTGGTCCCGAGGTGGAAGCCAGCCCCATCGCCGTCGACGGCATCGAGCTGATGGCCCGCGAGCTGGGCGGGTTGAGCTGAGGTGATCGACGCCACCGACGTCGAGGTCGGCTACAACGGCACCCTCGTGCTCAACGGAGTCACGCTGACCGTCCAAGCCGGACAGGTCGTCGGGCTCATCAAACCCAACGGCAGCGGCAAGACGACTCTTCACTTAAGACACCGGCTCGGTTCGAGGGTGGTGAGCAAGGCACGCCTTCGTGGACCACCCCGGCCGCACGGCCGGATCATGTCTCGGATCGACTCCGGACGCACGTGATCACCGCAAATGTACTCATCTGCCGATGAGCGGACGGTCCAGCGTGTCCGGTTGCGCTCCGGCTTGCGCGACGATGCATGGCCGACACCCGTCATGATGGCGCCAACAGTGCGGGATCGTGCGCCGGTGCGTGCTTAGTTGATCTTGTCAATTTATATCCTAGTAACGCCTTCTTCTGCCGCTGACCGCGCGTGGGTGTCGACGCGAGCCGTATCCCGCAGCCAGCGCGCCCCCTTCTCAGCGGACAGGCTGAAACGAACGCGGTAGTGGACGCTCACCGCTCGTCCGGATACGCGGCCAAGCCATCGGCGTACACGCTCAGCAGATCCTCTAACGGAATGTCTGAACCAGGATCGGCCCGTGCCATGCGGGCGCTCCGAATGTCCTCAGCGTTTTCTAGCGCTTCGATGGCCGCTTGCCTTAGGTCGGCAGGTTGGCGACTGCTTGGGGTCGAGGCTATGAAGCCGATTAGGCGACCACCGCAAACAACGACGTCGCCGCTTCGGCCAACGCGGGGTCGCCGTGCAGCTCCGCGCGTCGGCGGCCTTCGGCTACGGTGATGCTTCGGGTGGCCAGACGCCACAGATCGTGTTGCCCTATCGTGATTCGCGCTGCCTCAACGCTGCTGTTGCCTGGTGGAGCCATCCGCCACCGCCCATCGTGGCGCGCCGCGCACCATTGACCACCCGCGGCGCCAGACACCACGACACGCACCGTCGTGCCGTCTGGACGGGGGTGCGCGCGCAGCGAATGCGGGAGTCCGCGCAGGAACGTGTCGATTACGGAGTGTTGCAGCTGCGGCCGGTCGGCGCCGGGACAATCAACGGCGTCGCGGATCTGCTGCTGATGTACCCAGAACTCCGTGTAGTCCCGGGCGATGTCCAGCCAGGCTGGGCTGGCGTACGGTCCTGCCCACGAGACATCCAGATCGGCAGGCGCCGCCAGATCGGTCGTTGCCCACATCTGATCCAGTTGTGGCCGAGGTGTTCCAGTAGTTCAATCATCACTTGGGGACTGCACTGGCGCGCCGCCCGCACGAACTCATCATTGGTGCGCGCCAGATAGCTGGGCAGGGTTTCGTCGTTGACGAAGATTGCCCCGGTGAAGTGGTCCCGGCTGCCCGATAGCCGGCGCAGGTAGTCGTTGAGCACGTGCCCGACCACGTCATGGACATCCCATCCCGGGCAGACCGTCGCTCGCGACCAGGCCGCGGGAGAGAGCGATCGGAGCAGCTCTCGCCGCTCCTCAGGGAACAGCGGGCGGGTGTCCAGCATCGGGCCGAAGATCGTCATACGCGGCATGATGCCAGTGTGCCGCCGGACGTGTGGCCGAAACGGTCAAACCCAATGGATCGAGACTCGTAAGGTGTGCAACACTTCTGTCGCCCCATGATCCCTTGCAGCGGCGCAACCCATCTGCCGTGTGACGTTCGCAGTGCGGCGCCCGGTTGACATGAACCGTGCTCAACTGACATGAACCGTGCTCAACCGTCGAAGTAAACCTCGAGCTCGCCGATCGAGGTGAAGCTCGCGCTGCCGCCCGGTCTTCCGACAATGCGAACCCCATCGCCCGCGGTGTTGACGAAGGTCAGCGTAAACCGCCGGGAGGGACCCGCGCTGGCATCGTAGGGATAGGCGGGGTTGACCGCGAGGCCGGTGACGGTTGTCCAGACGAAGTTGTTTCTGACTTGGACGGTCAACCCGCTGGCGAACCAGCCTCCGTCAGGGAACATCGCTCCGGTCGTGTAAACAACCCGGTCGAGGTTGTACGGCCTTGACCACGTGATGCCCCAGCGGTCGGCATCCTTCGGCGAGCCATCCCAGCTGTCCTCACTGGCCGACGGATTGCCGTCGTTGAGATAGGCCACCTTCCCGTAGTGGGAGGTCTTGTCGATCGGCACCGCGTCCCCGGCTCGTGCCAGGTTCACCACTGGGTTTCCCGGGTTGCTCGGCGTGCCCGCTTGATAGGTGCTGACCGTCAGCGGACGCAGCGAGAACTTGTAGTTGTTACTTCCTCCGCCGAGTCCGGTGAACCAGTTGCACTGCATCCACATCCGCCGGCCGTCGGCGCTGATGAACTTGGACGGGAGGGTGGTGGCGTACCCGCCGTTCTTCGGCCCAATGGCCGAGCCATCGCCCCACCATGGATATGGCCCGAAGTCCTTGTGCAGGAACAGCTTCCACGGCCCCCACGGATTCGGTGCCTCGTAGAACTCGTGGGTGTACTCGGTCCAGGACGTGTAGAGATAGCGGCGCAGCGGGGCGTTGTAGACGACACCGCCCTGCGAGAGGACCGAACAGCCGTCCGAGGTTACCGTGCCCGGATACTGCCGACGCTCGTCATGCAGCACCGCGACCCTGCGGCCGATGTCGCTGCTCCAGGTGGGGGCACCGGAGCCGTCGGTGCCGGTGAAGAACTGCCAGCTCGCGCGGTTCTGAATGGAGCCTTTCGGTACTCGTGCCAGGTAAAGGTTCTGCGGATCAGCAACGGTGTTGCTGAACGAGTCGCGCCAGTTGTTGTCCAGTCCGTAGGCGTAGACGTAGGCCGCGCCGCCCGGGCCGAGCACCGAAGCGTTGCGGTTGCTCTGGCCGAAGTCCAGGAAGAAAATTGTGGTGAAGACGTGGTCGGTGAACATCGGCGCAGTGGTGGTCCGCCAAGTCCTGCCGTAGTCGGTGGAAACCGACACGCTCGCGGCCGGGGCGTCGTTGAAAATGAGGTTACCCGGTCCGGTGCATAGGTCCTGTACGGCCAGGTACAGCTCGTCACGGCCGTCGCCATTGCCGTCAACGGCGACCATTCCAGTGGGCTTGCGGTTGTAGTTGCCGGCGGTCCAGATCTTTCCCACCTGGCCCCCACCACTGAGCCGGACGCCGCTGATGCCGATCGGTGGCGTACCGGTGATCCTGTTCACCACGATGTCGGCGAAGTCATTCGCGTTCACTGAGAAGCCGCGGCCATCCCCGTTGGCCGAGTAGAGCGCGCCATCGTTAGCCCAGCAGCTCACCCAAAGGTCGCCGTCACTGACGGTGTTGACAGTAGCCCGATATGGAATATCGGCCGTAGCGAAGAACTGGCTGGTGGGCTCGACCACTGCGGCGGAACTCTGTGCTGACGCTAGTTGACTGGTGAAGTCGAATTCGCCGTCGACGGCTCCAGCAAGGAAGGCGGACCACTCCTCGGCATCGACGCGCAGCGCGACTGTGGTGTGGAGTGACGTCACGAGGGTGTCGATGCCGATCTTGGTGATGGTGGCTACACCGTTCGTGTTCGCTACACCGTCGCGAGCGTCGTCGACGAACGCCCTCCATGCGAAGCCGGGGAAGGTGATCGTGCCGGCGGAGGGGTGCTTGCTGGGTCGGATCACCACGCCGTCTGCTGCCGGGGCCACCTCGACACAGTTCTCGCCGTCACTGCTGTGGCTGGAGATCCGCCACGCGAGGCGGTCGGCGGTGGTCATCTCAATCCTCCGAACTCGTCTTCAAGGTCTCGATGCGTGCGGCGATGGAATCGGCGGAATCGGACTCCCACAGCGCAGCTGCGCACAACCGATCCTTCAGACAAAATACACGCCCCGACCTGATCTTGATCCTGGGTGTAGCGGCAGGTAGTCGAACGATCGCAACACGCTAGGTCAGGGTGCTGTCGAACGCTTCGCGCTCGGTCACGGGGCACACAGGGCTGGTGAGAGCCACGGTGTGACAAAACCTCAGGTCAGCAGCTTGCGCCGGGCACCATCAGATACCGCAGTGCTCGCCGCGTAGCCTCGCCCAACCGGACGGCGCGAATTAGTCGCTGCCGGTAAGTTTACCCCTGAGGGAGGTGGGGTAGCTGATAGCAACCTAAAACGGCCTGGTTCGGAGCGAGCGCTCGGGCCGTCGAGGGAAGACCTGGCGTCCCTCCGGGATGCCAGCCGCTAGGACAGTCAAGAAACGTGCGTAGACGAGCTGCTGGGAGACGACAATGAGTGATCTGGGCGATGTGGTGCGTGTTCTGTGGCGAGGTGATCCGCTCGCCCCAGCCTCTGCTGGAGACGCTCTGCCTGATTTGGCGGTGTGGGAAACGGTGCCGTTCGTTACTCCGGATGCCTGCTCGCATGAGGGCACGATGTGCGCTGAATGTCGGCGCTCGGGCTGGTCGGACTACTACGTTGAAAGCCGAGATATCCCCTCGTTTGCCCCGTGAGCCCATCTCCCAAGAGGGCGCTGGTGAAGTTGTCGTGTAACCCACCACACCGCCGCGTTTGTGGCAGCTGATGCGCTGCGCAGAAAAGGGGCGAACGGGTAGCCCTCCAGCAAGTGGAAAATCAATAAAGCGGGATGTTGTAGGTCACCGCACGATAACCGTAAACCGAGCGGCGGGTTATCCGGATCGACGGGGGGCAGGTCGGGCGCCCCGACACGCTCGTCGCCAAGGAGCCGCTGGAGATCCGGGTCGGCGGACGGCCACTCGCCGTGATCATTGCGCACCTCCGGCGCAACATCGATTTCGTGCACGGCTTCCTGCTCACCGAAGGCGTGATCCGCACCCGGACTGCTTTCCCCGTGGCCGATGATCCGACCATGGCCGACCCGGCCGTGCTGGGCGCGCTGCCGGACACATTGCGGGCCGCCCAGCGGGTCTTCGACCGCACCGGTGGCCTGCACGCCGCTGCTTCGTGAGCGGGCGGGTCAGCTTCGAGCTGACGCAGAGACACTCATGCCGGGATACCGGTGCTGGCCGCGGTATCGGCGCCCTCCACCTTGGCGGTGGACCTGGCGGCCGAGGGCGGCATGACGCTGGTCGGCTTCTTCCGCGGCGGATCGATGAACGTTTACCCGGGCGCCTCGCGAGTACCAGCGCCGGCGAGCCGGTGACGGCGTAGCCGGAAGTGCGGGGATACTCCACTGCACGCGGAGAGGAATCATTGCGCGTGTCCGGGTGAGCATCATCCCAGCCTGTCCCGCCTTCTTCCGCCAACGCAACAGTGCCCGCGGGGAGGTAGCCGAGCCGCCCGCTCGCGATTACGGGCGTCGGCCGGGAAGCTGGGGAGATGGTAATCCCGGTCCGTGACGTCAACCCGGTGCATCAGACGCCGTGGGTCACCTACGCGCTGATCACGGCGAACATCGTCATCTTCCTGCTCACACCGACCTCGGCGACCGCGGTGACGGACGCGGCCAGCCTGGCGCAGATTTGCCAGCAACAGGCGTTCTATGACCGCTACGCGGCGATCCCCGTTGAGCTGATACACAATCGGCCGCTGGCGCTGGTTCCAGACGGGCGGATAGGGGTGGACGAGCAAGGCCCTGGCTGCGTCCTCGCTCGCCCGAGTTACCACAAGACCCCGGTGCTGTCAGCGGCGACCTCATTGTTCCTGCACGGCAGCTGGCTCCACGTGCTCGGCAACATGCTGTTCTTGTGGATCTTCGGAAACAACATCGAGGACCGGTTCGGCCGGCTCCGGTATCTGCTGTTCTACCTGGGGTGCGGTGTGGTCGCCACATACGGCTTCGCCCTCGCCAACCCGCATTCACCCGAGGTGCTGGTCGGCGCCTCGGGCGCTATCGCTGGGGTGCTGGGGGCTTACCTCATTCTTTACCCGCGGGCGCGAGTCTGGAGCCTGGTGCCGTTGCTGTTATTCATTCCGCTGCGGCTGCCCGCCTGGCTGGTGCTAGGCCTGTGGTTTTTGCTGCAGTGGGTCTACACCGCCGGTTACGCGGTCTCCCCGGCAGGATCGGTTGCCTATTTGGCCCACGTGCTCGGCTTTCTCGCTGGGGCACTGGTCGCCCTGCTGATGCGCGGCGCACAAGGTAGCGACGACATGGGCGCGGTAGCGCCCTATCCCCCTACTTAACCCGCCGTGGACACGACGACACCACCGGTAAATGGCGGCAGGACCCACGGATGCAATGTTCTGGTGGAGGCCTTGGCCAGCGTGTTCCAGTATTGCGGTGCTGGCGCCGGACCTCGTCCGAGGAAGCCCGCCTGCCCGACAACCGCGAGACCGTCACCTCGGCGCCGGCCCGGCAGCTCCGCTGCCGATCACCCGCCAGGTGGTTGACGTCCTCGGCGGGGGAGCACGATGCACCCAATGACTGAGCACCATCCTGCGCCTCGTTCACCATCGCCGTGGTCGGGATCTCGATATGAGACCCAACATCGGTGGCAGCTTGACGGGGCGCGCAACCTGCCCGACGCCGCTGACAACCTCCATGCGCTCGCTACCGAGCTCACCGCGGCACACGAGGCCGACTGGGCGTTGGTGGAACCAGTGCACAACGGGCACCTGCTGGCGACCAGGGCGTCACGGCGCAAACGCGCGCAGCGGAGGGAGCCCACACCCTGCTGGCCGCCGCGGCCGCCTACGAGCGACTGGCACGGGCGACCGACGCCATAGTCACCGGGCGGGCGCCTGCTCAGCGTCGATGACGGCCGTCTGTTCATCTCCTACGGCCGCGGGTGAGCGAGCGGGTACAGAGGGCCCTGCCGCGAACGGAGCTCACCACGCTGATTCAGCAGTTACGCACAGCCAGCTCTGTCTTCGCGGAGGAAGAGGTCGCGGCGCTTGCGCAGGCTACTTCGGACCCCCAACGCCTAGAGCAGTTGGTGCGGCGTCGGGAGACCGGCGAGCCGCTTGAGCAGATCGTCGGCTGTGTCAACTTCGGTAGGTTGCGGCTGACCGTCGGGCCCCGGGTGTTCGTGCCGCGACAACGCTCCCTGCTGCTCGCCCACATCTCTGCCCGGCTCGCGCGAGCTCAACCGGCGCCAGTGCTGCTAGAGGCATGCGCTGGAACGGCGTCGATCCCCGCGCTCTTCGCTACGCCCGCCGCGTTCACCACGGGCACTTGCTCGACGCGATGCCTCCATCGCTACACGGACGGGTGACACTGCTAGTCGCCGTAGCGCCGCCCTACGTGGCTCTTGGCGCCGCAGAGCTGCTCCCTCGGGAAGCCCGCAAATACGCGCCTGCACAGGCGCTCTTCGGCGGCCACGACGGGCTCGACCACGTGCGCGAGCTGGTCAACGGAGCCCGGGCACTCCAGCCGGCCCTCGACAATCGCGGCCAGCAGCGCCCGCATTCCCTCGGCTACCTCAGCCACCGTGCGGTCATCGACCGCGCCACCTTCCCCACTCATGGCCACGATGGTCCTCCGCCTCAACGTTCGCCTGGCTGGCCCGTTGCTTACTCGCATCGAAGCGTCGGCCGTCGTGATCAGCCAGCAGGGACCTTGCCCTGGCCGAGCTGGTGCGAGACGCTCAGGGTGCGGCCGTGGTGGCCGAGCAACAGGTACGAGGGGGCCGGTCCATGAACTATCCACTGATGATCGCATTGGGTCTGCTGTTCCTGGCGGCAAGCTTCCTGGTCACGCACTCGACAGGGCGCATCGCCCTGGTCGTCTTGTCGTGCGTCGCGTTCCTCATCGCCGTGATCTTGACCTTCGCCGGGACTGCTGGGGTGCCGGGCGGCTGAACTAGGGGTAGAGACGAGTACTGGCGGCTGGCCCGAAGCCTAGTAAGCTCTTGCTGAAGTTCGGCCACCGCTACAACCAGCCGATCAAGCTCGGACTTAACCGTCGGACGTCTCGCCATGCCGGGTCCTCAAAGTAGGTCAGGGAACTATCTCCCGCCGACCTGTTCGCGACCAGGCATCCTCGCTGACCACTGAGGAAACTTCCCATGTCACCACGCCACGTCGAGCGGCACCCGCCAGACGCTGCGTGTTGGTCGACACCCTCGTGGGCCGGCATGGGGGATCATCGTGCAAGCAGCTGGTCAATGAATGCCGTGCCGAGGTGATACCCGAGTGTGAGCGCAAATACCAGCACCATCAACAACGCGAACCCCACGGCCCAACGCATCGTGATCAGTCCTCCCGGGCTCCCGTGTCACCGATCAAGGACAGCGACGTCAGCGGCATCGAAGAGGTCATCGGAGGGGTTTCCGTTCTCCCTTATTTGCTCATCGCACGTTGACCAGAGTGTGTTACGGCACGACCACGCCAGCCAGTACCGTGCCAAAACTCGATGCAGGATCGATGACCAGGTGTTTCTCTGGTCCAGCTAGGCAGCTCGGCGGTACTGGTTGATCGCTCCGCCGAGGAGTCGATGGCGTTGGATCGGGGCGTTGAGTGGGATCACGGTGACCGGATTGTGGTGGGGTGGGTGTTGGTCGAGACTCTGGTGCTGTCGTCGATTGTACAGTAGCGCCGCGCGTACTCAGTCAGGATAGTGCGTAAGTGCCGTTCGTCGAAGATCATCACCCGGTCGGTCACTTCTCAAAAGATTCCAAACCTGTTGCCAGTCATTGGCCTCCTCGGCGCAGGCCAACGCAAAGCGATACACCCGGCCGACCTCATCAGCACCGACATCCACGGCCACCGCCACATCGGCGAGGTCACCGACTGCGGAGTACACCTCGGGACGCAGCCCATCCAGGCAGGTGATCCCCAGTAAACCAGCCGACCAGCACAGCTAACCCAGGACGGCTCCCGGGCCAGCCCGCCGCCACCGTAAGTATTGCCCCATGACTGGTACTACCCGCGTGGCGGTGCAGATCTGCTCGATGCCAGCTGACACCCAAGATCGCCCGCAGGGCTGCTCGGGGCCTCTCACGCGGCCAGCGGATCTTGCCCCGTTCGATCTAACACACCCAAATTCGCGCTGTGCTCCATCCGCTCCTGGTGGTGGTCCCACACCCAGGTGGTGACCAACTCGGCGAGCGCCTGCCAGGACAAGCCCACATCCGGCTGAGCATGTCTCGGTTTCGCCTCTCGCGATGGACCATTCGTGTCGTTCGGTCCGGAAAGGGTACCGGCCACACAGCGACCCTCCGCATGGTAGATCCTCACCACAGCCCCGGAGCACGGACCACCGCAGGTATTCACGTCGCCGTCCCAACAGTCTGTGACCGACCGGTGGTATCATGAACACGATTACCCCGAGCAGCCCGTGATAGTTCCTGCCTGCTGCTCACAGTTGCGGGGCCGGTTCCCGAGTACGACTGTGCTGGTGAGAGTGACCGTGCCCAAGCTTCGGCCTTCTTCCGGATGTTCGAGCATGGGTCGGACATAATTGTCAATTCCACCGCACGTGGGCGTTCGGGCCCACTGAGACGTTGCCGGTGACTGTACTGGCAGAGAGGGTCAGACCACCTTGGCCCCCACCCGGGTTGGTGCTGGTGTGCCCGTCCGCGTTCACGACACCGGCGCCCTTGGTCTCCGCTCCGGCTCCTTTCGCCTCAGCGACGTTCCCGGTTATCGTGGTGCGGGTGATTTCGGCCAGTCCGGGGACGGGGAGGAAGGCGGCGATTGACTTGTTGGAGAAGCCACCGGAATTCATGATACCGGCGCCTTCCACCAACGCGTGTGGGCTTCCGGTGGCGGTTGCCTTATTGCCCGTGATGAGACTGTCCGTGATCGCTGCGTGACCCTGGTTGACGATGGTGGACTCGGCGTAAGCGGAGCCTGCGTTGCAGGCAGTGACAAAGAAACCGGGGATACATGCGTTGTGTGGTGAGTTGTCACCGGTGCTGGTTGCGGTATTGCCGATGATACGAGTTCGAGTGATGGTCAACTCACGCTGGGAGTCGATGGCCGCGCCAACCGTCGCGATGCCGCTGACGGTGTTGCCACTGATAACGCTGTCCTCGATCGTTGTCGACACCGCGTGGAAGAACACCCGAGAGTCACTTTCCACGGCTCCGGCGTAGGCGCCGATGGGGAAGCCGTTGGAGATCGAGTGGTTGTTGGTGATGACGCTGTTACGGACGAGTAAGGTCCCGTCAGAGTTAGCGATGCCACCACCAGCGGAGAATCCGCCCAACGAGTCACTTGCGGTGTTTTTGCTGATCACGCTATCGTTGACGGTAATGCTGGCAACACTTCCCGCGATCCCGCCTCCCTTGGTCCCCTCCTCAAGGCTCGCGGCCACGCGATGGCCGTTGCTGGCACTGTTCCCCGTGATGACACTGCTATTCAGGATAAGGGAGCTTCCTGTGGAGTTGTCCTTCTTCTTGACCAGGATGCCGCCTCCGTAGCCCGAGTCTCCTCCCTGGAAGCTCTCCGATTCGTCCTGGATTCCGTTGACCTTCCCGCCCATGATGGTGACGTATGTGACCTCCGGGTACTGCGGGTGCCGTCAGTACGTAGGCACATCGCCCCGAACCACTTCCCAAGTTGATGGTGACGGGACGGCCGGCACTGTTGGCTGCGTCGATGGCGTGGACCAGAGCAGCGTTGTCACCGCAGGGAATATTGCTGGTGCCAGCGACAGCTACCCCGGCAGGAATGAGCACCAAGAAAACACCGACAGAACTGGCGACGGCAGCGCTAATAGCGAAATTCGGGCGCACCCGAAGGAGTGGCCTCATGGTATCTTCTTTCTTTCCTTGGGACCCGAGCGTGCCCACGTTGAAGAACGCCGAATTGGCCTCGGCACGGTATTCTGGCCAGCATGTTTCCAACTAGATAAATGAGTGCAGGGTCAACGCAGGTTAGGGGAAATTCAACCGGTTTTGATGCCCTTGAACTTCAGTGAGTCACAGATCAACCGCTTGGCGAAGATCGGAACAATGGCGTAAAGGAGCACCGCCTTCCCATCGAGCCGAACCCCAGTGCAAGCACTATAGACACGATCGGGTGATTCTGCAAGTGAGTGGCAACAGAGTCACCCCGCTTCACTGGACGTCACGGGCAAAAATTATGCACACACGGTTTTCGCGGAACGCTGCGTCTCCAAGGTGAACGAGAGAAATCCAGCAGGCGAACAGAGGATTTCAGCACACCTTACAAGGGATGGCTATGCGGTCGGATCGATCCTTTCGCCACTGTTACAAATTATTTGCAACAAGCTACTGGTCCCCGTCTGCCGTCGTTGTCTACTGGGTGAGCCGCGTGCGGCACCCGCTTCCGGCCCCGGCCCCAGGCTCCGGACCTGAGGTCACAGTGGGCGGTGGGCATCCACCCATTGCTCTGTACGAGGAGTTTCCATGAACGAAGAAATCCGCCTTGAGATCGTTCCCGAGGCTGACGTCATGCCGGCGCCGGACAAGGCCAACGCTTTGGTCCACAACCCCTTCGCCTGGGGTGAGGAGACCGAGCAGTCCTGATCGTGGACCGATAGGTCGCCGGGGGAGGAGCGGCACCACCGCTTCTCCCCCTTCCCCGCAGGAGGAGCCAACATGACGAGCACCATCGTGCCCACGTTCCGGCTGCGCGCCGGTTACCACCTCTACCCGGCCGGAGACGGCATCTGGCGGTGCCGCACGGCCGATGGGGCGTTGGTGAAGGTGCACGCTTCCACTGCGGTACTGACCGCGGCGCAGTCCCTGCTCTATGGGCGGCCGACACCAGTGCACGAACCCGCCGTCACGCAACTGCTCGACCTGTCCGCCCGGAAGGACTGGCTGAAACCTGCGAAAGCCCCCGCCGTATCCCGCACCCGGTCGCCGGCGCGGGTGACTGTGACCGGAACAGGCTCTGTCCCGGCGGCCCTCGTGGAACTGCTGACCGGCGCGGCCCCCGTCGAGTGCTTCGCTGACGATGAACACGCTGCCCGTTCTGGCTACCTCAGCGCACCGCCTCCTATCGGGAGCCCGAACCCGCCGGCTGGCCGCTTGCGGAGCGCCGGACGAGTTCAGGGACTGGTGGCGCAGCCTGGAGACACCCCCGGCTCCGCCACTGCCGGCGCTGTCCCGATCCGGAGCGGGACTCGTTGCCGCCCTGCCCGGAGCCCTCGCCTGGTGTCGGCACGGAATCGTCTGCGTCGTCCAAGACGTCCGCGGCCGTTACGGCTCCGACGAGACGTTCGCCCCCTACCAGCACGAACGTGTCGACGGCGCCGCCACTGTCGACTGACTCACCGAACAGAAATGGGCAGCGCACATCGTGACCTACGGCGGCTCCTACGCGGCCTTCACCGCATTGGCCGTGGCCGCGGAACGGCCCGCTCCGTGCGCCGGGTGATCAGTATGGTGCCCGCGATGGGTCTGGAACGGGTGAAGTTCGACCCTAGCGGGATCTTACGACTCGACGACCACACCGGCTGGTGGGTCCGCCACGGCGATGCCCGCACCAGCCGCCACGGACGGTACGAAACGCTCCTGGCCACAGAGCCCGACCTGCTCAGTGCTCTGCCCCTCACCAGCCTGGGGGATCGGCTGCGGCCGGAGCTACCCGGCTGGCAGCAGGTCATCGACGACGGCCCCCGGGCGCGAGCACCCGGTGCCCTGAGCGACGATGACATCGCGGCGGTCGGGGTCCCTGCGTTGCACGTCGGCGGGTGGTACGACCCGCTGCTGCGCGCCACCCTGCGGCACTGGCACACCGCCGGGACGGCGGTCGTTCCGCGACCAGCGCAACGGCTCGTCATCGGCCCCTGGACGCATGGTCTCGACGTCGCGCACACCTCGCACGCAACCCGTGCCAGCTTCCGCTAGGGGCCCTCTACCTCGCCTGGATCACCGGCGAGGCTCCAGCGGGCACGACCTGCGCCCGCGTCTTCATTCGTGGGGCGGAGCGCTGGACCGAGGCGGCCCACTGGCCGGACCCGGCTGACGAGCGAATCCTGTACCTCGAAGGCCATGGCCAGCTGGTCGACGGCCCCCCTCGGGAGGCCGGAGCCGATACTTTCCGTTACGACCCAGCAGAACCCGTTCCTGTCCACGCCGCACTGCGGCGGCGGGGATCCTGTACGGCGTGACGACGTCCAGCGCTACTCCACTCTGAGCTGGGGATGCGCCAACACCGGCACCTCAGGTGAGCACACCGTCGGGATCGAGCTCGCACCAACCGGTGCCACAGTGCCACCCGGCGCCCGGCTCCACCTGGAGATCACGGGCAGCTACTTCCCCGAACTCGCCCGCAGTCTCGGCGGTCCCAACCGCTACCGCGATCTCCCGGAGGGGCCGACCATCCAGACCCTCCGCCGCGGCCCAGCCACCGACAGCCGCCTCCACCTGCCACTCGCAGACCCGGCATGACCCCCGCCGAGCTGCTCGTCGACCCGCGCGCCGGCCTCATCAAACGGCTGGTCACCCTGCCGCCGCAGCCGGGACTTCCCCGCAGCGACGTCAGCGTCGGTGCCGACGTCGCCCACACCGAAACCTTCGCCGACTGGCTGGCCGACCGGCTGGCCCACGGAGCCGCGCTCGGTGATCCGCAGGCGGCGGCGGATGCCGCGCTCGGTGAAGCCGTCGAACGCTACTGCGGCAACACGGTTCCCAACGATCTGCCCTATGAGACCGGAACCACGCTGGCCCGCCGGGGCCGTGCCGTGCTCGACCCGGCGGAGCTGGCCCTGTACTCCGATCGGCGGCACCCGCATGCCGACCCAACTGGCCGGACGGCCACCCCGGCTGCTGCCCCTACCGCACTGACCCGGCCAGCACTGGACAGGCTCACGGGAGGGGACGACACCGGATGCTCGCACAGCGACCGTTCCGGCTGCTCTGGCTTGCCCACACCATGTCCGCAGCCGGCAGCGCAATCACCCAGGCCATCCTGCCGATCCTGCTCTACCAGCTGACCGGTTCGGTCGTGCAGACCGCCGTCCTGCTGCTGATGACCACCATGCCCTACCTGCTGCTGGGGCTGCCTGCGGGCGCCGTCGCCGACCGCACCAACCGGCGCCGGGTCATGCTCGTCGGGTGCGCCGCAGGCGCGCTAGTGTGGGCAGCGCCGCCGCGAGCTGGGCGAACTCGGGCTGCACCAAGGCGGCCGCCATGTCCGCCCGACTGACCGCCGGCACCCGCAGGAAAAGACGATGACCGTCGCGGTCGTAGTCGAAGACACCCGCCGGTAACTCCTCCACCAATAAGGGGACCACGTACACCCCAACCGACGAAAGGCCACCCGCCGACGGCGCCAGACCCAGCACATGGTCATCGCGGCCATACGCCGCGACACCCCTACCGCGTTCCCCAGCAGGTCAGCTAGCTCGGCTAACCGGAGTTTCCGCGCCCCGTACCGGTATGAGGAGCGCCGCCGCCACAGCACCTCACCGAGCCCACTCTCCAACCCCCCAGGCCCTGGAAGCTGCACCCACTCATCAGACGTAGCACCAGCCCGCGGCCGCACCATCACCGACTTCCGACATGGAGACATATCGGGTGACAACGACCCGATAGCCCCGATATGTCTCTATGTCGGAAGTCGGCCCGACCCACTGGCTCCTCATCCGCGACCGGGACACCAAGTCCACCACCAGTTTGAACGGTTCGTGCGCAGCGCCCGCGAGGAGTGCACAGCCTGATCTACAACGGGAAATATGCAACGTTAGTGAGAATTGGACTTCAGGCGGAGAGCGTCAGCTGTCGCGGCAAGCGGTGCTCTGATGTGCGATCCGGATTACGCGGACAATCAGCTCATGGTCGCGAATTTCGTAAACGACCCGGTGGGTCCAATTTGACTGGTTCCTTCTCAGCGGACGGGTGGAAGCGAACGGCTGCGGTCTCCTCGATCTCGCGCAGCAGCTGTGCTGGCGCCAGTTCGACCTCTTCCAGGCCACCACACCGCTGACCGCGAAGACGGCGAAGCTGGCGCTGCAACCGATCGTCAACCTCGGCCGCCTGTCCACCCGCGACGGCGATCGGCGCCCGCGCGTACCAGATCTTCGAGAGTGCCTACGACGCGGTGCGAACCAAAGCGGCCACGGAGAGATCGACAGCAGGGACATCGACATGCTGGACGACAGCTCAACGCCCGATCCCCGGAGAGTTGTGCTGGTCAAGCACGGCGAAGGCCGATGAGGATGCCTTGGCCGCCATTGTCGAGTTGTCGGGACTCAGGCGCGGGACGATGCCGGCTAACCTGCTGGACGACCTCATGACCTCGGTGGACGAGTGCGGCACAGCTGGCGCGCCTCCCACATTACGGACAGCGGACTTAACACGGTCAGCCCGGATTGGAGGATGCTGAATATCAGAACGGCGCAGGAAATACACTTCCACAGGAGACCATGATGAGCACCTCCCACACCGACCGCGGTCATGGCCACAGTCATGGGCCCCCGGATGCGCCAGCGAGTGGCGTGCTCGGGCGTGCGTGGGGGTCAGTGGTCCATGTGTTCTCCCCGCACAGTCATGACAGCGCCGACCGAGTGGACACTGCGTTGGAGTCCAGCCGCGAGGGTATGCGGGCGCTGTGGATCTCGTTGGCGTTTCTCGGGGTGACCGCCCTGATCCAGGCCGGCGTGGTGGTGCTCTCGGGGTCGGTCGCGCTGCTGTCGGACACCCTGCACAACGTCGCGGACGCGCTAACCGCGGTCCCGGTGGGCATTGCGTTCCTCCTCGGACGGCGCCCGGCCACCCGCCGATTCACCTACGGATACGGCCGCGCGGAGGACGTTGCCGGAGTGGTGGTGGTATTGATCATCGCCGGCTCGGCGATCGCCGCCGCGGTCGAGTCGATTCACCGGCTGGCCCACCCGACCGACCTGACCCACCTGGTGGCGGTGGCGATCGCGGCAGTGATCGGCTTCGGCGGCAACGAGGTTGCCGCCCAGGTCCGCATCCGCACCGGACGCAAGATCGGCTCAGCTGCGCTGGTTGCCGACGGCATGCACGCCCGCACCGACGCGATCACCTCCCTGGCGGTCCTGCTGTCCGTCGGTGGCGCGGCGCTGGGGTGGCGGTGGGCCGACCCGATCGTCGGCTTGCTGATCACGGTGGCGATCGCGGCGGTGACCTACACCGCAGCCAAGCAGATCATCGCCAGGCTCATGGACGCGGTTGATCCCACGCTGGTCGACCAGGTCCACACCGCCCTGGTGGCCGTGCCACAAATTGACACGGTGGACTCGGTGCGGCTGCGCTGGATAGGGCACACCCTGCACGCCGAAGTCGATCTGGCGGTGCCCGACGAGCTCACTCTGGCCCAGGCGCACGAGGTTGCGCACGAGGCAGAGCACCACTTGCGGCACGGGGTTGCGCGACTGGCCTCGGCCACGGTGCATACCCATCCCGCGGGTGCCCACACCCACTGACTCGGTGTTGCGGATCGATCCGAGGCGTTGGCTCACGAGCATCCCGCCGTTCAGGAATGCGACCGTTCCCCGCGACAAGAGGATTGTTCGGGCTCTGGTGCCTCCACCGCTGGACTGCGCAGCGGCAGTCGAGGCTCAGACACCTGAGCTGGTGTGCACCCTGCTTAGGGTTTAGCTGGGCAGCTGTTCTATGATCGCACCCGACAATCCCTTCTACTCAGGAGGCCTTCATGGCGCGCAAGGTAGAGACCATGCTCGTTGATGACATGACGGGCGAAGCGGCTGATGAGACGATGAGCTTCGCCCTGGATGGCGTCGAGTTCGAGATCGACCTTTCGGCAAACAACGCTGGTGTTCTGCGGGACATTCTCATGGACTACGCGAACGCGGGACGCAAGGTAGGCAAGCTCGCCGCTGTGCCGAAAGGTCGCCCTCGCCCGTCCGCGGCTTCCCGTGGGAATCGTGAGCAGACCGCCGCGATCCGAGCGTGGGCCCGCGAAGCGGGCCGCCAGGTATCGGACCGTGGTCGGATATCGGCTGAGGTAGCGAAGGCATTCGAGGACGCACACCGCGGACTGGCGGCTGTGGGGTGACCCTCAGCAGGTGACCCGGCGAGCCAGTACCCCCGCGATCGTCTGGCGCCGGGCGGATAATTGCTGCTGGGGGACGAGAGGTGGCGCGGTGTTCGTTGATCGTGCCGATGCTGGGCGGCAGCTGGGCCGGCGGTTGGTCCAGCTGCGGGGCGCCGACGTGGTTGTCCTGGGGCTTCCCCGCGGCGGGGTCCGGGTGGCGGCCGAGGTGGCGGGTGCGCTCGGCGCCCCGCTAGATGTGATCATGGTGCGGAAGCTCGGTGTACCGTCGCAGCCCGAGCTGGCCATGGGTGCCATCGGTGAACGTGGCGTCCGCTTTCTGGTGCCCGAGATGATCCGTCAGGCTGGTGTCACCGCACCCGAATTGGCCGCCGTGGACCGCCGGGAGCGGGCCGAACTGCAGCGACGCGCTCAGCGGTTCCGTGGTGATCGGACCCGCATCCCGCTGGCCGGGCGGATCGCCGTGGTGGTCGACGACGGCGTCGCGACCGGGTGTACGGCTCGGGTCGCCTGCCAGGTCGTCCGCACGCAGGGCGCGGCCCGGGTCGTGCTGGCCGTCCCAGTAGCGCCGTTCGATTGGGTCCCCCGGTTGCGCGACGCGGCAGATGAGCTGGTCGCGTTGGTCACCCCCAAAATGTTCCACGCGATCAGCGAGTGCTACACCGACTTCGCGCAGAGCACCGACGCGGAAGTCATCGCCTGCCTGCGCCCCTAACCTGGTAACCCCGATATGGCTCCATATCGGGGTTACCGACGGCCTCAAACCCCGATATGGCTCCATGTCGGGGTTCCAGACCGGGCTACGGTGGCGGCTATGACGGTTGCTGGGGTTCGGCTTACGCAGTATGCGCAGGGTGGTGGTTGCGCTTGCAAGATCCCGCCTGGTGAGTTGGAGTCGGTGGTGGCCGGGCTGCTGGGGGCCGCGGTGACCGACCCGGTTGGGGAGCTGGTCGTCGGTCTGGAGAACGGTGACGACGCCGCGGTGGTGCAAATCCAGCCTGGGCTGGCCGTGATCGCCACCGCGGACTTCTTCACACCGGTGGTCGATGACCCCTACGACTGGGGCCGGATCGCGGCGGCCAACGCGTTGTCCGATGTGTACGCCATGGGCGGACGCCCGGTGGTCGCGGTGAACCTGCTCGGCTGGCCGCGCGCGGTACTGCCCCTTGAGCTGGCCGCCGAGGTACTGCGCGGCGGTCGCGACGTGTGCGGCAGCGCCGGCTGCCACCTGGCCGGCGGGCACAGCGTGGACGACCTGGAACCCAAGTACGGCCTGGCCGTCACCGGCATCGCCGACCCGCAGCGGATCCTGCGCAACGATGCGGGGGTGGCCGGAATGCCGTTGTCGCTGACCAAGCCGCTGGGCATCGGGGTGCTCAACAGCAGGCACAAGGCGACTGGCGAGATCTTCCCGCACGCCGTGCAGACGATGACGACGCTCAACGCCGCGGCCGCGGCAGCCGCGGTGGCCGCCGGCGCCCGATGCGCCACCGACGTCACCGGTTTCGGGCTGCTCGGGCACCTGCTGAAACTGGCCCGCGCCAGTGGTGTCTCGGCGGTGCTGGACGCCGCCGCGGTCCCTTACCTGGATGGTGCCCGTCAGGCGCTGGCCGCCGGCCATGTCAGCGGGGGTACCCGGCGCAACCTGGACTGGGTGCGCCCGCACCTCGCTGTGTCGGCGTCACTCGGCGAGGGCGAGTTGCTGCTGCTGGCCGACGCGCAGACCTCTGGCGGTCTGTTGGTGGCCGGCGAGATACCCGGCGCCCCAGTGATCGGTGAGCTCGTGCCGCAAGGCGAGAGCATGGTTGCGGTGCGCTGACCATGTCATCGAAGTCGATCGCACCAGGGACCGAAGAATGGGAAGGCGGGCGTTCCGACACATGTTCAACAGTCTCGTTGTTGCGGAGTCCTCCCCGAACCCTGGCTGGGACGTCGGTCAGCGCCTGGTTGCGGGGTACTTCACCGGCGAGCACAGTCTGAGCTGCACGGTGGAGGTGCTTGGGCAGGCGTTCCTCGCGCACCCGGAGCTGCAAGAGGTCGAGACGCTCGAGGGCAAAGTCGTGTCGCTATTAGGTGCGGTGGCCGACGGGTACGCCACAGCGTTGCGCACCCGGACCCTCAATCAGCAGGAAAAGGTCAAGCAAGCGCTGCTGAAGGCCGGGCGGGACGCGGAACGTGGGTGGCAGGTCAGTGAGGCGAAGTTCCGAGTCGTGGAGCACCAGGGCCGCGGTATGAAGGCGTATGAGGTGCTCCGTGCCGCGGAGGCCGCCCGGCACAGCGCCAAGAGCGGTGGCAGACGCCAGTGGAAACTTTTCGACGCGCACCGCAATGCGGACCATCGCGTTCGTTGCCGGTTGGCCGCAGCCATGCACAGCGCCTGGCGCCGCAACGAGATCAGCATGGACTACGCTACCTCCAGAACGCAAAGGTGATATTTGTGGAACAGAATCTGGCCTGGGTGCCGAGCGAGCTGAATCTCGTTGTGCCCAGTTCAGCTCGGATTTATGATTACTTGCTGGGTGGCGCTCATAATTTCGAGGTGGATCGCGCGGCGGCGCGGCGGCTGCTCGAGACAGTGCCTGCCCGGGGCATGGCCTGGCTGAACCGGGCGTTCCTGCGTCGCGCGGTCCTGTTTTTGATCGAATCAGGTATTCGACAGTTCCTCGACCTCGGCTCCGGAATTCCCACAGTGGGCAATGTGCACGAGGTCGCGCAGAAAGTTGACCCTCCAAGCCGATCTCCGTCAGCCGGCGGCGATCCTCGCTGCTCCCGAGGTTCAGCGGTTGTTGGACCTCGAGCAGCCGCTGGGCCTGCTCATGGTCGGGGTCATGCAGTTCGTGCCGGACGCTGATGACCCTCAGGCCATCGTCGCCAGCTATCGGGACCGGCTCGCACCCGGCAGTTACCTGGCGATGTCGCATTTCACGCCGGACAGTATGCCCGAGCGGATGGCCCAGGCCGTTGAGGTGTTCAAGACCACCCAGGAGCCGGCTTACCCCCGTACCCATGCCCAGGTCAGGCACCTGTTCGAGGGTTTCGAGCTGGTGGAGCCTGGCCTGGTATACGCCCCGCAGTGGCGCCCGGAGGCGCCGGGGGAGGTCGGGGACCAGCCGCAGCACTCCAACCTCTACGCCGCCGTTGGCCGAAAGCTGGAGAGGTCTGTTTCTTGACTCATTCCAGATAAGCCTGGGATAGTGGGGGAGTCATGATCCCTTCGGACGTCGACCAGCGACTACGCCAGGTGGGGTTGCGGGTGACCGCGCCCCGGCGTTCTGTGCTGCAATGGTTGGCCGAGCATCCCCACGCCACGGCGGAGCAGATCCGCGGCGGGGCGGCAGCGCAACTTGGTGCGGTGTCCACCCAGACCGTCTATGACGTGCTGGCCGTTTGCACTGCCGCGGGGCTGGTGCGCCGGATCGAACCTGCTGGGCATCCCGCCCGATTCGAGCGTCGCACCGGTGACAATCATCACCACGTGGTGTGCCGCGCGTGCGGACACACCGAGGACGTCGACTGTGCCGTTGGCCTGCGTCCCTGCCTGACTCCCAGCGTTGACCACGGCTACCTGCTCGACGAGGCCGAGGTGGTGTTCTGGGGGATGTGCCCCAGCTGCCAGACTTCCGCCGCCGACCGGTCACTGGTCGATCACGGCCCGATGACAACCACCATGTACTAGCCCGAGGAGGCGCGGTATGACGACCATGCAGCCCAAGCCGACGACGACGGACTCCGGTGCGCCGGTCGCGAGCGACGAGCACTCGCTCACCATCGGCCCCGACGGTCCGATCCTGCTGCAGGATGTCTATCTCATTGAGCAAATGGCGCAGTTCAACCGCGAGCGTGTGCCGGAGCGCCAGCCGCATGCCAAGGGGGGTGGCGCCTTCGGCCGATTCGAGGTGACCCACGACGTCAGCGCTTACACCAAGGCCGCGGTGTTCCAACCCAACACCACGACCGAGCTGCTGATCCGGTTCTCCAGCGTGGCCGGGGAGCGCGGCAGCCCCGACACCTGGCGTGACCCGCGGGGCTTCTCGGTGAAGTTCTACACCACCGAGGGCAACTATGACATGGTCGGCAACAACACCCCAGTGTTCTTCATTCGTGACCCGATGAAGTTCCAGCACTTCATCCGCTCACAGAAGCGCCGCGCTGCCAACAACCTGCGGGACAACGACATGCAGTGGGATTTCTGGACACTGTCCCCGGAGTCGGCCCACCAGGTGACCTGGCTGATGGGTGACCGGGGCATCCCGAAGACCTGGCGGCACATGAACGGCTATTCCAGTCACACCTACATGTGGGTCAATGCGGCTGGTGAGAAGTTCTGGGTGCAGTATCATTTCAAGACCGACCAGGGCATTGAGTTTCTCACCCAGGCCGAGGGAGACCGACTGGCCGGTGCGGACATCGATTACCACACCCGTGACCTGTACGAGGCGATTGAGCGGGGCGAGTACCCGAGCTGGACCCTCCAGATGCAGATCATGCCGTTTGAGGACGCCAAGACCTACCGATTCAACCCGTTCGACCTGACCAAGGTGTGGCCGCACGGCGACTACCCGCTCATCGAGGTCGGCCGGATGACGCTGGACCGCAACCCGACCGATTACCATACCGAGATCGAGCAGGCTGCCTTCGAGCCCAGTAACCTCGTGCCGGGTATCGGCGTGAGCCCGGACAAGATGCTGCTCGGCCGGCTGTTCTCCTACCCGGATGCGCACCGTTACCGGATCGGCCCGAATTACAAGCAGCTACCGGTGAACGCGCCGAAGTCGCCCGTGAACAGCTACAGCAAGGACGGCCCGATGCGATACCAGAACGTCTCGGACCCGGTGTACGCGCCGAACTCCTACGGCGGACCGAAGGCGCACAGCACGACCTACGGTGAGTCGGCGGTGTGGTACGCCGATGGGGACATGGTGCGCTCAGCGTGCACCCCGCGTGCGGACGACGACGACTGGGGCCAGGCCGGCACCCTGGTACGCGAGGTCCTCGACGACGACGCACGGAACCGGTTGGTGAGCAACATCGTCGGCCACCTGCTGGGCGGAGTCACCGAGCCGGTCCTGCAGCGCGCCTTCGAGTACTGGCGCAACGTCGATAAGGACCTGGGCGACCGGGTTGAGCAGGGAGTCCGCGCCGGGCAGTCCTGATCGAGAGATACCCGGGGGGCTCGGCAATAGTGACGATTGCCGGGCCCTTGGGGCTGGCGCCGGCTCACCAGCGTCGTAGGATGGAATGGGGGTCGTAGGGGGAATGGCATGGGGCTCACCGTGGTCGGCATCGGTGGTTCGATGCGTGCGGACTCACAGTCCGAGCGGGCGCTGAGCGTCGTGCTGCAGGGCGCCCGGGCCGCCGGTGCGGAGACCGTCGCGATTACCGGCACAGACCTGGTGCTGCCGTTCTATGATCCGGCGGTGCTTGAGCGCAGTGCCGTGGCGCACCGGCTGGTGCACGCCTTGCGGGAGGCGGACGGGGTGGTGCTCGTCTCGCCGGGCTATCACGGCACCGTCTCCGGTTTGGTGAAAAACGCGCTCGACTACGTCGAGGACCTGCGCGCCGATACCCGGCCCTACCTGGACGGGCGGGCGGTGGGCTGCGTGGCGATGGCCCTGGGCTGGCAGGCAACAGTCACCACCCTGACCGCGTTACGCTCGATCGTGCACGCGCTGCGCGGCTGGCCCACCCCACTGGGTGCGGCGCTGAACTCCGCTGAGTTGAGCTTCGATCACCACGGCGTGCCGTCTGATCCCGTGGTAGACCGCACATTGCGCACGATCGGCGAGCAGGTAGTGCAGTTTGCCCTGGACCACCGCGCCGGAGCCCGCATGGGCCACTGGTAGCCCCCGCTTAGGCGCTCCGCTTGCAAAAAGGTTCCATTGGGCGGTCAGTTGATGCCGATTGCCTTGCGCACCTGCGTCAACACCGGGGCCGCCCGCTTGCGTGCCTTCTCGGCGCCTGCCGCCAGTAGCGCATCCAGTTCACTGTTAGGGTCCATCAAAGCGTTGTACCGCTCGCGCAGTGGACTTAACTGCATATTGAGCACCTCGAACAGCTGATTTTTCAGCTCCCCCCAGCCCATGCCGCCGTCGCGCAGCCGCCGTCGCGTTTCCGCCACGATCTCCGGTGCGGCGAACTGTTCCAAGATCTGAAAGACGTTGGAGCTATCCGGGTCCTTCGGCGCCTCCGCCGGTGTGGAATCTGTCGGGATACGGCGCGTCAGTTTCTTGAGCTGCGCCTCGCTGCAGAACAACGGAATAGTGTTGTCGTAGGACTTGCTCATTTTCCGGCCGTCCACGCCGGGCAGGGTGCGACCGTTCTCTGCGCCGGGAACGATAGCTTGGGGGATCTTGAATTTGAAGTTTTTCCCGTAGACGTGGTTGAACGACCCGGCGATATCGGCGGCGATCTCAACGTGCTGAATCTGGTCATTTCCGACCGGTACCACATCAGCTTCCATGATCAGAATATCCACGGCCATCAGCACGGGGTAATTGTATAACCCCATGTTGATCCCAGCGTCCAAATCATTCTTACTTGACTCATCGTTGCGGTCACGCGCGGCTTTGTAGGCATGCGCTCGGTTCATCAGGCCTTTGCTAGTCATACACGACATGATCCACATCAGGTCGAAAATGTCTGGAATGTCCGACTGACGATAGAAGGCGACGCGGTCTGGGTCGAGGCCCGCAGTGATCCACGTCGCGGCCACTGACCTGGTGTAATGGCGCAGCACCTGTGGATCGCGAACGGTTGTCAGCGCGTGACAGTCAGCGATGAAATAAAGCGCCTCATACTCCCAGGTAAGTGCCAACGCTGGTTTGATAGCGCCAACATAGTTGCCGAGATGTGGTTCGCCGGTCGGCTTGATTCCGGTCAGTGAGACCTTAGCGGGGAGCGTGGACATCAACCTCACATCTTCTCTGGGAAAGGAAGTGAAATATAGGTCAAAGTGAGTATCAAGGATCCGTTGATGCTCGGCGGCCCGACATGCGCGGAGCGCTTGATCCTTGGGGGCGAGCGGTGGCAGCGACAGCGCGTGCTGGAGACCCGCAACATCGGTCAGCCCCAGGAGGTGGCCGACCTCACTACGCCGGTCACACGCCACCAACCACGGTCCGCCGTCGCACTACGACAGAACGACAGGACAAGCCGGTTAGCCACATGGGGCATTGGGGCGGACATGAGTTGTGATCTTACCATCCAGAACTCGCGGTGGGGTGGTTGCAGGCGAGTGAGTCGAGCGCCTGACCAGCCACGGTAGGCCGCTGTTCGGGCGGCCCACCCGTGAGATCGTCCTGAACCCATTGAC
This sequence comes from Pseudonocardiaceae bacterium, assembly GCA_050699575.1. Classification (GTDB taxonomy): domain Bacteria; phylum Actinomycetota; class Actinomycetes; order Mycobacteriales; family Pseudonocardiaceae. Next base: position 30,129 of record JBOHFG010000213.1, read on the forward strand.
GGTCGCCGAGGTTGGCGACCTACTCGGTCTCGCTCCGGTCGAGGCGATCGACGCGGCGCTGGTCGTCGGCGATTTCCCCTTGGTCGCCCTGTCCTGGCCGCATGGCCTCGATCGGCGGGCGTTCCTCCAGGAAGCTCTCGCCGACCCGACATCCGCCCTGATCGTCATCGGCGAGCGGGCGCTCGCGGCCCGAGTTCCCCGACCCCGCCGCCCGCGCTGCATTGAGTGCGATCGGGTCGGGCGAGACTGGCTTCACCAGCATTGCCAGCCGTGCCGGGCTTCCCGCGACGACGCTGCGCCGCACACTGGACATGTTGCTGAGCAAGCGAATCATCGTCGCCGAGCGCCCATTATCGACCCGGCCCACCCCCAAGCTCACCCGTCTGCGGATCGCCGATCCCTATCTGCGTGCGGTGGTCTTCTCGCTCAAGCCAAAGATGTCAGCGATCGCCTTATTGGTGTGCCCCTCGACCACCAGCCGTAGTGTCTCCGTCTCAATGGCCGTGAGGTCCTCACCACAGCGGTTCCGGCCGCGTAATGGCAGCAGGGCCGCCTTGATCCTTGCGTCCAGCACATCGCGTCCCTTGGATGAGAGCGATCGTCCGAACGATCTCACGGGTGTCTGGCTTTCGCCACCGCGCGGCAGAGGCAACAAGGCTTCCACCCGCGCCCCGCCTCGTGGTGGCCTGCTGGTGCTGACCGAACGTTCGAGCCACCTCTGATCCGGGCTATGAAACGGGATATCGACGACAATCTCGATGTCGTCGTTGAGCTCAAGACTGCGGACCCGGGTGGAGATGGCCCCCGCCAGGCCGTCGTATCGTAGCCCCGCCGGAAATACGGCGTTCACGATCTGCCGAAGCCGTGACTGCAGATCGACGGCTTCTTGGGCCAACGTGCGCAGGCTGTTCTCCACTGGCTGGTTGTCGGGTAGTTGACCCGCGATGCCGGTGATGCCACGAATCACGATCACCAGTGGGGTCTGGGT
>JBOHFG010000214.1:0-35821 GCA_050699575.1 Pseudonocardiaceae bacterium
GCGCCGTGGACGCCGCCCGTCACGAGCCCTCCCCGGCGCTACACGCTTTCGTCTCGCTGCGCCACGCCGTCGCGCACGCGCAACTGGGTGACGAGGTGGCGTTCCGCTTGGCCATCACGGCCGCCCACCGTGAGCTGGACCGCAGCCCGCACGAGACCGACCCGCCCTGGACGAGGACCGTCAGTGACTCGGAGATCACCGAGTTCGAGGCGATCGGTAAGATGGAACTCGGCGCGCCCATCCAAGCCATCCGGTTCAACCTGCAGCGTCACTCAGCAGGCATCGCCTGTATGTCGGCGCCGGATGACCTCGTCCATGGTAACGGTCGCCATGGTGCCTTTCTGGACAGCCGCGATGATTCAGTCCCGGTCCGGGTCGGTGTTTAGCATTGCCTGACCCCACCAGGTGGCGATGACATGCTGCAGGTCCGGACCTGCCTCGACTGGCCGACCGCGCGGTAGAACTCCATTCGGCGATGCCGTCGATGGTGCGTGGGACGCGGGAAGCAGCCTCGCGGGCGGGCTGCGTCGTCATCGCTGTCTCCGATCTGTGACCGATAGTCCCAAGTCTCCCCCATCAGCGCTCTGTCGGTGTCACGACGCCACGGGCGAGGTCACCTCAGTCCAGCCCGAGTGCACCGGCCGCGGCCGGATCGCACTCGTCGAGAAAGTCGCGGCACCGCCTCGCCTCAGGATCCTCGGCGATCTCGGCTGCCGCCCGGGCCAGCGCAGCCAGTGCCCGCAGGAAACCCCGGTTGGGGCCATGTGACCACGGCACTGGTCCGTGGCCCTTCCAGCCGGCGCGACGGAGGTGATCCAGACTGCGGTGGTAGCCGGTGCGGGCGAAGGCGTAGCCGGCGACGGCGTCCCCCTCGTCGAGCGCCCGTTCAGCCAGCGCCGCCCAGGCGGCAGAGAACTCCGGGTATGCGGCGGCCACCGTCGCCGGGTCGTTCGCTGACGCCAGGGCCGCCTCGGCCTCAGGCTGCTCGGGCAGCAGTGTCGGGTTGGGTCCTAGCAGGTTGCCGTGCACGGTCACGCTCCGCAATCCGTCGTGCCGCACGCCCGTCGACCAAGTTGGTAGTCGTTGAGGGCAGCGGCGAGGGGGGTTGGTAGCTCTTGAAGAGCCCTTAACCGGCCAGGGTGCGGCCGGCGGAGCGGAGGTCTGCGCAGGCTTGGGTCACCCGGGCGGCCATGGACTGCTCGGCGAGCTTGAGGTAGGACCGCGGATCGTAGGCTTTCTTGTTGCCAACCTCGCCATCGATTTTGAGCACCCCGTCGTACTTGGTGAACATGTGGGTCACGATCGGACGGGTGAAAGCGTACTGGGCGTCGGTGTCGACATTCATTTTGATCACACCGTAGGAGAGCGCCTCGTGGATCTCGGCCAGCTGTGAGCCGGACCCGCCGTGGAAGACCAGGTTCAGCGGCTGGGAGCCCTCGGGCAGGCCCAGCTTACGCGCGGCCACCTGCTGGCCCATGTGCAGGATCTCCGGGCGAAGCTTGACGTTGCCGGGTTTGTAGACCCCGTGCACGTTGCCAAATGTGGCGGCCAGCAGGTAACGGCCCTGCTCGCCACCGCCAAGAGCATCGACGGTGTGCTCGTAGTCCTCGGCGGTGGTGTAGAGCTTCTCGTTGATCTCGTTCGCGACGCCGTCCTCCTCACCACCGACGACGCCGATCTCCACCTCCAGGACGATCTTCGCCTTGACGCAAGCTTTCAGCAGCTCGGCCGCAATGGCCAGGTTGCGGTGCAGCTCGGTGGCCGAGCCGTCCCACATGTGGGACTGGAACAGGGGGCTGTCCCCGCGGGCCACTCGTTCCTGGGAGATCGCGACCAGCGGCCGGACGAAGGTGTCGAGCTTGTCCTCCGGGCAGTGGTCGGTGTGCAGCACAATGTTGACCGGGTACTTGGCGGCCACCACGTGCGCGAACTCGGCCATCGCCACCGAACCGGTGACCATGTCCTTGACCCTGCTGCCCGAAGCGAACTCCGACCCACCGGTGGACAGCTGCACGATGCCGTCACTGCTTGCCTCGGCGAACCCGCGCAGCGCCGCGTTCAGCGTCTCCGATGAGGTCACGTTGATCGCCGGGTAGGCGAACTCGTTCGCCTTCGCGCGGTCCAGCATCTCGCTGTAGACCTCAGGCGTCGCGATGGGCATGGCGGGTGACCTCCGGTTGTTTCGGGTCTGCAGAGTGACTCGCAGTATGGCTCACCGCTGTGGCGAGACGCGATCGGATGGGGGTGACGAGGCCACAGTACGTTTCCGGGGTGGCTCCCGACGAATCACCGGACCGCATGGCCGTGCAGCACTCGGTCGAGATGACGCTCGGTCACCTACGGGTGCTGGATGCGCTACCCGAAACCCCATCGGACCACACCACCGAGGTCCCGCTGACGCTGGAGGATCTGTACCGCCAGCACCGGATGCGGCTGGTGCGGCTGGCGATTCTGCTGGTCGACGAAGCGGCCACCGCCGAGGACGTCGTGCAGGAAGCGTTCACCGGACTGCACCGGAACTGGTCGGGGCTGCGCGACGAGGCGGCCGCGCTGGGCTACCTGCGCACCGCGGTGGTCAACGGCTCCCGGTCGGTGCTGCGCCGCCGCAAGACCGCCCGCGGTTACGTTCCCCCGCACCAGGCCAACGCGCGCTCCGCGGAGTCACTGGCAATGCTCACGACCGAGCACCAGGCAGTGGTCGTCGCGTTGGGCCGGCTGCCACCGCGGCAACGCGAGGTGCTGGTGCTGCGCTACTACGGCGGGATGAGCGAGGCGGAGATTGCGGCGGCCACCGGAGTCAGCCGCGGTACCGTGAAGTCCAGCGCCAGCCGTGCGCTGGATGCCCTCCAGCGAATGCTGGAGGGGTCGTGAGTGCGTAACAGTGTCATGACACTGTTACGCACTCACGAGCAAAGCCGGAGGCGACGCCATGACCGACGAGGTGCACCGGCGGTTGTCGGACGCGTTACGGGCACAAGCTTCGGGAATGGGGTCTGGGCCGGTGGTATTGCCTGGTCGCGGGCCGGCGCATGCCAAGCCCAGGCTGTCTGCCGCCGCAGTGCTCGCCCTGGCGATGCTGTCCGGCGCGATGGTTGGCGGGCTCGCCGGCGCGATCAGCGCGTGGTGACCGTCTCGGGTACGTAGCAGGATGTCCGAACTGCCCGCTACCGTGACGGCGTGACACCCTTCCCTATGACCATGTCGTTGGCCCTCGGTCCGTCCTGGCTCGATCCCGAGCAACTGTTGCGGATGCTGGGTCCCTCCGTCCTGGTGGGACTGTGCTTGATCATCTTCGCGGAATGCGGACTGCTGATCGGGTTTTTCCTGCCCGGCGACTCACTGCTGTTCACCGCCGGTTTGTTCGTCGCCAACGGGCTCATCGGTCCGCCGATCTGGCTGGTCTGCCTGCTGCTCACGGTGTCTGCCGTAGTGGGCAACGTGGTCGGCTACTACCTCGGTTACCACGCGGGGTCGGCGCTGTTCACCCGGCCGGAGTCCCGGCTGTTCCGACGTGAGCACGTGGACAAGACGCACGCCTTTTTCGACAAGTACGGGGCCCGGGCGATCCTGCTGGGTCGTTTCGTCCCTATCGTGCGGACCTTCATCACGGCGATTGCCGGGGTGGGCCGGATGGATCCCCGCACGTACTTCACCTACTCGATCATCGGTGGGGTTGCCTGGGCCACCGGCGTGACCCTGCTGGGCTTCTGGCTCGGCCGGATCACGTTCGTCCGGAGTCACGTCGAGCTGATCCTGGTCGGCATCGTCGCGCTGTCGTTCGTGCCGATCGTCATCGAGATGGCCAGGGCACGCCGGGTGAGTCCGTGATGGGCCAGCATGCCACCAACTTCACCATGGCCAGCCGGGGGTGAGCGCGGTTAGGGTAGCTATCTCGATCGAGTAGCAAGATGGTGTGGATGTCCCCTACCGATGCGCCGGCCGCTGCCGGGCACCGCGCACGTCGCAGCACCCGGCGGATCGCTGCCGGGGCTGTGCTGGGTGCGCTTGCCGCGCTGATCGCGGTCGGTGTGCCGATGGGGAAGGCCCCCTTGCTCGCCGTCGGGCCAGCCCTGGCCACCCCACCCACTCCGCAGCCCCTGCGCGCTCCCGCACAGTCCTGCCTGAGCTGGCAGAAGCGCGACGCCACCGACGCCCAAGCGGTGAGCTGCGCACAACCCCACCTGTTCGAGGTCACCGGGGCGTTGGACTTGCTGGACTTCGGTGTTGGGGCCGCGTTCCCCGACCCGGCACGCTGGCAGCAGCTGGTCACGCAACGCTGCACCGAGCGCACCACCCAGGCGCTGGCCAATCATTTCGACCCGTTCGGCCGGTTTACCGTGGGTGCGATCAAACCCAGCGAGGCCGGCTGGCTTCGTGGGGACCGGACGCTGCGCTGCGGGGTGCAAGCCGCAGGCCGCACCGGCATGCTGTTCCCCACCACCGGCACCGTGCTGGCTCAGGACCAGTCCGACGTGCATCCGCCCGGCACCTGCCTGGGAAACGACGGTAAAGCGGTGGGCGACCCGGTCGACTGCGCGGGCCCGCATGCCATCGAGGTCGTCGGGGTGGTAGACCTCAAAGGCGCCTTCCCCAAGGAATACCCCGACGAGGCCACTCAGGACCGGGCGCTGAACCAGGAATGCACCCGGCTGGCGAAGGACTTCTCGGGCGGCCCGGCGGTGGCCGCGAACAAGGGACTCACGCTGTTCTGGGAGACCCTACGAGTGGAGAGCTGGCAGGCCGGCAGCACCCAGGTGGACTGCCGGCTCGGCGCGTTCCTGCCCGACCGGTCCGGGTTCGCCCCAGTGACCGGTAGCGTGAAGGGACCGGTGCAGGTGAGCAAGCAACCTGCCCCCGCCGCTGCCCGCGACCTTGGACCAGCACCGGTAGCGACACCCCCACCGCCCTGATGGGCACCTGGCTACCCGCCACCCGGTTCGATGAGCTGGTGGCCGACGCGCTGGATCTGATCCCGGGCCCGCTGACCGAGGCGATGGACAACGTGGTGGTGCTGGTGGAGGCCCGCAACCCCGACGACCCCGGATTGCTGGGGCTCTACGAAGGAGTCGCGCTCACTGAGCGGGACTCCCACTACAGCGGGGTGCTCCCCGACCGGATCACCCTCTACCGCGACGCCTTGCTCGAGATCTGCCGCAACGAGCAGGAAGTGGTCGAGGAGGTCGTGGTGACCGTGGTGCACGAGGTGGCCCACCACTTCGGGATCCCCGAACATCGGCTGCACGAACTCGGCTGGGGCTAGCTCGATACATGTAATCCATTCATCACTTCTTGGACTTCTTCCATTCACCTTTTGGGCGAAGTGTCTTTTTCGCCCGAGTTAAATCGGTGTGTACGGGAGCCGTCATGACTGCGTCTGGGTACCAAGCGGTGCGGACAGCGCGCCATACGCACCCGTCGTTATCGCTCAAGCTAGATCCAACACGCATCAACCCACGGCAGAAAGCACCGAAGGTTCTGGCCCGCCAACAACCGAAACCTCGCGAAGTAGCGAGAGGTGACACCGAGAGGTGACCAGGAGTGTCATCTCACAGCCACCGACTCGGCCCCACTTCTATGCGCCACAGGTCAGTGACGGCGCATTGGCATGCCAGCGCTGCGCCTGCCACTGACCTGCGCCCGGGCAACAGCCCGGGCATCCCTGCGTTCACAAGGATACCAATAATGCGGAAGAGAAAGCTGCTCCTGGCCGCGGGCACCTGCTTAGCGACCCTCGCCCTCACCGTCAGCTCAGCCAGCGCCGAGCCCACCCCCGAACCGGACCCCGGGGCCTCCATCGCCGTGCCGATACCCATCCCGGGGAACTGTCCCAAAAATTTCTGGGCAATGGATCTCATAACCGGCCAGAAACTCGGCGCACTGCTGCCGGGCAGCTTCATCCAGCCAGCTACCGAGAACAATGCTCTCGGGCAGGTTGTCGTTCAGCTGGACCTTAAGCCCACCGTCCCGATCACGTGCAAGCAGGCGAACATTGTTGTGGAGTACGAAGGAACTCCCAGCAACTGGACCGTCGACATCGGCGACTCGTCTACCAACGATGGTTATGCCGGCGGCGTCCCAGGGACAACCCGAGCATGTGCGGAGGTGCAGGTTCTCGGCAACACTGTGAGCGCCTACAAGGACTGCCTGCCTATTGGCCCTCTGCCTGGCGCCTTGCCGCTTCCGCTACTTCCCAACCCCAACCCGCTCTCACTGAAGGACGGAGCGCTGAAGTTTGTGGTCAAAGACCAGTACCTGAGCGTTGGTCAACCTTTCGCAACCCCGGCCGCCGCTGATCTTCCCCACTCGTTCCACGTACCCGACACGATTGGCCCGCTTCCGGACGGCTCCAAGATCTACGCTGCCTTCAACCGAGTCATCTTCGGCCCCGGTGCCCGTGTGGGCACCGGAGCACGGCGAATCATGATCACGTTGCAGTAGTTTCCCCTGGGTACTGCTGACGTTCCCGTGAACATCGTTTCATGATCGATAAGGCGCACGCCGTGTTCTGTCCAGATTGTTTCGGGCTGGACAGAACACGGCGTGCGCAGCACCACGTACAACAACTGGCAACACCAAGTCGATGCACTGCCCACGAAGCCATCAGCGGTGCGGTCGATCTCACCCTGAGACAGCGGCCACAGCTCGACGGTCTCCAAGCGTCCAGGCAGCAGGTCCGTGGATCTTCCGCAGCGCCAAGAGACGCGCCGAACCGGTGAGCAGTAAGCGACCTGGGCGGGGGTCCACGTCGACCTCGTGCTTGATCGAAAGAAGGCGATCCGGGACCCGTGGCACCTCGTCCAGCACCAACAGGCCATCGTGCTGGACGAACAAGGCCGGATCGGCTTGGGGCCATCGTTGTTCGCCTGCCAGGATGTCCCTGGTGCGTGGGGACCCGGCGAACTCGGCGGCGAGGGGATTACGCGGGTGTGGATGAGGGCTGAGGAGTCTCCCGCTGCGACGTTACGGGTGTTACTGATCGAGGACGACGAGGGTGACGCCGTCTTGGTGCGGGAGATGTTGACCGACGCCGCGACGCCGGTGGATCTGGTGTGGGCACCGTCGCTGGGTGCGGCCGAGCGGCTGTGGTCCGCGGGGACGGACTGTGTCCTGCTGGATCTGCAACTGCCCGACGCGAGCGGGCTGGACGGGCTGCGCCAGCTGCTGCGGCGCGGTGCGGTCACCGTGATAGTCCTGACCGGCCTGGATGACCAGCGGCAGGGTGTGGCCGCGGTGGCCGCCGGCGCGCAGGACTACCTGGTGAAGGGCCAGATCGACGGGCGCAGCCTGGAACGGGTGATCCGCTACGCGGTGCAGCGGCACCGGGCCGAGGTGGTCGCCAGGGAGTTGTCCGAGGCGCAATTGCTGGCCGCAGAGAACGTCCGGCTCAGCCGGGGCCTGCTGCCCGTCCCGTTGATCACCGATCCCGAAGTGGGGTTCGCCGCCCAGTACCGACCCGGTGGTGGACGGATGTTGCTGGGTGGGGATTTCTATGACGTTGTGCAGACTCCCGACGGGTCGGTGTGGGCGGTGATCGGGGACGTCTGCGGGCACGGACCCGACGAGGCTGCACTGGGGGTGTGCCTGCGCATCGCGTGGCGGACGTTGGTGCTGGCCGGGCACCCGGGGCAGCAGATCCTGCCCATGATGCAGCAGTTATTGATCCACGAGCGGCACCAGCTGGCCCTGTTCACTACGGTCTGCATGGTGCGGATTTCTCCTGATCGCGGCGGGACACTGGTCTGGTCAGCCGGGCATCCGTTGCCGCTGCTGCTGGACGACACCGGGCAGTGGGAGGTGCCAGCCGGGCAGCGCGGGCTGCCGTTGGGTATTGATCCGGACTGTGTCTGGTCGCCGGCCCAGATCGGGCTGTGCCCGCCGTGGGAGCTGCTGCTCTACACCGACGGCCTGATCGAGGGCCGGTCCGGCGGCGAGCGGTGCTTGTGGGAGGAGGGTCTCCTCGACCTGGTTCATGCTCAGCGTGCGTTGTCCGCTCAGGACCCGCAGCAGTTGGTGGATGGGCTGGTCGAGGCTGTTCGCCAGCTCGACCCCGACAACGGCGACGATGTGGCAGTGGTGATGCTCACCTACCCATCCCGGCATGCGGAGCGCGACGATGGCTGACCCGACATCGGACCCACGGAGTGGCTGGTCGTTGCGGCGCTGGCTACGGGTGGTCGGGGCGGTCTGTCTGGGTGCTGCGGTCGCCGCGATCGTGGCCGGCGCGCTGGCGCTCGCCCAGCTCAGTGCGGCTCGTGCGGTCCTGGTTGATCAGCTCGACCCGGCGTTGCTGGGTGCGCAGGCACTGTCCGCGGCGCTGGTCAATCAGGAGACCGGAGTCCGCGGCTTCGTCGTTACGGGCAACCGGGACTTCCTCCTCCCTTACCAGCAGGGCCGCCAGCAAGAAGACGCCGCGCTGGCCACCCTGCGCCGCCTCGGCGCGGTTACCCCACGCCCGGAACTGACCACGGACCTCGATGCGATCCTCGACGGGGCACACGCCTGGCGAGCCGACTACGCTGAACCCACGATCGCTGCGATGAGCGTCGGCAGCGTCACCGTTGATCCCGCACTGGGCAAGGCCCGGTTTGATACTCTCCGAGCCGCCCTGGAGCGCCAGCGAACCGGCCTGACCAAACTCCGCTCCCACGCTCATGACAGCCTGGACGCTGCAGCCCGCACCCTGCTCGTGGTCTGTCTGGCGATTGGGGCGGGCTTGCTGGTGCTGCTCGCGGCGATCGGGACCTGGGTGCGTCGTACCGTCACCACTCCTGTCGAGCGCTTGAGCGGCGAGGTCCGCATCGTCGCTGCCGGACAGTTCGGGCGTCAAGTCACCGGGCGGGGCCCCCGCGAGCTCGTCGAGCTGGGCACCGACATCGACAGCATGCGCCGCCAGATCGTAGCCGAGCTGACCACGGTGCAGGCTCTCAACCGACGTCTGGATGCCCAGACCGCTGAGCTGGAGCGCTCCAACTCCGACCTCGAGCAGTTCGCCTATGTCGCCAGCCACGACCTGCAGGAGCCGCTGCGCAAAGTGTCCAGCTTCTGCGAGCTACTGGCCAAACGCTACGCCGGCCAACTCGACGACCGCGCCGATCAGTACATCAACTTCGCCGTGGACGGCGCCCGCCGGATGAGCGTGCTGATTAACGACCTGCTCGCATTCTCCCGGGTCGGACGGGCTGATGCCACCTGGTCGCAACTGGACTGCGAGGTGGTGCTCGCCCAGGCCATCCGCAACCTCGAAAAGCCCATCACCCAGTCTGAAGCCCAGATCACCCACGACCCGCTGCCCACCGTGGTCGGTGAGGCGACACTGCTCACCACGGTATTCCAAAACCTGATCGGCAACGCGATCAAGTTCCACGGGGACCAACCACCACAGATCCACATCGGCGTCGCGCTCGACGGCGAGTTCTGGTCATTCCGGGTACGCGACAACGGGATCGGCGTCGACTCGGCCTATGCAGAGAAGATCTTCATCATCTTCCAGCGGCTGCACAGCAAGAACGCCTACCCGGGTACCGGCATCGGACTGGCCCTGTGCCGCAAGATTCTCGACTACCACCGCGGACGGATCTGGCTCGACCCCGACACGACATCGGGAGCAACGTTCTGTTTCACCCTGCCTGCCATGACCCGACTCGAGGAAGGCACGCTGATGACCGACCCAGTGACCACCGCGTTCGACCATGACTGACCCGCAGCATGAGGTGCACATCTTGCTCGTTGAAGACGACCCGGGCGACGTACTCATGACCCAGGAGGCTTTCGAACACCACCGGATCCGCAACCCGCTGCATGTGGTCAACGACGGCGCCGCCGCGCTACGGTTCCTGCGCCGCGAGAGCGAGCACACCCACGCACCCCGGCCCGGGTTGGTCCTGCTCGACCTCAACCTGCCGCTGATGAACGGCCGCGAGGTGCTCGCCGAGATCAAGTTTGACGAGGCGCTGCGTAGCATCCCCATCGTCGTGCTCACCACCTCCCGAGCCGAGGAGGACATCGTGCGCAGCTACAACCTGCACGCCAACGCCTACATCATCAAACCCGTCGACTTCACCCGCTTCATGGAGGTCATCCGCCAGATCGACGACTTCTTCATCACCGTCGTCCGGCTCCCCGTTCGATAACCACCTCAGCGCGGGACGCTTTTCGGGGCCGGCCGCCGGCCCCGAAAAGCGCCTTGACGACTGGTGGTGGTCTTACTCAGTCTGATCCACCGACGCCGGCCTCGGAAGCGGGCTCGGGCGCCCCTTCCTTTTCCCTCTTTTCGTCCCCAGCCTTGATCTCGTTCGGGGGGCCTCAGCCGTGGCAGGGTCGAACTCTTGGTTACCTGCGCCTGAATCCGTTCGTTTGTGAATTTTGTCCGCGTTCGTCGCTGACGAGGGCTACTCCTGGGACATCTTCGCTCCTTATCGATTCGGATGGAACACCTGTGGGTACCCCTCAAAATTCACCGTAAACTTACGTCCCTGCGCAGACCTGGCGCACAAAGTGCTGGTAGCTCACCGAACCGCGTTATATCTTACGACTGTGGCAAGCGACTTCTCCGCGGAGATTATGGGACTACAGATGGTCGAGCACGGTTCTGATGCGCGCGTGGTGACCGTGACGGGTGAGGTGGACTCGCTGACCGCGCCGGAGCTGGCCGCCTTCTTGACCGCGCAGCTGGCCGCGGCCCGACTGGTAGTGGTGGATCTTGATGGTGTACAATTTATGGGATCTGCAGGGTTGGCCGCGTTGTTCGAGGCCAACGAACTTGCTAGCCGAGAAAACTGCGGCCTGCGGTTGGTGTGTGACTCCCGGGTCGTCAATCGGGCCCTGGAGACCGCTGGCTTGCGGCACTGCTTCACCTTCGCCGACAACGTGGTGGACGCTGTGCGGAACTTACCTTGAACCACGTCAGGACACTCTGTGCGCGGCGTGCGCGGAGTTTACTACTGGCGGAGATCGGGTAACTAGCATCGACCCCTAAGGACGTGTTATGACCTCAACCAACGGGCTGGCCACCTACCTCAACGATCACCTTGCTGGTGCCGTCGCGGGTAGCGAGCTTGCGAACAAGATTAGTAACGAGTACTTAGACACTTCTTACGGGCCTTTCCTTACCGAGCTGGCCCGCGACATCATGCAAGACAAGGCGACGTTGGAAGAGCTAATGGAACGGCTCGAGATCCAGCGGAGTCCGATCAGGCAGGCTGCTAGCTGGATCGGGGAGAAGCTCAGCAGGGTGAAGCTGAGCGAGACCATGACTGGGGACCAGGACCTCAAGCGCTTGCTGGAGTTCGAGGCGTTGTCGCTGGGCATCGAAGGCAAGCTGTCGATGTGGCGTACCCTGATCAGGGTAAGCCGCTCACAGGTCGAGCTTGCCGCAATCGATCTGGCTACGCTCGCCGAGCGCGCTGAGAGCCAGCGTTCGAAGCTAGAGGACCATCGCCTTCAGATTGCCCACCGAGCCCTGCTCGACTGAGGCTTTTCTTGCCCGCTCCCGCGTAGCGAGGATGGAGTTTCCCCACACCCGTCCTGGGGTACCCCGGCAACCAGGAACTTCTCATCGAGTGACCTAGCTAGAGGGAGTGACATGCCGCAGGCGTGGAGTGCCAAACGGGAACGGCAGTACCAGCACATCAAGGATCAGGCCGAGGAGCGAGGCACGGATTCGCATCGAGCGAAAGAGATCGCCGCTCGCACGGTAAACAAGAACCGCGCGCAGGCTGGCGAAGCTAAGGAGTCCAGCCTAACCTCCACCCGCGATATTTCCCCGCAGCGCCGTGGCGGGTTGCGCTCGGGAAACCCCTCAGCCCCCCGTGGTCGCACCAAGGCTCAGCTTTACCAGGACGCCCGCAAGGCAGGCATCAAGGGACGTTCCTCAATGACCAAGCAACAGCTGGAGCAAGCCCTCGACGGTCACCGCTAGGTCGGGTGGGGGGTCAGGAAATAACAGTGTCGGCGACCACGGCCCCGCGTTGCCCCATCGGCTTTGGCTCTCCGGTCGTGGTGTCGCACTCGGTCTGGAGTTCGGCCTCAGCATTGATCTCTGCTCCGAGTAGGACGACATAGCAAGTCAGGAACAGCCACAGCAACAGCACGATCACGCCAGCCAGCGTGCCGTAAGTTTTGTTGTAGTTACCAAAGAAGTTGACGTAGAGGCTGAACCCCACGGTGCCAAGCAACCACAGCAACGCCGCCGTCACGCTGCCCACGCTGACCCAGCGGAATTTTGGCGGATTTCGGTCCGGAGCTACCCGGTAGAGCACCGCTAGCCCTATCATGATCACGACAATGAGCAACGTCCACCGCACCACTTCGGCGAGCAGAGTGCCGGTAGGGCCGAGGGGTATCACGTGCAACACCACGGGGACGACCGCAGTCAGGGCTAGGGTCATGACCAGGAATACTACCGTGCCGAGGGTGAGTAGCAATGCCACCGCGCGGAATTTCAGAAAACCTCGCGTTTCTTTCTCCTCATAAGCGGTATTGATCGCGGTCATGAGGTTTGCTGTCCCACTCGACGCACTCAGCAGCGCTACCAGCAGCGAGACCACTAGCCCGATGGTCAGCGCCCCATCGCTGCTGTGGGTGATGGCAGCTAGCTGGTCGGAGATCAGCTGTTGGGCGGCTTGCGGTAGCCCCGCTGTGAAGCTTTGCACCTGCTGGGTGACCTGCCCCGGATCGGCCACCAATCCTACCAGGGTCACCAACGCGATCAGCGCCGGAAACAGCGCGAGAAAGCCAAAGAAAGCCACTCCTGCGGCCAGCAATGGAATGTTGTCTTCCTGACTTTGGCGTATCGCGCGTCCCAGCACCTGCCGCCACCCGCGCACCGGGATCTGCGTTGGTGAGTCCGCCTGGCTGCCTACATCGCTGCGAGTCACGTCAGAGATCTGTTACGGTCGCAGGAGAATCTTGACGGCTCCGTCCTGCTTTTTCTGGAACATCTCGTAGGCTTGCGGTGCCTGGTCCAATGGCAGGGTATGGGTGGCGAAGCCCTCCACGCCAAGCGGGTCGGCGTCGGTGAGCAACGGCAGAATGTCATCGACCCACCGCTTGACATTGGCCTGTCCCATCCGCAGCTGGATCTGCTTGTCGAAGATCGTCAACAGCGGCAGCGGGTCGGTCATGCCGCCGTAGACCCCGACCACCGAGATCGTGCCGCCCCGGCGCACGATGTCGATCGCCAGGTAGAGAGCGTTGAGTCGGTCGACGCCGACGTGCTGCATCAGTGTCGCCGCTACTTGCTTGGGGAGTGTGCCGGCCGCCTGTTGGGCGATCTTCGCTCCGGGTGACCCGTGCGCCTCCAACCCGACGGCGTCGATGACCGCGTCCGGTCCCCGACCGCCGGTCATGCCGCGGATCACATCGGCGAGATCGTTCTCGTGTTCGCGCAAATCGAGCGTCTTGGCGCCGTGCAGCTGAGCGCGGGCGAGGCGCTCGGGTACCAGGTCGACGCCGATCACCTGCTCGGCGCCCCGGTGCCGGGCAATACGGGCGGACATGTCACCGATCGGCCCCAGACCGAGCACCACGACGCTTCCGCCGGTCGGAATCCCGGCGTACTCGACTGCTTGCCATGCGGTGGGCAGCACATCGGAGAGGTAGACGAATCGCTCGTCGGGTGGGCCGTCAGGCACTGAGATCGGCAGGGTGTTGCCGAACGGAACTCGTAGGTACTCGGCCTGCCCTCCCGGCACCTGCCCATAGAGCTTGGTGTAGCCGAACAGTGCCGCCCCCATACCTTGGTCCCGGACCTGAGTCGTCTCACACTGCGAATGCAGTCCCTGCCCGCACATGAAACATGTGCCGCAGGAGATGTTGAACGGGATCACCACACGCTGACCAGGGTGGACCTCGGTGACCTCGCGGCCCACCTCCTCCACGATACCCATCGGCTCGTGACCGAGAATGTCGCCCTCGCCCATGAATGGGCCGAGCACTTCGTACAGGTGAAGGTCAGACCCGCAGATCCCGGTCGACGTGATGCGCACGATCGCATCTGTCGGGAACTGGATTGTGGGGTCAGGAACCGTATCCACGCGGACGTCACGCTTGCCATGCCATGTCACTGCCTTCATTTTGTTCCTCTCGATGCGGACACTGCTTAGGAGCGCAGTGTGGCTATACGGTCCTTGGACATCGTGGGCCAGGGCGGCGTTCAACGCGGCGGGAAGCGCGCCCGGCTCGCCGACGTAGGCGATCACCTGCCATCCGGGGAAGGCGTGCTGCATGGCGATTGGGTAGGGCAACCCGAGGGCCATGGTGGCCAGCTGATCGGGATCGGGCCCCCCGAAGCGCCGTGGCAGCACCGTCGAGCCGTGCTGAGGCAGGGCAGGCGCCGGATGCGCGTAACGGGTCGTCCAGCCCAAAGATCGTGTCGACGCCCCAGTCCGCCAGCCGCTCGATCAGTACCTGCGCCGCGATCCGTTTCATGACTGGCTAACTACCCGAATTCAGCATCCGGCAAACCGCGCTGATGTCCTGCTCAGCGAGCAGCTTCTCGACATCGTGGAGGGGCCCGACCGCAGATACCAGCCTAGCCAGGCAGCGTCCAATCCGTAGCCGGTGGAGGTCAGGCGGCAGGAGCGACGGACACCTCGAGAGCGATCGCCTGGGTGTTGCTGTCGTACTCGCTCGGGTCGCCCTTCAGGGCAAACGCGATCGCGTCCAGGCACTCGCGCTGGGCGTCGTCGCGGGTCGCCGTGCCGCCGCCGTTGATGTGCAGTGCAGGCACGCGGTAGTGCCAGGTGCTCGCTTCGTCATCGAAGAAGAACTCGACTCGCAGCGTGGTGCTCATGTGATCATCTTCCTATAGCTTGCGTAGCTCACGCTTGAGCGCGGCGAGGACGAGGGCAGCTTTGGGCAGGTGGCGGGCAGAGTACTGTGAGGTGATCACTCCGACGGTAGTGGGCGCCAACGACCCGGGCTCCGCCCCCTGGTCGTGATCCCACTGCTCGTAGCGTTGCTGCGGGAGAGCTGCGAGGCGGTGACGGTGTGGGCCGATGCAAACGTTCCCGCGAACTGAGGCGGCGGTATGGTGGGTACTGCTCTTCGGCGGATATGTCGTGTTGGTGTCCCCGCTGTCTGGCGGTGAGTTCGTCTTGGGGGCGTTGCTGAGCGTTATCGCGGGTGACGCCGCTGTGGTAGCGCGCCGAATGAGCGGTTCATTGTTCGCGATGCCGCGAGGCGCTACAGGTGCGCTGCTCCGGATTCCGGCAGTGGTGCTGGCTGACACCTGGCTGCTGGCCCGCCTGCTCTGGCCCGCGGTGCGAGGACGAGGGGCATCGGCGGGCGCGCTGCGCCGGCTGCCTTTGCTGGACCAGCCCGATGAGGTCCGTGCGGAGAGCTGGCAGGCGGCAGCTGGGGTGATCGTGAGCCTGAGCCCGGGCAGCGTTGTGGTGGACAGCAGCGGTCGCCCACCGACGCTGCTGGTGCATGCCCTGCGGGCGGAACTGGGCGCGGTGGAAAGGTCGGTGCACCAGTGAGCCGGTGGCTGGTGGGTGCGGCAGTGCTGCTGGTGGTGGGTAATGTTGCCGGCGGTCGTGGTGGCCGGTCGAGGACGCACTCTGGACCGCCTGGCCGGCCTGGCGATGGCTGGCGTGGTCGCCACGCTGGGGATGCTGCTGCTTTCGGCGGGTTACCAGCGTAACTCCTATGTGGACGCCGGTTTGGTGTTGGCCGCGCTGTCGTTGACCGGATCGCTCGTGTTCGCCAGGCTGGTCGTGCGGCAGTGACCACCGCCGGCGCGCTTTTTCTGGGGGAGGCTGCCATAACTGTGGTAGAGATTATGCTGCTCGCAGCGGGCGTCGCCGGAGGTGATGGTCGAACTCGGCATCTACGGGGTAGCCCGAACCTGGTCCGCCGCGCTTTCCCCGGCACTGCCGGCTGAGCGGCTCCGGCCGGTGCTGATGGTTGCCGGCGTGGTCACAGCGGTGATCGGCGCACTGATGTGCCTGGTCCACTCCCACCTCAAACGGTTACTCGCCTTCTCCACGATCGCCCATGTCGGCATGTTCCTCGTCGCACTGGGCGCGCTCGAGCCAGCCGCGGTCGGTGGGCTGGCCGTCTACATTCTCGGACACGCTGAAGTGAAAGGCGCATTGTTCCTGTGCGCCGGGATCCTGCTCAACACTCGGGGCAGCGTCGATGAGACCGAGCTGCACGGCCGCGGGCGCAACCTGCCGATCACCCGAGTCTGTTTTCTTGCCGGAGGCCTTGCGCTGGCCGCACTGCCCCCGTTCGGCACGTGGCTGGGCAAGACACTGGCCGAAGACGGCCTGGAACACGCCGGTTTCGGCTGGGCCGACCGACCACGACATTCGCAACGCACCAGTCACCATGCTGGCACCCGTGGTAGCCCTGCTTGGTGGTGCACTCGCCTCAGGTCTCCTCCCGGGACTGGCCGCGCAAGCTCAGCACGCAGCGCAGCAACTGCTCGACACCACCGGTTATGCCGCCGCTGCCCTGCACGGAACCCACGCTGTCCCACTACCGACCATGCCGGTCGACAAGCTGGACCCTGTCCGGCGTTCTCCTGGGCGTGCTCTCGACCCTGTTGGCGCTGCTCGTGGCCACCGTCGCGCTCTATACCGATCGTGTGCCGCAGCTGCTACGCCAGGGAGCCGGCGTGCTGGCCCCGCCGCTGCGCGCGCTGCGCATCGCACACTCAGGTCACCTCGGCGACTACGTCGTCTGGTTGCTGCTCGGCGTCACACTGCTGACCATCGGCATCGCCGCGAGCTGATGACGGGAAGTGGAAACCCGCAAAGCCAGACCTCGACGCTGACGCCTGGCAGAACGACCACGACGGTTCGCGCATTACCGAGTATGCTCTACTGCAGAGAGAGTGCTCCACGCGCATCCAGGAGGGGTCATGATCGTTCTAGGTATCATCTTACTGGTGGTAGGATACCTGGTTCCGATGCAAATTCTCATTACACTCGGGATTATTTTGATAGTGGTCGGGGTGATCCTGGAGCTACTTGGCGCTGTCGGGCGTCCAATGTTCGGTCGACGGCATTATTGGTAAGTTTTTAGGTTGACAACTGTGCGTACCATCGAACGAAAGTTCGACGCCGCCGAGGTGGCCTGTCCTGTCTTGGGCCGGCCACCCGCGACGTGGCGCGGGCTCAGCGCCCGCACGCGGCGACGCTGGCTGAGCTGACCCGTGAGCACCGCACAGGCGGAACCTTCCCGCCGCACAAAGACCGGGGCACCGGACCCCGGGAGCGGGGAAAGCACGCTGACCGTCATCCTCGCGCTTGCGGCCAACGCCGCGATCGCCGTGATCAAGGCGGTCGCTGGGATCCTGACCGGGTCGGCCGCGATGCTTGCCGAGGCCGCGCATTCGGTGGCCGATACGTCCACCGAATTCCTGCTGCTGGCGGCGCTGCACCACTCGGAGCGGCGTGCCGACCGGCGCCACCCATTCGGCTACGGCAAGGTGCGGTTTTTCTGGTCGCTCATCGCCGCGGTGTCGATATTCGTGACCGGCGCGGTGTTCGCGGTGTACGAGGGCGTGCGCACGATCTTCGGTGCGGGTGAGGAGCAGACCCTCGCGTGGGTTGCCTTCCTCGTCCTGGCCCTGTCGTTCGTGATGGAAAGTCTGTCGTGGATCCGGGTCATGCGCCAGGTTCACCGCGAGAAGGCCGAGAATGACCAGAAGTTGATCGAGTACCTGCGCGCCACAGATGACCCCACCGTCAAGACGGTGTTCTACGAGGACACCGCGGCGCTGCTGGGCCTGCTCCTAGCCTTCGCCGGTGTCACACTGCACCTGCTCACCGGCTCGGCGCTATGGGATGGGCTGGCCTCGCTGTTGATCGGGATGCTCCTCACGGTCATGGCCTATCTGCTCACGCACACGAACATGCAGCTTCTCATCGGGCGGCAGGCCGACGCGCGTCTGGTCCGGGCGATCCACGCCCAGCTCAGCGCCGCCCCCGAGGTGGATCAGGTGGTCGACCTGCTCACCATGCTGACCGGCACAGACAAGGTGCTGTTGTGCACTCGAGTGGACTTCGCCGAGGCACTCTCCGCCGATGACCTGGAACGAGCGTGCGTCCGCATCGATGATGAGCTCCGGAGTGAGTTCCCCGACCTCGATGAGATCTTCATCGGGCCGGTGCCCCGATCCGACCCCGCACTCCGGGCCCGCGTGGTCAGCCGGTACGGCTCGACACTGGACGACATCCGCTAGGCCTCGGCCGCCCGGGCCGCGCCGTAGCGGCGGTGACCTGACTCCCAGATCAAGAGCTCCAGGATTACTGATCATCATGACCGGGTAACCGTAACCCATGAGTACTTCTATACAGACTGACGTGACGACGTTCCTGACCCACCAGCACCGCGAGGTGGAGACCCTGTTCGTCCAGTTGAAGACCATGGAGGGCAGTACTAGCGACGAGGTCCAGCGCCTCGCGGAGCAGGCCGTGACTTCTCTGGTCAAGCACTCGGTAGCCGAGGAGATCTATCTTTATCCTGCGGTTCGCGAGCATCTACTCAACGGTGACAAGATCGCTGACCACGAAGTGCAGGAGCACGACGAGGCAGAGCAGACCATGAAGCGGCTTGAGTCGCTCAAGCCGACTGATTCCGAGTTCTGGCCAACGCTGCTCGGGCTGATGGCGGAGATCCGCCATCATGTGGAGGAAGAGGAAGGCGACCTGTTCCCCCAGCTGCGCTTGGCGTGCTCGCCGCAGCAGCTCCAGGAGCTCGGTAAGAAGGTGCAGCAGGCTGAGAAGATCGCGCCGACCCGACCGCACCCGTCTTTACCATCAGAGGGTGCCCCCCTGGGGGCGATGGCGCCCGGTGTGGGCTTGGTCGACCGGCTGCGCGACGCCTTGTCTGGCCGGGGCCGTTGATCATCTGATCGAGAATATACAGCCGGACAGCTTCATCATGCAGCCGGGTGGCCAGGGAGGCTGAGGATGAGGAAAGTGACGGGCAACACGGCGCCCACCTGGTGGCGATATTGTTCGCATTGATGTCAATGGCGTTGATGACAGCCCCGGCGGCGTGGCATCGGCTGCTGTTCCGGCAGCGGCAGCGCTCGGAGATCCTGCAAGTGTCCAACGGGTTCACCTACTGCAACACGCGCCTCACGGCACTGCTCGATCTTCGCAGACCTAGTGATATACACAAGATTTTCAATCGCAGCCGCGTCACCGCGGGGCTGGCGGACAACGCTATCCTTGCCGCTACTCCACGATCGTGTACTGCGCGGTGAAGCCAGAGCCTGCACTAGGTTCCACGTGACGGTCAGCGAAGCCATCGGAGCGAGCGAAAGGTTCCCTTTGGCAGTCCCGCTGCGGTGAGCGAGGTGGCACTGGGGAATAATGAGATGATGGGGTTACGCCGACTTCGGGTGGGCTGCGGTTTCACCTACGTGGCCACGGTAGACACGCCGGTGATCTTCCAGGTGCAGCCGGGTGAGTCGAGGTTCATCGCGATCGAGACCGAGCGGTGGTCGTCGGAGCCGTTGATAGCGATCCGCGGCTACCCCGATCTGTACGGCAACTTATGTGTGCGTGCTGTGCTACCGGCTGGGCGGTCGAACTTCGGCTACGACGCCGTGGTCGCGTGTCCGGACGCCACCGAGGACACCGACGAGCAGGCCCCGGAATGTGCGCCGGATGCACTACCAGATGACACTCTGGTCTACCTCCTGCCAAGTCGTTACTGCCTGCCCGACGTGCTCGGAAACGAGGCGTGGTCCCGCTTCGGGGGGCTTGCTCCGGGGTACCGCCGCGTGCAGGCAATCTGCGACCACGTCCATGCCCACCTGACGTTCCAGTACGGGAGCACCACCACCCACACGACCGCCGCGGACGTGAACCTGACCGGACGTGGAGTCTGCCGGGACTTCACTCATCTGGCGATCTCGTTCTGCCGGGCATTGAACATTCCCGCACGGTATGTCTTCGGGTATCTGCCCGATCTCGATGTCCCCCCGGACCCGGCGCCGATGGATTTCGCAGCCTGGATGGAGGTCTGGCTCGGGCAGCGCTGGTGGACCTTTGACCCCCGCAACAATATGCGACGCAAAGGGCGCATCGTGATCGGGCGAGGCCGCGACGCCTCCGATGTGGCCATGGCGACCACGTTCGGTGGCCCTTATCTGGAAGCGATGGTGGTGCACGCTGAAGAGACGTAATTACTCCGGCTCGTCCACCGGTAGGACGTCGACGGTTACCTTCAGGTGACGTTTGTCACTCTGGGTGAAAATTACGCCCTTGAGCGGTGGCACGTCGGTGTAGTCGCGGCCCCAGGCGGTCGTAACGTAGCGGTCGTTTACCAGCTGGTCGTTGGTGGGGTCGATGTCGATCCAGCCGGTGTCAGGGACGAACAGCGACGCCCAGGCGTGTGACACGTCGGATCCAGCCAGGCGTTCCCTCCCCGGTGGCGGCCTGGTCTCCAGGTACCCGCTGACATACCGGGCGGCCAGTCCGAGCGAGCGCAAGCAGCCGATCGCGAGGTGCGCGAAGTCCTGGCACACTCCCGCCCTGCGCTCGAGCACCTCCTCGACCGTCGTCCTGACGTGCGTCGCCCCGGGTTCGAAGTCAAAGTCGCGGTGGATCCGCGACGACAGATCACTCAGCGCCGCCAGCACCGGGCGGCCGGCCGGAAACGACGGCGCCGCGTACTCTGCGAGCTGATCCGAGATCGTCACCAGCGGTGAGTCGAGCACGAACTGCCGAGCCTCCAGCGCGTCGGCGTCGGAGCCGGCTCGGATGCGGTCGTGGACCTGCTCCCACGGGGCCTCCCCGGACGCAGCCGGCTCGGCGCGTCGCCCACTGACCCGCACCAAGCTCTGAACGGTGACCGACAGCCGGGTGTGCGGTGTGAGGACGGCGAAATAGGCGACCCGGTTGCCAAAGAAATCGAGCCGCTCGCGCAGGTCGTGCGGCTTCGGGTCGATGGTGAGCTGGCTGCGCACGCACACCTGGCCGGGCAGGTCACGAGGCAGCATGACGATCTCACCGAAGCTCGACGACACCGCCGAGGAGTAACGGTAGTCCGTGCGGTGGGTGACCTGGTACGCCACGGGCGATCACACCAACCGGAGGTGCGGGTCGTTACCTGAGCCGGCCGAGACCAGCTCAGCAGCCGGCAGGGGCTGCTGCGGGAGCAGGTGGGTGAAGTGCGCGGCGTCCAGTGCGTCACCGGCCCGTTCCAGCAACCTGATGAGGTGGTCCAGGAAGGCCTCGATCCCGGGACGCCGCCCGTCGCGGTCGACCTCGGATAGTAAGGTGAGGTTCGCCAACCGCAGCGCGGTCGAGGCCTCCAGAACCAGCCGCTCGGCCTGCGTCAGCTGCCCGGACCCGGAGCCGGTGCTGTCCCGGCGGGCGACCGCGGTCACGTCCTCGCCGAGCCGGTCAATCTGATAGCCGACCGAGCGGGGGTTGCCGGGATCGAGCAGTAACAGGTCCAGCAGGGTCGTGAGCCGGGCGTGGGAACGGTAGCGGCGACGGTAGGTGATGATACTCTCGGCCGCGGTGAGCACCGACTCCAGCAGCAGGCTGTCGGTGGCTGTGTCGTGAGCGACGGCCACTGTGGAGCGCAGCAGGGCGCAGGCCTGAATGCCTCGTTCGAGCCGCCGCCCGGCATCCATGAACCGCCAGCCGTGGTCGCGCACCATGCTGTCGCCGGCCAGGCCACCGAGCGCGAGCAGGCTGGTCAACACCTGTGGGAGCATGCCCGGCGCCAGGAAGGCGCTACCTGAGGCCGGCACCGCAGGCTCCAGCAGCTCACGCTCCAGCTCTCCGATGACCAGCCAGGTGTCGGCGGAGAGCTGGTCTCGTACCGGGTAGGCCGCATCGCGCAGGCAACGTACGGCGAAGGCGAGGGTGCCCGGACGTCTCGCGTCGAGCATCAGGGCGAGCAGCTCCCGATCGACGTCGACACCGCCGACGTCGGCAGCGTCGGGATGGGTCCCGGTGACCTCAGTCAGCGCGGCGAGCAGCGACCGCAGGCACGCGGTGCCCGCCGGGTTGACGCCGTCCGGGAAGTCGGTGCGCCGGTCGCCGACCACCCGCAGCAGCCGCACCACGGCCTCGGCGCGCTCCGCGTAGCGACCCAGCCAGAACAGGTTCTCGGCGGCGCGGGAGGACATCGCGCGTTCCTGGATGACCGGCGTGCTGGGCTGCAACCAGAAACCGGCGAGCTCCTCCGGCTCGGAGGCCAGCACCCAGATGTCCTTGCTCAGCGCCCCGGTCCCGTTGGCCTGAGAGGTGCTGCCGGACGCCGGTACGACCCTGGCCAGGCCGCCCGGCATCGCGACATAGGACTCATGGCGAGCGACCAGGAACGCCCGCAGCACAGCCCGGCACGGCACCAGCCCGTCTTCGGTCAGTGCGGGCACGGTGCCTAGGTCCAGCCGTTCCTGGCCGACCCAGCCGTGTGGGCGGGCCTCGATCCGGCGGCGCAGCTCGTCGCGCTGGGCGGCACTGAGTTCCCAACCGCGCACCGTGTCCGCTCCCGGCTCACGCGCGATCGATTTCATCACGAGCCGGTCGAGGTGTCCCAGCACGTGGCGCAGCCCGTCCCGCTCACCGCACCACCACGTCAGCACCGACGGCAGTTGCAGCGGCTCGCCGAGCAAATGCTCGCACAGCCGGGGCAGCAGCGGCAGCAGCCCCGGGTTCTCCAGCACCGCGCTACCCAGCGTGTTCACCACCGACACGCGGCCCAGCCGGCAGGCCTCCACCAGGCCGGGCACCCCGAGACGGGACTCGGAGCGCAGCTCCAGCGGGTCACAGTAGGAGCTGTCCACCCGGCGCAGGATCACGTCCACCGGTTCCAAGTGCCCGAGCGAGCGCATCCACACCCGGCCCTCGCGCACCGTGAGATCAGCGCCCTCGACCAGCGGATATCCGAGGTGGGAGGCGAGAAACGCGTGCTCAAACGCCGTCTCGCTCCACGAGCCCGGAGTGAGCACCACGATCCGGGGCTCGGTCACCGCCGGCGGTGCGGCCGCCTGCAGCGCCGAGCGCAGGGTGCGGAAGAACGGCGCGAGCCGGTGCACCTGCGCGTCGCGATGCATGCTGGGGAACACCCGCGAGACGACCACCCGGTTCTCCAGTGCGTATCCCGCGCCCGACGGTGCCTGGGTACGGTCGGTCAGCACCCAGTACGTGCCGGTAGCGTCGCGGGCCAGGTCGGCCGCGCAGGTGAAGAGCTGCTGGGAGCCGGGAACCCGGATCTGGTCACACTCCCGGAGGAAGCCGGGATGAGCGAACACCAGCTCGGGTGGTATCAGGCGTCGGCGCAGCAGCTCGCGGGAACTGTAGAGGTCGGACAGGACGAGATTGAGCAACTCCGCGCGCTGAATGACCCCGCTCTCGATGCTGGCCCACTGCTCACTGCTCAGCAGAACCGGAACGGGATCCAGCTCCCACCGCTGCCCTGTGCCGGGCACGCCGGCTGAGACGTGGTAGGTGACGCCGTCGTTGGCGAGCAGGCGGGCCGCCTCTGCCCGGCGGCAGCTCAGCTCATGGCGGCCAAGACCGTCGAGCACCCGGCCGACGTGGGCCCACTGCGTACGTAGCCCGCCGCTGCCATCGACCATCTCGTCGTGCACAGCCGGCAGCGGGTGGTAGCCGGCGAGGAGCCCGGTCGGAGTGGTCGTCGACTCGGGCGACGTCATCTCACTCCACAGGGCGGGCAGCTGCCCGTCGCAGGTCCACCGTGTAAGGGTACTCCCGGTCGGGTGCGCAGCGCAGCGCAGCGCTGGTGAGATCGACGGGCCCCGGGGTGTGGCCATCGGGTCGGAACCGGCTGGCCCGGCGGGTCTCGGCCTCCTGGGCATTCACCGGTACCCGGTCGTAGCTGAGGCCGCCGGGGTGCGTCACGTGGTAGGTGCAACCACCCAGGGAACGCCCGTTCCAGCGGTCCAGTAGATCGAACACCAGCGGGGCGTGCACGCCAATCGTCGGGTGCAAAGCGGAGTGCGGCTGCCAGGCGCGGTAGCGCACTCCGGCGACGAACTCGCCGCGGACTCCGGTGGGTCGCAGGGGCACGACGGCACCGTTGCAGGTCACCAGATGGCGACCCTCGGTCATCCCGGTGACGCAAACCTGCAGCCGCTCGACCGAGGAGTCGACGTAACGGGCGGGGGCAGTGGCCGAGACCTCCTCGCCCAGCACCGGCCACGGCTCGATCGCACCGCGCAGCTCGATGGTGGCTCCAGCCACCTGCACTGAGCCGATCAGCGGAAAGCGGAACTCCAGGAACGGCGCCAACCAGGCCTGCTCGAAGGGGTAACCGTGGCGGCGCAGATCCGCGGTGACCTCCGCGATGTCGACGGCCACGAACGCGGGCAGCAGGAACCGATCGTGCAGCTCAGTGCCCCACCGCACCAATGGCCCCGTATAGGGCTGGCGCCAGCACCGGGCCACCAGGGCCCGCACCAGCAACGCCTGCACCAGCGCCATCCGCGGATGCGGCGGCATCTCGAAGGCACGCAGCTCCAGCAGGCCTAGCCGGCCCCGCTCGCCAGTGGGGCTGAACAGCTTATCGATGCAGAATTCCGCGCGGTGGGTGTTGCCGGTGACGTCGACGAGCAGGTGGCGCAACAGCCGGTCAGGCATCCAGGGCCGGATATCGGGTCCGAGGCGCTCCAGCTCGGCGAAGGCGATCTCCAGCTCGTAGAGCGCCTCGTCACGGCCCTCGTCGACTCTGGGCGCCTGACTGGTCGGGCCGATGAAGCGGCCCGAGAACAGGTAGGACAGCGACGGGTGGTGCTGCCAGTAAGTGATCAGGCTGCGCAGCAGGTCAGGGCGGCGCAGCAGTGGGCTGTCCGCCGGGGTGGGCCCGCCGAGGGTGACGTGGTTGCCGCCCCCGGTCCCGGTGTGCGTGCCGTCCAGGTCGAACTTCTCGGTGCCCAGGCCGACCTGCCGGGCCCGGTCGTAGAGCCCGGTCACAATGTCGGCGTGGGGGCGCCCGCTCGCCGCCGGTTGCACGGTAACCGCGATCACCCCGGGATCAGCGCCCACGACGAGGTGATGCAGCCGCGGATCGACCGGCGGTGGGTAGCCCTCGATCACCACCGGCTGGCCCACCTCGGTGACCGCGGCCTCGACCAGCGCCAGCAGCTCGACGGCGTGCTCCAGGTGCTCCAGCGGTGGGAGGAACACGTGCAGCCGGCCGTCCCGGCGCTCCACGCACAAAGCGGTGGGCGGCGCCTGGTCCGACGGGACAACGCTGGCCGACGGGCCGGCCGTGGCCGGTTGGCTCGACGGGACGGCCGGAGCCGGCCGGGGTGGCGGGGCCGGCAGGGGGCCGCGCTCCTCGAAGGGGGAACGCTCGGGCTCGACAGGGACCGGTCGCCAGGTGAACGAGCTCAAGGGCAGCCGCAGACCCATTGGCGAGTCACCGGGACGGAGCATGAGGTGCTTGCGGCGCAGCGGCCACCGGGTGGTAGCCCAGCCCTGGGTCCGGTGCACCGGAATGACCCAGCCCCGGGGCTTGCCACTCTCGGCGTCGAGCTCCGCGATGATGCGTGCCCTGGTCTGGGCGTCGACCAGGGCTGGGTCGGTCGGGTCGACGTCGTAGGCGGGTGGTGGCCCGTCGGGCAGCAGGGCCTCTGCGGTCAGGCGCTCCAATGGGTCCTCGTAGGCGGGCAAGCAGCACTCGGGCGCGATGCCGAGCCTGGTGGCGATGGCCAGCGCCAGCCGTTGGGTGTCGTCGTCGCCGGACTTGCCCGGTTCCCAGGGGTCGGCCAGCAACGCTGCCGCCCGCCACAGCGGCTCGCCGTCGGCTCGCCACAGGATCCCGATCTGCCAGCGCGGCAGTGGTTCCCCTGGGTACCACTTGCCCTGCCCAACTTGTAGCAGCCCGCCGGGCGCGAAACGGTCGGCGAGCCGGCCAGCCAGCCGCCAGGCGAGCTCACGCTTACCGGGACCGTCGGGCGAGATGGTCCACTCGGGCGCCTCCATGTCGTCGACCGAGACGAACGTCGGCTCCCCGCCGTGGGTGAGCCGCACATCACCGGCGGCCAGATCGGCGTCCACCGCGGTGCCCAGCGCATCGATGCCGGCCCACTGCTCGTCGGTGTAGGGCAGGGTGACCCGCGGGCTCTCGTGCACCCGGCTGACCCGGTTGACGAAGGAGAACGTGACCTCGCACTTGTCGAGGGCACCGGTGACCGGAGCGGCGCCGGCGGGCTCCGGTGTGCAGGCCAACGGCAGGTGGCCCTCGCCGGCGAACAGCCCCGACGTCGGGTCCAGCCCGATCCATCC
The DNA here is from genome assembly GCA_050699575.1 of Pseudonocardiaceae bacterium. Classification (GTDB taxonomy): domain Bacteria; phylum Actinomycetota; class Actinomycetes; order Mycobacteriales; family Pseudonocardiaceae. The sequence goes on from JBOHFG010000214.1 coordinate 26,235, forward strand.
CGCTCCGGGCACGTAGACCTCGGTCCAGGCGTGCAAGTCGGTGAAGTCCTCGCGGGGTCCGGCCGGGCCGTGCAGCGGTGGCTGGTCAGCGACGAGCTGGACGAGGTAGCCGGAGACGAACCGCGCCGCGAGACCCAGCTGGCGCATGATCGCCACCAGCAGCCAGGCGCTGTCCCGGCACGAGCCGCGGCGCAACCGCAACGTCTCCTCGGGACTCTGCACCCCGACCTCCATCCGGGTGAGGTAGGCGAGGTCGGCCTGCAGCCGCTGGTTGACGCCGACCAAGAAGTCGTTGATCGGGGCGCCGTCGGCGAGCCAGCGGTCCAGCCCGGCGAGCCACTCGGTCAGCAGCGGCCCCGGCGGCTCGCTGACCAGGTACGGCGCGAGGTCACGGATCATCGCCGGCTCGTAGCGGAATGGGTACCGCTCGGCTTCGGGGTCGACGAAGAAATCGAACGGGTTAATCACGGTCAGGTCCGCGACGAGATCGACGGTGATGCTCAGGTGGCGCACCGGCTCGGGGAACACCACCCTGGCCAGGTAGTTGCCGAACGGGTCCTGCTGCCAGTTCAGGAAATGGCCGCCGGGCTGGACCTGCAACGAGTAGGACAGCACCGGGGTGCGGCAATGCGGCGCGGGGCGCAGCCGGATGACATGGGGCGCCACCCGAACCAGGCGATCGAAGCAGTACGACGTCTGGTGCTCGAGGGCAACATTGATGGCCACTGTCGCCTCCGTCAGGACCGCTCGACCGGGACCGGGACCGGTCGGAAATACGCCTCCGCCAGCGCGCCGTGCAGCTCGCTGATGCCGAACTCCAGTTCCTCGGTGAGCTCGTGCAGCTCGTTCGGGGTGGCGACATCGGCGATCGCGAGGTGCCGCAGTTTCCCCTGCACCCCCGCGCAGCTGCCCAGCGGCTGGGTGGCCCGAGGCAACCGGAGTAAGGCGCGCGACGCCGCGGTCAGGCAGAACTCCACCGACCTGGGGAACTGTGCGTCCTGCAGCAGAAAGCGCAGCGCCTCTGGCCCGGATACCCCGCACCGCGCGCTGCGGCGGAACATCTGGTGCGCCGAGAGCGACTGCAGCACACTCATCCAGGTCACATCGTGGTAGGGCGCGCCATCGTCGGGCTGACCGATGAGAATGGCGGCCTGGACGTCGAGGACCCGGGTGGTCATGTCTGCGCGTTCGAGGTGGCGGCCGATCTGGAGGAACGCGTAGGCCTCGTCGTCGCACATGGTGCCGGCGAGCAGCCCGGCCAGCAGCTGGCAGTCGGAGATCACATAATCCATCCACCGCAGCCGGGTCCGCCGGTCGATCGCCTCCGCCGAGCTGGAGAGGGCCCACCCGTACAGGTCGTTGACCACCTCCCAGGAGGAGCTCGGCAGCATTACCCGGCTCACTCGCAAGTTGACCCTGGCTTGCGCAATACTGGCTAGGATCGAGCCTTGGTGCTTCGGGTCGGTGGCCAGGAAGGACACCACGTCCTCCTCGTCGGGTCCGGCGTACCGGCCCAGGAACTCCTCACCACTGCCGGTCACCGCGAGCAACGGCGACCAGCCCACCCCCGCGGAGCGGGGCAGGTCGAGAAACAGCTCGGTGTGCACCTTGACCATCCGCGAGGTCGCCTCGGCTCGCTCAAGGTAGCGTCCAGCCCAGTACAACGACTCGGCGAATCGGGATAGCAACATCGTAGGCTCCCCTCTCCCTGACTGCTGTCATGACTGCCGGACTCGAGCCACGGTGGGGTCAAGGACCCAGGTGTCCTTGCTCCCACCGCCCTGCGAGCTGTTCACGACCAGCGAATGCTCGGCGAGCGCGACCCGGGTGAGTCCACCTTGGGTCACGTAGGACTGCGCGCCGGAAAGAATGAAGGGCCGCAGGTCGACGTGACGCGCCACAACCCGTCCAGAGCGCAGCGTCGGTGCCGTCGACAGCGCCAGAATCGGCTGCGCGACGTAGTTGCGCGGGTCAGCCTTGATCCGGGCCCGCACGTTCTCCTTCTCGGCGCGGGTCGCGGCCGACCCGATGAAGATTCCGCAGCCGCCGGACTCATTCGCCGGCTTGACGACCAGCTCGTTGAGATTGGCCAGGACGTGGCTGCGCTGCGCGTCGTCGCAGCACAGGTAGGTGGGCACGTTCGCGATCTTCGGATCCTCACTCAGGTAGTAGCGGATCAGCTCGGGCACGAAGGCGTAGACGGCCTTGTCATCAGCCACCCCGGCGCCCGGCGCGTTGGCGATGGCGACGTTGCCGGCCCGCCAGGCCCGCATCAGGCCGGGCACGCCGAGCAGCGAGTCCGGCCGGAACACCTCAGGGTCGAGCCACAGGTCGTCGATCCTGCGGTAGATCACATCAACCCGGACCGGTCCACCGACGGTACCGACCTGGACACAGTTCTCGGCATCGACGACGAGGTCACTGCCCTCGACCAGGTAGGCACCGATCTGCCTGGCGAGGAAGACGTGCTCGAAGTACGCCGCGTTGTAGATGCCGGGGGTGAGCACCGCGATGGTCGGCCAGTCGGTGTTGCGCGGGGCGAGCGCGGCGAGCAGCTCGTACAGCCGGTTGGGGTAGCTGTCGACCGGATGGATGTCGAGGTCACGGAATAAATCGGCGAATACCCGCTTGGTGAGCAGCCGGTTCTCCAGCATGTAGGACACTCCCGAGGGCACCCGCAGGTTGTCCTCCAGCACGTAGACCGTGCCGTCGGCGTCGCGGACCAGGTCGCTGCCGCAGATGTGCGCCCACACCCCGCCAGCCGGGCGCACCCCAACACACTGCGGGCGGAAGCTCCTCGAACCGGCCAGCAACTCCGCTGGCAGCACCCGGTCGGCGACGACCTTGGCCTGACCGTACAGGTCGTCGATGAACATGTTCAAGGCCGTCAGCCGTTGCACCAGGCCGGCGGAAATGCCACTCCACTCCTGGGTGGAGATCACCCGGGGGATCACGTCGAAGGGCCACGCCCGGTCGCGGTCCTCGGCGTCGGCGTAGACGGTGAACGTGATGCCCATGGCCTTGATCGCCAGCTCAGCTGCCCGTTGGCGTTCGAGCAACTCATCACCCAGGGAAGCGAGGTAATGCACGACGCCGCTGCTGGCCTCGCGCGCACGTCCGCCCACGAGCATCTCGTCCCAGCAACCCGGGCTGCGATACTCCTCCCACCGCACCGTCGGCCCGGCACCCATGCCTTGGTCACCCCCGGCCCGGCCACCCGCGCCCATGGCCGGGGGAGAGGAGACGGGGGCCATGGCCTGCAGTCGCCGGTCACGGGTAGGCATCCCTCGGATCACCTCCGTATCTAGCATCGAACAACCCTGTATCTACCAGGTTTCAGCGCGGTCAAATGGCGCTCCCTTCGGGAGCGCTCGTGAGCGGCATTCAGTGCCATAACACTGTTTTCCACTCACGACCGGTTCGGCTCGCCGAACTGCGCCGGCTGACCGGTGGCCTCCAAGACCGACATCCACAGGTCACCGTGCGGGTCCACCTGGTGGCGCTTGCTAACCGCCAGCGCCATCGGGATGTGCACGAACCGCCGGCGCCACCGGCCGACGACCATCTCGGTGCGACCGGACATCGCGGCGTGCACCGCGGCCTGCGCGAGCCGCACGCAGTAGACACTGTCGTAGGGGTTGGCCGGCACGCTGCGGATGGCGTAGCTCGGGTCGATGAACCGGATGCAGGCCTGGATACCACCCGCGGCGAAATGCTCGGCGAACCGCCGTCGCAGCAACGCCCCGATATCGCGTAGCCCGGAGTTACCCGAGGCGTCGCGGGGGACATCGGTTGGGGTCTGCTCACCGTCGAACAACTCCTGCCCAGCCCCCTCAGCGACGACCACCACGGCGTAGCCGCGCTCCCGCACTCGCCGCTCCAGGTGCTGCAACAGCCCGCCGTCACCGTCGAGTGCGAACGCGACTTCCGGGATGAGCACCACGTCGGCGTCATTGCGGGCCAGTGCTGCGTAGCAGGCAATGAACCCCGAGTGCCGGCCCATCAGCTTCACCACGCCGATGCCATACGGAGTGGACTTGGCCTCGACGGTGACCGCGTGGATCGACTCGGTGGCCCGCGCGAAGGCGGTCTGGAACCCGAAGCTCTGATCCAAGTAGGGGATGTCGTTGTCGATCGTTTTGGGCACCCCAACCACCGCGATCCGTGATCCGCGCTCGTCGACCACGCTCGCGATCTGCATCGCGCCGCGCATGGAGCCGTCACCACCGATCACGAACAGAATATTGATGCCGAGCCGCTCCAGACAGTCAACGACCTGGTAGGGATCCTGCGGCCCGCGGGAGGTGCCCAGCACGGTGCCGCCGTCGACGTTGATGTCTCGGACGCTCTCCGGGGTCAGATCCACCACGTCGTAACGATAGGCAGCGATGAAACCCTGGTAACCGTTGCGGAAGCCGACGACGCGCCGCACCTCGTAGTGGTTCGTCAGATTGCGGACCAGGCCGCGGATGACATCGTTAAGACCGGGGCACAGCCCGCCGCAGGTCACGATCCCGACCCTAGTCTTGGACGGGTCGAAGAAGATGGTGCGCCGGGGGCCGGCCGGCTCGAAACTGGGCAGGTTGCCGATCGAACCGCTCCGCGATCGAACCATGCTGAGGGTGTCGTCGAGAAGCACCCGATCGTCGGCGTCGACATAGTGTTCGGTGGTCCGCCTGGCGTCGAGCAACGCGGCCAGCGGAGACTCGATCCGGGCCGCGCCGAGAGTCTTGATCGACAGATCTGGACCCTCGGCGACGGCTGTACGCTGGCGCGCCGCGCGCCGGGCCGCGATCCCGTGCACTCCACTGGTCACCTGATGCTCCTCACGCCGCGGGGCCAGGGCCACCCCGCACCGGTGAGAACGTGACCTCGTTGCCACTCAGCATGCGCCTGCCACCTCCGTAGCGACAACCCCGCGCCGGACGACTCGCCGAAGCCAACGCCCGGCGACTAGAGCCCGTCCAGCACCGCAAAAATCTTCCGGGCGAGCCAGTCAGGCATGTGGTGATGATGTTTGTCCACTCGTGAGTACCGCTCCTCGATCATCTCAAAATGAGGCTCAACGCCTTCCGCGTCGATCTTTACAAGAGGTTTGATAATCTTGTCAACAAACATATCGACAGCACACCCGGTCGTTCCATTTTTCCATACTTTATAAAAGTTCAATTGAGCTTCTTCTGGATGCCCGACACATTCCCAGGGAATACGTCCGTTGAGGCCCAGCAGGTCCTCCCAGACAGGCAACAGCCCAGGCTCATCGAACAGATCGGCACCGAACACTTGAACCGTTCGCCGGTGATCTCCGAACGCAGAGAAGCCAGAGAACACGTAGAGGCATTTCTCGCACTTGCAACACCAGGGCTTCATGAAGTTGCACGAATTTGTCAGATAGGGGAGATCTTCGGTCAGCACGAACAGTATCTTGAAGATTTTCACATCGTGAATCGGCTTGGTGAGGCTCACCCGCTGGATACCAGAAAAGAACTTGTCATAGAAATTGAAGATGGCCGTTTCCCCGTAGATACTTTTGGCAAATTGATGAGCTATGCTTGCACCTGTTTCTTGGTCGATCAAATTCGGGAAATCTGCACTTTTTTCATTGCCGAAAACTTGGAGAGGAATACCGCTTGCAACCTGAATTGGCACCATGGCGAACGAGCCCGCAAACACCTCTCCCGACTCTGTTCGAAACGGTTTTGTGAGACCGTCTTTCGCCATATTCCCGAGAACACCGAAGCTCTGTAGTCGATTTTCAAGCCATGACGCGTACCCATCAAAAATCTTCAGTACGTGCCGTTGTTGAGCAGCCTCCCGCAGCCTCCCGAAGACCCTACTTTGGTGATCGACGTCGCCGTAGGCGTCATGAAGATACGTGAATGTCTCGTACTCAACATTAGCCGCAGTCAACAGCTGCACGCACAGCAGGCTGTCCTTGCCCGAGCCGGTCGCGACCAGGACACGTTCTGGATGACTCGTTTCGATCTCAAAGAGTGGCAAGGAGACCTTCGAGCCAAGGGTCGACTCGTCGACAACGAAATCCGGAACGTAATAATCCAGCCGGCCGATCTGGTAGCGATGCTCACTCCAGTGCTGACACAAGACTTTCCGCAAGAATCTCAGCAGCTCAGGGTGCACGTACTCGCCAAATCTCGCAATGTCGAAACGTTGAGGAATTACAGCACCAAAACGCCCCATCGAGATGACACCCAGCGAAACGGCATAGGCATGAAACGCTTCGTGCGACACCCTGAGTTTCATGTCATCAAGACATATCGACTCATACTCGAAGTGGAGAACGTCCGGCTCGCCATCGAGGTTGTATCGGAATGTGATACACCGGTCGGTCGTTTCTATGTCCTCAAGCACTGCTGTCGTGACTTGAAACTCTGAGTTAACGGGCATGGGTCCAGGATAGATCCGTGTCGGGATCGGTGGGCGCGGTACGCGGGGCAGTCATGCGGCTGAGGCCGTGTTTGCAGATGGTGCGAGGTCGGGAATGCGCCCGACCTCGCTGAGATCCACCCAGACCGACGCGGTGGACGGCACGTCAGTCCAGGTAGCCGGACAGCAACTCACGCAGGGGCGGAAGATTGTGCTCGACCGGGCGGGAGAAGTAGAAATTCGAGTGATACCACCCCTCGGTCTCCTTCCCGACGGGGTCGACTCCCATGCGCTCGAGCTCGTCGAGCACATAGTCTCGTTCCGCATCGTCGGCAAAGCGGCGTTGACGGAACGTCTGCCCACATAGTTGCTCGGTGACCAGGCCATATCGGGCCAAAATCTCGGCGATGCGCTCATAGGAGATCCAGCGAAGCGCAAAAACCGCAACCCAACAGCCGTTCGCCGGACTTACGCACTGGAGCACGCGATCGAAGGTGCGTTCAGTGATGTACCCGATCCCCCCGGTGACAGTGATCAGATCCACACCGGCAAGGTGGTGCGCCAGCGCCGCGCTGGGCTCCTCACTCTCCAGGTTCGCACTGCTGCCCGCCCAGTGCAAGCCCACGCGTTGCGCGTAGGAGATGGCCTGATCAGCTACGTCGACGCCGACCACGTGCACAGGACAGGGGCGGCGGCGTTCGCCATAGAATGCACGGTCGGCCACGGCCAGTTCTTCGGCCGACAGCGCAGCCAACTCGAGCGAGCCGTAACGAGCGTAGAGATCGTCAAGGGTGAGGTCATGGTTGAGCAGAGCAGCGTTGACGCCGTAGGAACAACACAGATCAAGCACCACGACGTCGTCCTGGTCGAGATACGCACGCCGCCGTTGCACGAGATGAGCGAAGACTCGCTCGCCGTGGGCCGGCGCCTGGTACCTCATATCGCGAAGCGCCTGGAAGTATCCTCGGGGATCGACCAGATTATAGACGTGACCGAATTGGGCTTTCCCACTCTGGACGTGCCCGGAAATTTCTGACATCAAGTCTCCTTTGTGACGATCGCACGGCCGCACGGACACGATCGCCGTCGCTGCCGACCGGAACCAGGACAAGTTCGCCGCTGCTATGACGTGTCGTGACCAACGGTGGACCGGGCACTACGGGCTGATGCCGGGTTGGACATCAGGTTCACAAGAGTGCGGCGGCTCTCCCTCGCTGGGTAGCCGGCCTGACCGTAAGGTTCATTGGACACCGATAAGTGGTACCACAACGGCTGGATCATCACGGTCTTCAGTGAGGCCGACACCGGCAAGTACGAGTGAATACCAACCAGGCCGAGGAGCTTCCGCGGGGCCGTTTCCCATCTGCCGGCTCGGCTGAGCATGCTGCTGGACGGGCAGGCGCGGCGTTGTCCGCCCCCGGCACCGTGCGGGTGAGCCTTCCGGTGCTGATCTGGCTGGTGCGGCACACCGGTGGCAACCACACCGACTTGGAGATATACCGGCTCGGGGTTGCAGAGCTGGCTCGACGGCGGCGACCTCTACGGCCCACTCCCGGAGACGTCGGCGGGTGCCACACTCCCGTTCATCGAGTTCGGCCAGATCAACCTGATCCTGATGGCCTGGTCGCCGCGGACTGCCTCACCTGCCAGCCGCGGTGGCCACGTGGTCTGCTGGTCGGGATCGCGGCCGCGATCAAGCTGACCCCGGCCGCGTTCGTGCTGTTCTTCCTGCTCCGCCGCGACTACCGGGCCGCACTGGACACTTGCTCAGCAGCTGATCGGCTCCAGCTACGTACTGCTCACGGTCGGCCTGCTGGTGGCGTTGTGCTGGCAGTATTTCCCGACACGGTGCGGCGCGCTCCACCAAGGATCAAGCTGGGGCGTTCCTGGGCCAGCGGCCCCACATCAGTAGTCGGCTCAGCAGAGTTCCGTGCTGCTACGGATTGTCACCTGGTGCTACGACTGGGCACGGTAATGCTGTCGAATCGACCGACAACCACCGATGAGGAGCCCCCAGTCTCAGGACCACCTGAGCCACCTTCCCGAGGAGAACCTGATGTCTGACGCACTGAGCTTCACCGAGATAGTCGGCCAGCACGTCGAGCTGCTGCCGGCCCGTACCGTTTTGTCAATGTTCACCCGAGACACCAACAGCGGCAACGACCCCGCTGCGGGGCTGGTCAAAGTGGTGACCGGATTGATCTCTCCCAGCACTCCTGGCGCTGCTGGCGAGTCCGGCCCCGTCAGCAGTTGAGCCCCTCTCGTACCGCTGGGCGTCGTGATCGTTGACCACAATCCCACATATAGGACATCTATTATTATTCATCACTTACAGCGAAAATAGCGCATAAATAACTTCCGCAGCTACGGAACTCCATCGAGGGGATATTCTCATGTGCGGGTATTGATGGCTTGACTATCTGCTTCTGCGTCAGCACTATAAGACTGCAAGCTCGTACGATCGTCATGGCCGGAAGGTAGCTACAGATGCGGTTCGGCACGCGCGTCCGGCCTATGGTCGGCCTGCGTGCCATCGTGGGGCGGTCAGCCGTTACGACCAGCACGGCCATCCGTGTCATGGTGATCAACGACAGGATGGGCCCACCGGGTCACACCGACCGTGACCGAAGCTTCCGGAATCCCGGCTGGAAAGGATGAGCCATGACTCTTATCTTCTTGACGATCGTCGTCATTGCGTTAACGATCGCCGTTCTGGCAATTTTTCTCTTTGCGATCGGCGCACTACTCAACCGTACCGCCAACAATCTCGACGACTGCGCACAAAACGTGAAGAATATTGCCTACCAGGCCGAAGTGATTGGGCCAGCCATCGAGCGAATCAACGAAACCGGTGGAACAGTGGTGGGTGCACTACCATTACTGTGCGACGCCGCCGAACGTATCGGCGTGGCGAAATCCGCTCCCTATATTGACCCCTCCGAGACCCCTTATTCAGCTCCTTCCTCGACCCCCGCCGCGGTTACCCATGAAGCCGCGGTCACCCCCGAGGCCCTCCGTTCAACTTCTCCGCGAGGTGTAGGTTATTTGGATGGGGATGATGGAGTCAGAGGGAGTTCTTGATCCCAACTGGTCGAAGTAATTGATCTTGGTGTGGATCGTCGGTGACACCGTCGATGAGGAGCACTGAGTGAGCTGTGAGCGCAGGCCGTTGACCGAGGCCGATCGGGAGGAGATCTCCCGTG
>JBOHFG010000215.1:0-9012 GCA_050699575.1 Pseudonocardiaceae bacterium
CTTCAGGCAATCACGCGTTTCGCCGTATCACGCGGATCTCCCGGCACGCCACCCCGTACGCCTGGGCATGACTGCCGGTTTTCTGGCATGCTATTTTCCCCGGCTACCCTTTCGAGGCCGGGTTAGCCATCAGATCCAGAGACATCTCCTCCCGTCCCTGCCCGCTGCGCGGGCGATACAACAGCGCGCCTCATGGCGCACCGACTACTACGAGCACTCCGTCGCCATAGGACTCGCGCCCCTTAGGCGATCCCGCGTTCGTCCCTGTCGTACGTAACAGCGTGACTTAGGCGCCCCACTCATCCCCTTGAATGTCCTCACTGGACATCGCCCGACACCCCGGAAGTTGCATCCGGCAACGAAATAACCGAACACAGGGCGCGGCACCGGTTTCAGACGCCGTTTCCGGTGGATGAAGACTTGCATCACTGGAGATTGGGATTCAGGCAATCCAGCTTTCGCCATATCACACCGGGTCCCCCCGGCGCGTCATTCCTGGCATCTGGACATAACCGCCGGTATCATGGCATGCTCTGGTCCCCAACACCTTTCGGCTCCGGGTAAGCCATCAGACCCAAGAACTGTCTTCCGAGTTCCTCCTAACTGAATTAGGGATACGACAGGGCGCCTCGCAGCGCACCTCGTTGGTCTTGTGGGGGATCTCGCGTTGGGCCAGCACGGTGCGGGTTCCGGCGAGCATGGCGGCCAGCACGTGTACCGCGCGCCCGTCACCGACTTTGGCGCCGCGCAGCGTCTTGCCGTCGACGGTGAGCACCTGCTCGGTGGGCAGCCGCGGGTAGAGCCAGGCGCCGAGCACCGCATCGAGCTGGTCGCCATCGCAGGCCTGCAGGATGCGTCGGATGGTCGACTCGGAGGGCACCACGAACGCCCCGGGCGGGGATGGACCCGGACCGCGAGCGCGCCCAGCACCCCGGCCGGGGCGTGGGAGGCCCATTGCCCGGCCGCGACGTAGGACCTGGCACCGGCGACCACCGCGGCCGCGGCCAGCGCCAGGATCGACACCAGCCGGTGACGGATCCCCCGGGGCTTGCGCGGGTCGACCACCTCGGCCAGCGCGTCGAGCAGGTCACGGCAACTGCCCTCGGCAGGCCCGGGGTCAGCGGCCCCGGATGCGATCGGGTCTTCGGGTCGCGGGTTGTCGGGGGTGGATGGGTCGGACGTGGCAGACTGCGCGTGCAACGAAGCTCCCGAGACTGCTCGATCTTGGAGGATCGCTCGTCTTAGCGGAGCTTCGTTGCATCCATGCTGGTGACACGCCGTCCCGACCCCAAGTTGTGATCGACCCCGGGGCCTCCAGCCCGTCCAGCCCCCACAAGTTCATCCACACGGCCAGGCTCCCAGGACGTCGGATACAGCTATCCATACTGCCGATTTTCCCAGGTCAGAGACCTGCTCACGACTTTGCCGGGACCCTGGCAGGGCACCCAGGCCGACATCCTCCGCCAAGCGGGCATCGACGCGGAACTCCTCAGCAAACTCACGTAACCGCGGAGGACCCATGCGCCGGCTCGCAAGCACTGTCGAGACCGCGGCCATCGGGTCTGATCAGGGCGCGGTGGTGATAACGCTGCACGGCCGCCGTGACCTGTCCGCTGACCGGCGCCGGCACTCCCGGCGCACTGATCGACCAGGCATGCCGCCTCAACGGGACTGATGCCCCTATGGAACTGAATGGCAGACCACGCAAGACGCTGGGCTGGCGAAAGCCGATCGAAGTCTTCGAAGAGCTAATCTCGGAGCGCTGTGTCGCCATGGCCGATTGAAACCGCCCATTCCGACTCATCGGGCACGGCGCGCCGTTCGCCTGCAAGACGCCGTCTGCGGCATCTGCCAAGCCAAGTTGCTCGAGGGCGCCGTCTGGATGAACAACAACGGGGCGCTAGGGCCGGAGGAGGTGCGAGCCGGGTATGTGCTGAGCTTCCAGTCGCACCCGACCAGCGCCAAGGTCACCCTCGGCTACGACGCCTAAGCTCGCCGCTCGGTCTGCAGCTGGTCACGGAACCACGCGACGGTGGCGGCCAGCCCCTCGTCGAGGCCGACTCGCGGTTGCCAATCGAGCAACCGGTCGGCCAGTGTCACGTCGGGCCGGCGTACCGACGGATCGTCGACGGGGCGCGGCACGAACTCGATCTCGGAACGGGATCCGACCGCCGCGCGGACGCGGCGCGCGATCTCCAGTATCTGCAACTCTTCGGGGTTACCGATGTTTAACGGCCCGCAGACCGACGGTTCCTCGATCAGCCGGACCAGGCCGTCGACGAGATCCGTCACGTAACAGACCGAACGGGTCTGGCTGCCGTTGCCGGTCACCGTCAGCGGATCGCCGCTCATTGCCTGCCGGATGAAGTTCGGGATCGCACGGCCGTCGTCCGAGCGCATCCGCGGGCCGTATGTGTTGAAGATCCGTGCGATGCCGACGCTGACGCCATGCATGCGGGCGGTCGCCATTGTCGCCGCCTCGGCGAAGCGCTTCGCCTCGTCGTACACGCTGCGAGGGCCGACGGGATTGACGTTACCCCAGTAGCTCTCGGGTTGTGGGTGGACAAGTGGATCACCGTACGCCTCCGAGGTGGAGGCGAGCACGAAGCGCGCGTTCTTCTCGCGTGCGAGGTCGAGCAACGCGAATGTGCCGAGCGCCCCCGCCTTGAGTGTCTCCAGCGGTAACCGCAAGTAGTCGGCCGGCGACGCCGGCGATGCGAGGTTGAGCACGACGTCCAGTGGGCCGTCGATGCTGGTGGGCACGGTCACGTCGTGCTCGAAGACGGTCAGCTTGCCGAGTTCGTCCAGCCCGTTCAGGTTGGCCAGTTTGCCGGTCGAAAAGTTGTCAAGGCAAATCACCTCCACTCCGTCGAGCAGCAGGCGTGTGCACAGGTTGGAGCCGAGGAAGCCCGCGCCACCGGCCACCAAGACGCGGGCACCCCTCATCAGGACAGTCCCTCCCTAATCACCTTATCCACGGCAGTCGCGCAGTTCGCGCACCATCCCGACGAGCCCGAACCCGCCACCCCCGAGAATACCCACCAATGGACCTCCTCTGAGCTCGTGAGCCACCTTGATGAGGTGGTTAACATGGCAGCCACCGGGACCGCTGCTGGCCCCCGCTCGATGGTTCCATAACCTTCAAACATCTCGCTCCACAGAAGAGACGGGGCATCTCGTGCAGTTCACTGACCGAAAGCTGCGTCGCGGGTCGTGGACTACGGTCCGTGCCGTGTTTCTGAGCACGCTCCTAACGATCGACGGCACGCCAGCCCTGGACAACGTGTAGTGGCGGCGCGACCGGCCGCATCGGTGCTGATACCGGCGCGGGATGCGGGATCGACGCTTCCGCAGACTCTGGCGTCGGTGTACGCGCAGACCCGTGACGACTGGGAGGCAGTCGTGGTGGACGCGGGCTCTACCGACGACACGGCCCAGGTCGTCCGTGACCTGGGCAATCCGCAGGTTCGACTGATCCGGACCGGGCGGTGCACACCCGGCGCGGCCCGAAACCTAGCGGCCGGCGCCGCCCGCTCCCCGGTAGTTTGCCTGCTCGACGCCGACGACGAGTGGTTACCCGAGACGCTCGAGCACGAGTTGGCCGGACTCGCCGCCGTGCCGGACTCAGCCGCCGTGTTCGGTGACTGCGTCTTCTTCAACCATACCGGTGAGGCTCCGTGGCGGTTCGGGCAGAAAATGCGGCAGCCCGACCGACCCACCCTGCTGGACCTGCTCGACACCCGGCCGATGCCGCTGTCCACGATAGCCATCCGGGCCGACGCGTACGCCGCCGCCGGAGGATTCTCCAGCACCCTCAGGTCGTGCGAGGACTACGACCTGTGGTACCGGATGCTGCTGGCCGGATCCGGCTTCGCCCGGGTGCCGCAGGTGCTGGCCCGGATCAGGATCCGGGCCGGTGGCCTCTCCGACGATCTGGACAGGTACCGGAACTCAATGCGCGTCGTGCTCGAACTTCTGCGCGCGGACGAACGGCTTCCGCCGGACCTGTTGCCGGACGTACTGCGCAACATCGACGGCCTAGCGCTCGCTGCCCACCCGCACTTCGAACGCCCGCTCCGAGAGACGCGCTGAACCCCGGCACCCGGTCCGACCAACTCGATCGGAGCGGTCACACCTGTGTCTGTACACCAGTCGTGATGGAGGAAGACGCAACAATGAACATCCTGGGAGTCAACGGCGGCATCCATGACACGTCGGCCGCGCTGCTCCGGGATGGGCAGCTCGTCGCGTTGGTCGAGAACGAGCGGCTGACCCGAAAAAAACGGGCGGTGATGCAGTCACCCGCGACGGCGATCGACCATTGCCTGTCCCGGGCCGGTCTGGCACTAGACGATATCGACATCATCGCGGTGGGCTGGGAGTACCCGAACAACCCCACCCGTGTTGGCGAGCGCTACTCGGCGGAGGAGATGCTCGTCTACTACGAGTGGATGCTCAACCCCGAGATTCCGCACCAGGCGATCTTCGGCGCCGACCGCTGGACCGACCAGTCCGGCACCCTGCCGTCCAGGCGGCCACCGATCCGCTATTTTCCGCACCATGTCGCCCACGCCGCTGCCTCGATGTGGACCAGCGGGCACGATCGGGCCGCAGTCTTGATCGCCGACGGACGTGGTGAGCTGCACAGTACCTCGATCGGAATCGGCACATTCTCGTCGGTCAACCTGACCCGGACCTGGGACATCACCCAGTCGCTCGGTAACTTCTACGGTTTCGCGTCCGAGTGGACCGGCCTGGACTTCTGGGACGCTGGCAAGCTGATGGGGCTCGCCGCTTACGGCGATCCGCAGTTCTCGATCCCGCTCAATCCCACCGATGACGGCTACCAGTTGACCTGTCTCACCGACGAGCCCTGGGACCGCGTGGACCGGCGTGCGGAGCAGCAGCGGATCGCGCTGCGCCGCAGCTTCGAGCAGTGCTGCTTCCCGTTCGAGGACGGCGACGGTACCGAAATCATGGCGTACGCCGACTTCGCCGCGTCGGTCCAGCAAGCCCTGGAGGCAGCGATGTTGAACTTGGCGCGGGTCGCGGTTGAGGAGGCGGGCTCCGACAATCTGGTGATCGGCGGCGGCGTTGGGATGAATTGCTCCATGATCGGCGCGCTGGCTCGGTCGGGGGCGTTCGCGGACGTCTACGTCCCGCCGTTCACCTACGACGCTGGGGTGAGCCTCGGAGCGGCGTTGATGGTCGCTCGGGAGCAGTCCGGCTGGGCACCGCTGCCGCGGCTCGACCACGCATACCTGGGTCACGCGCCGAAGGACGGGGATATCGAGGACGAATTGTCCGGCAGCGGCTTGGTGGTGCGCCGGCTCGGACCGGGCGAGGTCGCGACCACGACCGCGCAGCTTCTCAGCGACGGTGCCGTGGTCGGCTGGTTCCAGGGACGCGCGGAGGTCGGCCAGCGCGCGCTCGGTGCTCGGAGCATCGTTGGCGACCCTCGCCGGCGCCGGCACCTGGCGCGGATCAACACGCTCAAAGGCCGTGAGATGTGGCGCCCGCTCGCGCCGTCGGTGCTGGCCGAGTACGCCGACGACCTGTTCACCGGCGGTGTACCGCACGCCACCCGGTTCATGCTGGCGGCCTGTCCAGTCCGGCCGGACGTCCACCCCTTGATGCCCGCGACCGTGCACGTCGACGGCACCGCCCGGCCTCAGCTGGTCAGCCGCGACACCAACCCAGCGTACTGGTCGATGATCGACGGGTTCCGACAGCGCACCGGGGTGCCGGCGGTGGTGAACACGTCGTTCAACCTGGCCAACGAGCCGATCGTCTACAGTCCGCGCGACGCAGTCTCGACGTTCATTCGCAGCAGTCTCGACGCGCTAGCGATCGGGGACTACCTGGTGACCCGGTCCAAGCCTGACGGCACCGGGGCGTAGTCCTGTGGCACTCGGTAGACGGTGTCCGGGTCGAGCCGTACGGGCCGGTCGGGCAGTTCGCCCGTGAGGTAGCCGAGCATGGTCCCGAGTGCCGCGGCGGCGGACTGCCCGACCGCGACGTCGACGTCCTCGACGGTCGGGCAGCCGCTCACGTCGACGCGCTGCTGGTACAGCAACGGGCCCGCGTCCACCTCCTTGGTTACCACGTGCACCGAGAAACCAGTCACCTGCTCGCGGTTGTGCCAGCACCAGTACGTCGGCGCCGGGCCCCGGTAGCGCGGCAGGATCGACGGGTGGATGTTGATCAGCCGGTGCCACCGGCCCAACACTGCCGTCGGGACGATCCGCTCGAACCCTGCGCAGAGTCCCACGGTGTCCAGGCCGAGGACCTGCCGCGCATCGTCAGCAGAGATGCCCGCGATCAGACTCGTTCGCGGATCGCCGGTGAGTGCGCGCGCCTCCTCCGTCGTCAGCCCCGGGATGCGCTGGAGCACGATCCGGGCAGGTACGCCGAGGGCGTCAGCGGCCGCCAGGAAGGGCCGGAAGAACTGCCGTCCGTACGGACCGGGGTTACCGAGCAGGATGACTTTGCCGGGCACCTCGTCAGCCCTCCAGCCAGCGGTCGAGTTGGTTGGCCCAGCGATCCGCGACGAGCCGGTAGTCGAAGCGGCCGGCGTGCTCACGGGCCAGGGCGGCCGTCTCGGCCAGCGTGCCGCGTGTGTTCACCAGCCGGACCGCCGCCACGGCGAAGGCGTCGCGGAACTGCTCGGTGCCCGGCCGGCCGTCGACGACCACCCCAGTGTTGCCGCCGCGGACCGTCTCGGGCAGCGCGGCGACGTTACTGACCACCGACGGTGCGCCGGCTGCCTGGCACTCCATCGACGCCAGGCAGAACAGCTCGGGGAAGCCGCACGGGTGCAGGTGGGCCTCGGCGCGCAACTGCTCGGCCACCAGCTCCGACCGTGGGATGACACCGCGGTGCAGGACGCCGTCCAGCGACGCCAGTGGAGCGTTCTTAGCGGCGGGCAGATTCCGCAGTTCCCAGCCACCGGTGACAACCAGCGTCGCGTCCGGCAGTTCACGCCGGATCCGCGGCCAGATGTGTACCAGCTCGTCCGCGCCGCGATCCGGCACGGAGCAGTAGATGAACCGTGCCGGCTGCTTGGCCGGCCCGTCCCGGTAGAGCTCGGTGCGCACCCCATTGCCGCCGACCAGAATCCGGTCGCCGAGGTGGCCGAAGCCCTCCCGCTCGGCGAACGCCCGGAGTAACCCCGCGTGGTACCGGCTGACGGCGACCAGTCCGTCGACAACCGCGAGCGACTCATGTACCCGGTACGGCGGGTCCCGCAATGGCAAGTCATGCGACCAGAGCAGCCGCAGCCGGCAGCTGACGTCGTCCGGCAGCCGCGCGAAGAACCGGAACAACACGAGCGTGTCGCACTCGTGCCCGGCGACCTCGTCCACCGGCCGGTAGAGGACATCGCCGATGGTGCGGGCCGCCTGCACGTTCCCGAACACGGTAATTGCGTGGCCCACCTCGGCGAGCGCCTCGCCGAGGTTGATCAGCGCGGACTCCGATCCGCCGACGCCGTCGGCCAGGCTGGATCCGTCGAATGAGAAACGGGCGTATCCATCCGCCGCGCAGTAGAAGCTGATCCTCACAGCGCACCTCTCGGCCGGGGGTGGACCGGGTCCACATATCCGGGCATCGGGCCGCCCGGCGGCGGCGCGGGCGTACCCTGATCCTTCGACCGTATCCCAAGCGCGATTGGCCCGCTAACTGCTATGACTCTCAGCATCGACGTGGATCGTCCGGTGGTCGAAAGCATCCACCTCGAGAGCCTGCCTGGTGTGGTGGACCGGCTGCTCCAGCAGTGCCACGACCTCGGCGCGCCGCTGATGACAAACATCAGGCGAGTCGAGGACTCGGTGGTGATGGAGTACCGGGGACCGCTCCGGGCGGTCGCTGAGCTGCGGACCTACTCGGTCCTTTCGGTGGTGCTGGGCAATTATCAGGAGGAGCGCGAGGTCGACTACGCCGGCGCCGTCGCCCGGTTGCGCCGTTCAACCGAGGACGGTGTGCTTAGCGCGTTGCCTGGGGCCGGCGAGCCGTTCAACTTCCGGATCGACCCGCTGCGAGATCGGTGGGCAGTCCGCGACCGGGTGGTGGAGGGGCTGGCGTGGCGCAACGATCCCGCCGACTGGCAGCTTAACCTGACGCGTGGCGGCGGCCTGCTGCTCGCTCAGGTTGGGGCACTGTACCGTTCCAGACGGTTCCCGGCGATGCGGCGGATCCCCGCCTCCACCAGCCCGCTGATCGCTGCAGTGCTGGTGCAGCTGCTGAAGGCCCGTTCCGGTGACTTGGTCTACGACCCGTTTTGTGGGGCCGGAACCCTGTTGGTCGAGCTGTACGCGCTGGACCCGACGCTGCGGCTGGTGGGCAGCGACCTGTCGGCCGCCGCCCTGACCGAGGCGACGGCCAACCGGCCGTTGTCTCCGACTGCCGCGCTCCTACGGGCTGACTCGAGCCGGTTCCCGCTGGCGACCGACTCTGTAGATCGGGTGATCTCCAACATCCCTTTCGGCAAGAGGGTCGGCTCGCACGTGGGCAACACCCGCCTGTATCCGGCCTTCCTCGGGGAGCTCACCCGGGTGTTGCGCGCGGACGGACGTGCGGTACTATTAACGGAGGATAAGAATCTGTTCCGCCAGTCGGTGCAGACAACGCCCGAGCTGCGGATCGTCCGCGACGTGCAGCTCGCCTCGGGTGGCCTACATCCGAGCGCATACGTGCTCGAGCGGACCCGGGCGGCACGCCGTAGCCGGGGTCGTGGCTACGGGGACCAGCTGGCGGGTCGTGAACGGTTTCGGCGCGGATGATCTCCAGCGCACGGCTACCGGACGGTGATTGGGTCTTCTTCTCACCACATCTGGACGACGCAGTGCTGTCCTGCGGCGGCAGCCGAGCGATTGGTCGGTGACGATCTGATCGATCCTGCCGAGTTCGCCTGCTTCGAGGACCTGCCGTACGCGGTGAACGGGTGCCACCCGGCCTGGCAGGACACCGTCGCTGCGGGTCTGCGGCCGTGCCCGGCGCCACTCGACGACGCGT
>JBOHFG010000216.1:0-6590 GCA_050699575.1 Pseudonocardiaceae bacterium
CCCCCTGCTACGTGACCATCACGGACAGTCACACGGCCAACGACACGTTCACCCCTTCGTCAATCCGCCACGCCGGGTCCACACGATTCCACACGAACTTGATCACCAAACCCACTTGATACAGCGAAGAGCCTCTACGGCGCACCTCGTAGTCGACCAGATTGATCACTTGCGGAGGTTCGGTGTCGGCCTGGGCCGGTGAGAGTTGGGTCAGTGTCCGATGTGGCCGCGCGGTGTTGAAATGGTGTAGGTAGACGGTGAGGATCCGGCGTAGGTGGCGTTCGTTCACGACCAGAATCCTGTCGAGCAGCTCACGGCGCAGTGTTCCGATCATTCGTTCACAGATCGCGTTCGCCCGCGGTGCACCGGGTGGACTGGTGAGAATCCGCACGCCGGCCGCGGCGAAGACGGCATCGAACGCCTCGGTGAACCGACAGTCGCGATCTCGGAGCAGGAACGTGATCGTGGCGGCCTGGTCGCCGAGGTCCATCATGAGGTTGCGGGCGGCTTGAGTGGTCCATGCGCCGGTGGGATGCGCGGTTATGCCGAGCAGATGTGCCCGGCGGGACCGCGATCAGCGCATAGAGGCGGGTGAGCAGCACGGTGTCCACGTGCACGAAGTCCACCGCCAGGACGGCCTTGGCCTGCGCGGTAAGGAATTGGCGCCAGGTCGGACCCGACCGACGCGGTGCCGGATCGAGGCCGGCGTCACGCAGGATCTGCCACACGGTAGAAGCGGCGATGCGATGACCGAGCCGGACCAGCTCACCCTGCACACGCCGGTGTCCCCAGGTGGGGTTCTCAGTCGCCATGCGGATCACGAGTTTCTTGATCGCCGCCGCGGTCGGGAGACGTCCCGGGCGACGGCGTGCGGTGTAGTCCCACTTGCACGAGACCAGCCTGCGGTGCCAGGCCAAGATTGTGGTGGGAGTGACCGGAAAGACCTCGGCCCAGCGGCGGCGTGGCAGCAGCCGGGACAAGGCGGCCAGCCACACCCGGTCAGCGGGTGTGTAGCGCACCCGGGCAATCTGTCGGCGCAATACGGCGTTCTCGTGCCGTAAGACCAGCAGTTCGGCATCCTTGCTCAAGTCTCGCCCCACCAGCACCATGGTCAGACCGAGCAGACAACGCACCAACCGATACAAGATCGACAGCAGCTGCATTCGACGATCATCCACGACCGGCCAGCAAACGAAGAGCGCAGGTCAAGCCACTGCATCGCGTTACCGAGCCCCACAAGATCCCGGGCGCGGTGCGGGACGTGAATATCAGCCATCAGCAGCAGTTTCACGCATCCATCGTGCCCTGGTGACAGATCGCACCACAGTGCAGAGGCAGGTCCAGGGCGCGCTCAGTTGAAGGAGACCGTGGGCCCGTGCGACTTCGACAGCACCCTGCGCGGCGGCTACACCGCGCATCCTCAGCGTGATCCGGACGCCGGGGAACTGCACGCGGTGTCCTACTCATTCGGCCGCGGCAACCGGGTGCAGTACTCGGTCATCGGCGTCGACGGGCGCGCCCACCGCACGGTGTGAGGTCACCGGCAGCCCGATGATGCACAACTTCTCGCTGACCGAAAACCACGTCACCTCGCCGATGGCAAGGTCACGACCTGGCTCGCGGCCAAACCATCACTCGACGGCTGGGCACTTACTCCACCTTGACCGCACGGAGGTCAACCAACCTAACAGTGCCGGGTTAGTCGTGTGCGCGGTGGGGTATGCAAGGGTCGCGTGGTGGTGGTCGCCGCGCGATGACTGGAGGTCTAATGCCGTCGAAGAAGTCCGCCGCTGCCGCGTCGGAGGAATTGGTTCCCGGGGTACCGGGCATCGAGCCTCCAACGGTGGCAGAGCCGATCGAGCCGCGTGCGCCGTTGCCGCTGAAGCCGGATCAGAGCGCCCCGGCGGTGGTGTCGGCGACCGGTGTTGTTGTGGAGGGCCCGGCGCGGTCGCGAGCACAGGAGGGTTCGTATCTGACGACCGCGCACGGGGTCCGGTTGCGGGAGACCGATCACTCCCTGACGGCGGGGGCGCGGGGTCCGACGCTACTACGTGATCACCATCTGCGGGAGAAGGTGATGCATTTCGACCATGAGCGCATCCCGGAGCGGGTCGTGCACGCCCGCGGGGCGGCGGCGCATGGGGTGTTCGAATCTTACGGGTCAGCTGCGAAGCTCTCCAGAGCCGGGTTTTTGGCCAAGGGTGTCCAGACGCCGGTGTTCGTCCGGTTCTCCACGGTGCTTGGCTCGCGTGGGTCGGCGGACACGGTGCGTGACACCCGGGGGTTTGCGACGAAATTCTATACCGAAGACGGCAACTTCGACCTGGTGGGCAACAACATTCCGGTGTTCTTCATTCAGGACGGGATCAAGTTTCCCGACGTGATACATGCCGCGAAGCCTCACCCTGATCGGGAGATTCCCCAGGCCCAGAGCGCACATGACACATTCTGGGATTTCGTGTCGCTGCACACCGAGGCTACCCATCACACGCTGTGGAATATGTCCGACCGTGGCCTGCCCCGCTCCTGGCGCACGATGGAGGGCTTCGGGGTACATACTTTCCGGCTGGTGGACGCCCAGGGCAACACGACCCTGGTGAAGTTTCACTGGAAACCGACCGCCGGGGTACATTCGATGATGTGGGAGGAGGCTCAGATCACAGCCGGTGTCGACCCGGACTTCCACCGCCGCGACTTGGCTGACGCGATCGAGACGGGCGCGTTCCCGCAATGGGAACTGGGGATTCAAACTTTTCCCGACACCGAAAACCAGATGTTCGAGGGTATCGACCTGCTCGACCCGACGAAGCTGGTCCCGGAGGAGTTGGCCCCCGTTCAGCCGATCGGCATGATGACGCTCAATGCCAACCCGACGAACTTCTTCGCCGAGACCGAACAGGTCGCCTTCCATACCGGGCATCTCGTGCCCGGTATTGACCTCACCGACGACCCACTGCTGGCCGCCCGGATGTTCTCCTACCTCGACACCCAACTCACCCGCCTCGGTGGGCCGAACTTCGCTCAAATCCCGATCAACCGCCCCCATGTGCCGGTCAACGACATGCTCCGTGACGGCTTCCATCAGGACGCGGTGCACTCCGGTGTCGCCCCGTATCGGCCGCAGTCACTCGACGGTGGCTGTCCATTCCTCGCCGGCGACGACGTCAACGCGTTCATCGACGTGCCTAGCGTCATCGCCGCGGGTCATGCGGTGCGGGAGAAACCCACATCGTTCGCCGACCACTACAGCCAACCGCGGATGTTTTGGCTCAGTCTCTCCTCCGTCGAGAAAGATCACACGATCCAGGCATTCACCTTCGAGCTCGGCAAGTGCTACGAGACCGCGATCCGGGAACGGATGCTGCAGGTGCTCGCCAACATTGACCCCGACCTCTGCGCCGGCGTCGCCGAAGGTCTGGACCTGCCCACACCCAAGCCGACGGAAAAGCTGGCGGATGTGAAGCCCAGTGCGGCCCTATCCCAGATCGGTCAAAGCTGGCCAGTGACCGGGCGCATCGTCGGCATCGTCGTTGGTGACGATCCCGACCTCAAGGACCTGCGCACAGTCCGGAAGGAGATCTTCGCCGCCGGGATGGTACCTTTAATCATCGCGCCGAAAGCCGGCATGCTTACCGACGGGCGAGACACCCCGCTGCCCATCCAACGCACATTCCTTACGGCCCGATCCGTCGAGTTCGATGCCCTCCTCATCGCTGGCGGCCCTATCGCCCCAGGACACGACGCCCAAGCCTCGCTCGATGCCAAAGCCACCGTAGCCCATGTAGCAGTGGACCCCCGCGTCCTGCTCATGCTCGCCGAAGCGTTCCGACACTCCAAGACCATCGGTGGCTGGGGTGACGCAGCCGACATCCTCGCCGCTGCAGGCTGTCCGACCGACGCCCCAGGAGTCGTCCTCGCGGATACCCCGACCGACGTCCTCAGACAGCTCATCGACCTCCTCGGGACTCACCGCGTCTGGGAACGCTTCCCCACCCGAGCCGGTTGAAAGGCAGCGCCAAGCCGCCAGGTGAGGTCGAGCATCGTGAAAGTAAGCTGTCCCCGAGTGCTATCTAGAACCAAGGGGTCCGACTCAGCTGGCTGGTCGGGCTCGCCTGCTCAACTCGGGTCATGAACTGAACGCGGCGTCGGTGGCCGCGGTGCACCCACCCACGGCTTCGCCAGGTGTGCGCGCCGAGGTGGGAGTTTACGGCCGACTCCGGCGGGGTACTCCCTGGATGTCTCACTATGGAGAGGAGCGACGATGCCCGAGCCTCACACTCCGTCAGGAGGTGCGCCTCCTGCGGAGGCGGTGAAAGAACACGTGAAGAAGTTTGGGGAGGAAACAAATCTTGGTGCGGGTAACCAAGAGCCCGATCCGGCCACGGCTGAGGCCCCCCCGGCCGATCTCGGGGCTGGAGACGAAAAAAGAGAGCCTCGCGATTCCGACCCCTCGGAGCGGATGGACACGGGTGTCTCTCGTGAGAAGAACATCGACCCGGAAAGCCCGCCCATGCATACGGGGGACCAAGGGAGCTGACCGCCCTTAGATAGGCGTCGCCCCCTCTATATGGGTGGGGCGACGCCTGCTGTCATGGGGTGTGACGATAACCTCGAATTTCGGCGGGCCAAGTGTTCTGAGTTCAGCCAAGGTCGGGGGTGTCAAAGGTGTTGCAGCTGGTAGGGTTCCCGGATTGGTACCCGGTGAGGTACCACTTCTGGCGCTGCTCCGAGGTGCCGTGGGTGAACTCGCTCGTGTTGACCCGACCGCTGCCAAGCTTGGATTGGATGAAGTCATCGCCAATTCGGGCGGCGGTGTCGAGTGCTGCGCCGACGTCCGCGTCGGTCACGTTGGTGATCAGTGGTCGGCCGGACGATCCTGGGGTGGTGCTCGCGTTCTTTGCCCAGACCCCAGCGTAGCAATCGGCCTGCAGCTCCAGCCGTACTGAGCCGGAGGTCGGCCCGGAGTCGCCAGCCTGAACCCGAGGTGATGTGCCGAGCAGGTTTTGCACGTGGTGGCCGTACTCATGCGCGATCACGTAGGCCCGGGCGAATGGGCCGCCTCTCGCGCCGAAGCGTTGCTCAAGCTCTCGGAAGAAATGCAGGTCAATATAGGTCTCGCGATCGGCAGGGCAGTAGAATGGGCCGACGGCCGAGCTTGCGTTGCCGCAGCCGCTGTTCACCCCGCCGTTGAAGAAGTTGATCCGGGGCTTGCGGTAGGTCCGGCCGGAGCCGGCCAAGGCGCCGGTCCAGTAGGTATCGAGGGAGTTCACAACGGCGACAACCTCGCAGTCGAGCGTGGTATTCGCGTCCCGGCCGTCCCGGCAGCTCTCGTTAATCTGTGTGTCGTTGACGCTTTGCCCCGCGCCGAGCTCAGGCAGGCTATTGGGCAGCGGGCTGCTGCCGAGTTGGGAGAGCAGGAAGTAGAGCAGCAGTCCGACGATACCGATGCTGCCGCCACCTACCGCGACCCGGCCGCCGATGCCACCATTTCTACCACCGCGCTGGTCATCGACCTGGGACGTGTCAAGCTCGGCGCCTTCATCGAACCGCACGTTGCCTCCTGCGAGCTCCATCCGGTTCAGCACCGACGTGCTCGACGAGGTGACCACAGATCGTCGATGTGCGCGTCGAGGCGGTCCGCTCCAGCCGATGCCCGGATTAGATCGTACGCCACCCCGCGTGACGTTCGCCCGTCTCGAGTCAGGCCAACACACACGGCGGTGACGTCTGGGGCGCAAAGGTCTCTCGGGATTTTCTGGGGTCCGTGGGAACCCGCGAGCCTCCGTGAACGACTTCCGATCTGAGCACATCAGAATTTTCGATCAAAGTGCTCAACAGGGATACGGAGGTTGCGGGATGGACGATGGCACGGGGGCCCGCCGGTGCTGGTGGCGCCGCGCCAGCACAGTGATCAGCTTGGGCGTCGCCATGGCCGTGGCTGTCACCACCCCCGCACTCGGGCACCCGGTGTTCTCCAACGATGGGCCTGGGTTCCCCAACCCCCAGGGCAGCACGGCTACCCCGTATCCCGCGGGCTCGCGACCTACTTTAAACATGTTCGTGCCCTTCGAGCAGGACGGTGTGATCTTCAATGGGGCGGTGAACACCACTGTCGATGTCAAGATCACCGTTCCGGCCAGCTGGACGAGCTCGGTCTGCGGGGCCGCGAGCACTGTGGCCCCGGCTGGCTACCGGCAGGTGAGCAGCACGGTGTCCGGCTGGACGTGCACCATCGAGACTGCCAGCGGACACCAGGTGCTGCACTGGCACGGCCCGCAGGTCAGCCCGGGGCAGAGTGAGTCGGACAGTGCGCAGTTTTTTACCTTTCCGGTGACCGTGCCCTCCCCGGCCGCCCAGACCAGCTACGGCGCGACCGGTGGAGCCGAGGGTTTCTACGTGGAGCAGGCCTACGCGAGCGGCGCCACCTCGCTGTGGCGGACCCCGAACAGCACGCGGCCGGGCGAGGTCGCCAACGGCATAATCCGCACCGTATCGAAGTCCACCGTGCCGCCACCGAAACCGACCGGTTCACCACCGCCGCCGGAACAGGAGCATGGCGGGCCCCCGCCGCCCGCAGCGAAACCGGCCGG
>JBOHFG010000217.1:0-21270 GCA_050699575.1 Pseudonocardiaceae bacterium
GGCTCGATACCGTGCACCAGCACCACGTCGTAGTCGGCCCCGGGCGGACGGCACACCGACAGCCGGGTGGTGGGCCACTCGATGCGCCGGGTGATCCCGTCGACCAGTTTGGTGGTGGGCCTGGTGACCTGAAAGTCGTAATAATCCTCGGGATCGAGTTCGGCCAGCGGCATCGCGTCCCAGCTCAGCTCCAGGTGCTCGATCGCGGTACTCGCGGCGTCCCCGGCGTCGTTCCAGCCCTCGAACGCGGCCACCAACACCGGTGCGGTGAGCTGGGGCAGTGGTGGCGCTTCGTAGGCGGCCGAGTCACTGCCGGAGGGGTCCGGATGGGTCACCGCGCCAGCCTACGGCTCCTGGGTCACGCCGGCCGTCGCGCGATACCGGAAGACCCCGATACCGCTGCTCTACTCTGCACCCATGACCCTGTCACCGCTGCTCGACGTCCTGACGCACCGTGTCCTGGTCGCCGATGGGGCCATGGGAACCATGTTGCAGTCCATCCCGCTGACCTTGGACGACTTCGCCGGGCTGGAGGGTTGCAACGAGATCCTCAACGTCACCCGCCCGGACGTCGTGCGCGCCGTGCACCGCGGTTACCTGGAGGCCGGCGCCGACGCGGTGGAGTCCAACACCTTCGGCGCCAATCTGGCCAACCTCGCCGAGTACGGCATCGCTGACCGGATCCGGGAGCTGGCCGAGGCGGGCGCCAGGCTGGCCCGCGA
Source organism: Pseudonocardiaceae bacterium (assembly GCA_050699575.1). Lineage (GTDB taxonomy): Bacteria > Actinomycetota > Actinomycetes > Mycobacteriales > Pseudonocardiaceae. The sequence goes on from JBOHFG010000217.1 coordinate 723, forward strand.
GGTGGCCGACGAGTTCACCGAACCCGACCGGCCGCGATTCGTGTTCGGTTCGGTCGGCCCGGGTACCAAGCTGCCTACCCTGGGGCACATCTCCTTCGCCGAGCTGCGCGACGCCTACGTCGAGCAGGTCCGCGGCCTGCTGGCCGGCGGGACCGACGCGGTGTTGGTGGAGACCAGCCAGGATTTGCTGCAGTGCAAGGCAGCGGTGATCGCCGCGCGCCGCGCGATGGTCGCCGAGGGCCGGCACGTCCCGATCATTACCCAGGTCACCCTGGAGACCACCGGGACGATGCTGCTGGGTACCGAGATCAGCGCGGCGCTCACCGCGCTGGAACCATTGGCCATCGATCTAATCGGGCTGAACTGCGCCACCGGTCCCGCCGAGATGAGCGAGCACCTACGCCAGCTGGCCAAGCATTCCCGGATCCCGCTGTCGGTGATGCCCAACGCGGGGCTGCCCCAGCTCGGCCGGGACGGAGCGGTCTACCCGCTGACCCCCGATGAGCTGGCCACCGCGATGGCCGGCTTCGTCACCGAGTTCGGCGTCCGGCTGGTCGGTGGGTGCTGCGGCACCACCCGGGAGCACATCGCTGCAGTGGTCCAGGCGGTGGCCGGCTTGACCCCCCGCTGCCGGCGGCCGCGCCCCGAGCCTGGGGTGTCCTCGCTCTACACCGCAGTGCCGTTTCGCCAGGACGCCAGTGTGCTGATGGTCGGCGAGCGGACCAACGCCAACGGTTCCAAGGCGTTTCGGGACGCCATGCTTGCTGGGCGCTTCGAGGACTGCGTGCAGATCGCTCGCGCGCAGACCCGCGACGGCGCGCACCTGATCGATCTGTGCGTGGACTACGTCGGCCGCGACGGCGCCGTCGACATGGCCGAGCTGGCCGGGCGGCTGGCCACCGCGTCGACCCTGCCGGTGATGCTCGACTCCACTGAGCCAGCGGTGTTGCGTGCCGGTCTGGAGCGCTTCGGCGGGCGGTGTGTGGTCAACTCGGTAAACTACGAAGACGGCGACGGGCCCGACTCGCGGTACCAGCACGCCATGGAGCTGATTCGCGAGCACGGCGCCGCGGTGGTGGTGATGTGCATTGACGAGGAAGGCCAGGCCCGCACCGCGGAGTGGAAGGTCCGGGTGGCGTCGCGGCTGATCGACGACCTGGCCGCCAACTGGAGCGTGCGCACGTGCGATGTCATCGTCGACTGCCTCACCTTCCCCATCACCACTGGGCAGGAGGAGACGCGTCGCGACGCCCTGGAGACCATCGAGGCGATCCGTGAGATCAAGCGGCGCTACCCGGACGTGCAGACCACGCTCGGGGTCTCCAACGTGTCCTTCGGTCTGAACCCGGCGGCCCGTCAGGTACTCAACTCGGTCTTCCTGCACGAGTGTGTGCAGGCCGGGTTGGACACCGCGATCGTGCACGCTTCGAAGATCGTCCCCATGGTCCGGATCCCGGACGAGCAGCGGGCCGTAGCGCTGGATCTGGTGTACGACCGGCGGCGCTCCGCTCCACCAGCCGATGCCGGGGAAGACCTCGTGGAGGATTATGACCCGTTGCAGGCGCTGATGGCCCTGTTCGAGGGCGTCACGACCTCGTCGTCGAGGCAGTCCCGGGCGGCCGAACTCGCCGCGCTGCCGCTGTTCGAGCGATTGGAGCGGCGGATCGTCGACGGGGATCGCAACGGGCTGGCCGAGGACCTGGACGCCGCCCTGGCGCAACGGCCGGCGCTACAGATCATCAACGACACCCTGCTGTCCGGGATGCGAATTGTTGGTGAGTTGTTCGGCTCGGGACAGATGCAGCTGCCGTTCGTGCTGCAGTCGGCCGAGGTGATGAAAACGTCCGTCGCGCACCTCGAACCGCATATGGAGCGCTCTGAGAACGACACCGGCAAGGGCCGGCTGGTGCTGGCCACCGTCAAGGGCGATGTGCATGACATTGGCAAGAACCTGGTGGACATCATCCTGTCCAACAACGGCTACGAGGTGATCAACCTTGGCATCAAGCAGCCCATTGGGGCGATCCTGCAGGCCGCCGTGGAGCACCGCGCGGACGCGATTGGGATGTCGGGACTGCTCGTCAAGTCCACGGTGATCATGAAAGAGAACCTGCAAGAGATGAACTCCCGGGGTCTGTCCGACACGCCGGTGCTGCTCGGTGGGGCGGCGCTGACCCGCGCCTATGTGGAGAGCGACCTCGCTGAGCTGTATCCGGGGGAGGTCCGCTACGCCCGGGACGCGTTCGAGGGCCTGCGGCTGATGGACTCGATCATGACCCGGAAGCGGGGTGGCACGGTGGCCGCCGACCCGAAGGAGGAGGCCAAGAGGGCCGAGCGCAAGGCCCGCCGGGAACGGTCGTTGCGCATCGCGCAGGCGCGTCGGGACCAGCAGGCCACCACCGAGGAGCCGGCACCAGCGCGCTCCGAGGTAGCCATCGACGTGCCGATCCCGGTTCCTCCGTTCTGGGGCTCCCGGGTGGTCAAAGGCATTGCGGTGGGCGAGTTCGCGGCAATGCTCGACGAGCGGGCCACCTTCTTGGGTCAGTGGGGTCTGCGTGGGTCCCGGAGCGGGGACGGCCCCTCCTACGAGGAGCTGGTGGAGACCGAGGGGCGGCCCCGGCTGCGGTACTGGCTGGACCGGTTGACCACGGAAGGGGTGCTCGCGCACGCCGCGGTGGTCTACGGGTACTTCCCGGCAGTAGCCGAGGGTGACGCGCTGATCGTGCTCACCGAACCCCGGGCGGACGCGGCCGAGCGGTTCCGGTTCACCTTCCCTCGGCAACGCCGCGACCGTCGGCTGTGTCTGGCCGACTTCTACCGGCCGCGGCACGCGGCACTGGCGGCCGGTGAGGTCGACGTGCTGCCGTTGCACCTGGTGACGATGGGCCAGGCGATCGCCGACTACGCCGCCGAGCTGTTCGCCAAGGATGCCTACCGCGACTACCTCGAGGTGCACGGTCTGGGCGTGCAGCTCACCGAGGCGTTGGCCGAATACTGGCACCGGCGGATCCGGGAGGAGCTTCGTTTTGCCTCGGGGACGGCGGTGGCCGAGGAGGACCCCGCCGCGGTGGAGGAGTTCTTCAAGCTCGGCTACCGGGGCGCCCGGTACTCGCTGGGTTACGGGGCCTGCCCGGAGCTCGAGGACCGCGCGAAGATCGTCACGCTGCTGCAGCCGGATCGGATCGGCGTGACGTTGTCCGAGGAGTTCCAGCTGCACCCGGAGCAGTCCACCGACGCCATCGTCGCGCACCACCCAGAAGCCAAGTACTTCAATGCATGACCGCTCGTGAGTGGTATTGAGTGCTATAGCACTCAATACCACTCACGAGCGGCCCGTAGGCTGCCGCTGTGAAGACGTTTGACGAGCTGTTCGCTGAGCTCACCGACCGGGCTAGGGTCCGCCCGGATGGCTCGGGCACAGTAGCGGCGCTGGACGACGGGGTGCACGCACAGGGCAAGAAAGTGCTCGAGGAGGCCGGCGAGGTGTGGATTGCCGCTGAGCACGAGTCCGACGAGCGGCTGGCGCAGGAGATCTCCCAACTGCTGTACCGGGTGCAGGTGCTCATGCTCGGCCGCGGCATCAGCATCACCGACGTCTACCGCTACCTGTGAGGTGCTGAATAACCACCTAGTCCGCCCGGTCGCGGGCGGTCTCGGTGCACGCTCCAGCCAGGTCCGGCCAACCGGGGTAGGGGGGTGGCACGCCGTCGAATGCCGGGCAGCGGGGCTTGTGGTCGCACCAGTCACACATCCGGCTAGGGCTGGGGCGGAAGTCACCGCTGCGGGCAGCCCGCTGGATCGCTGACCAGATCGCAGCGAGAGTCCGCTCGAAGCGGACCAGTTCCGCCTCATCCGGAGCGTAGCTCAACGCCTGGCGATCAGCCAGGTACAGTAGCCGCAGCTGGCGCGGCACCACCCCGCGGATCCGCAGTAGGACCAGCGCGTAAAACTTCATCTGAAACAGTGCCTTGGCCTCGAAGAACTCCCGGGGCGCGGCGCCGGACTTGTAGTCCACCACTCTGATCTCCCCGGTGGCAGCGACGTCAAGACGGTCGATGTACCCCCGCAACAGCAGGGACTCGCCATCGCTTGCGGCCAGCTCCGTCTCCACGAACAGCTCGCAGGCCTCGGGTTGGACCAGCCGGGGGTCCTCCAGCGTAAAGTATGCCTCGATGAGCGCACGGGCCGAATCGAGCCATTCGGCCAGCTCCGGATCCTCGGGACCGGCAAACAGTTCGGCCAGCTCCGGGCTGTGTGCCAGGACGTCGCGCCAGGCCGGCTCAACCAGCTCACGCCCGGTCGTGGGGTCCCGCTGGTCGGGAGCGAGCGCGAAGAGCCGTTCCAGTACGGCGTGCACCACCGTGCCGCGGACCTGCGGCCGGCTCGGTGTCTCGGGCAGCCGGTCGACCGCCCGGAACCGGTACAGCAGCGGGCACTGCTTGAAATCCGCAGCTCGCGAGGGCGACAAGGCTGGGCGCCGGCGCGTGGCAGTACCGGTGGCAGGGTTCATGGCGGGCGGACCGTCGGCCAGGATCTCCATCATGGCGTGCAGGGTAGGCGAACCCCCCGACAGTGCTGCGCACCCCGGCCGCAGGGCGGTCTGCCACCATGACCGCCCGTGACTCGAGCCAGCGGACCCTTCCAACCCGGCGATCGGGTGCAGCTCACCGACCCCAAAGGGCGCCGGCACACGGTAATGCTGGAGCCCGGTGCGGAGTTCCACACCCACCGGGGTGCGCTGGCCCACGACGATCTGATCGGGCTGCCCGAGGGTAGCGTCGTCACCTCCGCCGCGGGGACGCACTATCTCGCGTTGCGTCCGTTGCTGCCCGACTACGTGCTGGCCATGCCGCGTGGCGCGCAGGTGATCTATCCCAAGGATGCCGCGCAGATCCTGATGTGGGGCGACGTCTTCCCCGGTGCGCGGGTGCTCGAGGCCGGAGCCGGCTCGGGAGCATTGACCTGCTCGCTACTGCGGGCGGTCGGGGAGCACGGCAGCGTGATCTCCTACGAGGCGCGTGCTGACCACGCCGAGCATGCCGTGCGCAACGTCGAGCGTTTCTTCGGGGCCGCGGTACCGAACTGGCAGCTCCGGGTGGCCGACGTGGCTACCCACCCCGCTGATCAGCCGGTGGATCGTGTGGTGCTGGACATGGTCCATCCGTGGGAAGCGTTTCCCACGGTGTCGGCCGCGCTAGTGCCCGGTGGCGTGCTCACCGTCTACGTGGCCGCGACCACTCAGCTGTCCCAGAGCACCGAAGCGCTGCGGGAGGCCGGTTGCTACACCGAGCCGCAAGCCTGGGAGACCCTGCTGCGGCCCTGGCACGTCGTTGGCCTCGCGGTTCGCCCGGAGCATCGGATGGTTGCGCATACCGCGTTTCTGCTCACTGCCCGGCGGTTGGCGCCTGGCGTCGTGCCGCCCACCCCGCAGCGGCCCAGCCGGTCCAATCGACGTCTGTAGGGCTGTCTGTAATGACTAGGGTCCCCGTGGTTGGCGGACAGTTGTTACGTCGCGAACACCCTGTTCTGGTGCGCAGTCCCGTACCGTTAATGGTCTCCAGAACCCATGCGGGAGGAGGTGCCTCGTGCCGCACGATTATCCCGGTGACCGAGCCGCCGAGGGTCGAGACCGCATCGACCCCGCGCTGGCCGCTCAGATCAGGGTGCTCGAGGACGAGGTGACGCTGCTGCGTCGCCGGTTGACCGAGTCCCCCCGGCATATCCGGTTGCTTGAGGAGCGCCTCGCCGAGGCTTCCGCGTCGGTGGCCCAGCTCACCGAGCGGAACGCCAAACTGGTGGAGACGCTACGGGAGGCCCGCAGCCAACTCCTCGCGCTGCGCGAGGAGGTCGATCGGTTGGCCCAGCCGCCCAGCGGTTACGGCGTGTTCCTCGCCTGCTTCGACGACGGCTCGGTGGACGTGTTCACCTCCGGGCGCCGGATGCGGGTGGCGGTGTCACCCACGGTCGAGGTTCCACAGCTGCGTCGTGGGCAGAGCGTGCGGCTCAATGAGGCGCTGACCGTCGTGGAAGCAGGCGCCTTCGAGGCCACCGGTGAGGTCTGCGCACTGCGTGAGGTGCTGGACTGCGGCCTGCGGGCGCTGGTCATGGGGCATGCCGACGAGGAGCGCGTGGTGTGGCTGGCCGACCCACTGCTGCCAGGCCCGGACAACCCCGACGCCGTGCCACTCAAGCCAGGTGACTCGCTGCTGGTGGACACCAAGGCCGCGTACGCTTACGAGCGGGTGCCCAAGGCAGAGGTCGAGGACCTGGTGCTGGAGGAGGTGCCCGACGTCAACTACGAGGACATTGGCGGCCTGGCCAACCAGATCGAGCAGATCCGCGACGCCGTCGAGCTGCCCTTCCTACATGCCGACCTGTTCCGCGAGTACGAGCTGCGCCCGCCCAAGGGTGTGTTGCTCTACGGCCCTCCCGGATGCGGCAAGACCCTGATCGCCAAGGCGGTGGCCAACTCGCTCGCCAAGAAGGTGGCCCAGGTCCGCGGGGACACCGAAGCCAAGAGTTACTTCCTCAACATCAAGGGCCCTGAGCTGCTCAACAAGTACGTCGGGGAAACCGAGCGGCACATCCGGCTGATCTTCCAGCGGGCCCGGGAGAAGGCGTCCGAGGGTACCCCGGTCATCGTGTTCTTCGATGAGATGGACTCGATTTTTCGCACCCGCGGGTCGGGGGTCTCCTCTGATGTCGAGACCACGATCGTGCCGCAGCTGCTCAGCGAGATCGATGGCGTGGAGGGACTGGAGAACGTCATCGTCATCGGTGCCTCCAACCGCGAGGACATGATTGATCCGGCGATCCTGCGCCCCGGACGGCTTGACGTGAAGATCAAAATCGAGCGTCCGGGCGCCGAGGCGGCCAGGGATGTCTTCTCCAAGTACCTGACCACGACGCTACCGCTGCATGACGACGATCTCGCCGAGTTCGGGCACGACCGCTCGGCATGCATCCAGGCGATGATCCAGGGCACCGTCGAGCGGATGTACGCCGAGAGCGAGGAGAACCGTTTCCTGGAAGTCACCTACGCCAACGGCGACAAGGAAATCCTTTACTTCCGGGACTTCAACTCCGGTGCGATGATCCAGAACATCGTGGACCGGGCGAAGAAGAAGGCCATCAAGTCGGTGCTGGAGACCGGTCAACCGGGATTGCGAATGACCCATTTACTCGATTCGATCGTCGATGAGTTCGCCGAGAACGAGGACCTGCCCAACACCACCAACCCGGACGACTGGGCGCGGATCTCCGGTAAGAAGGGTGAGCGGATCGTCTACATCCGCACCCTGGTCACCGGCAAGAACGCCGACTCCGGTCGGGCCATCGACACCGCCACCAACACCGGCCAGTACCTGTAGCGGCCATCCGCGCCGTGAGCACGTACTCTGCGGGTATGCGCCGGATCATGGGCACCGAGGTGGAGTACGGCATCTCGGTGCCCGGGGACTGCACTGCCAACCCGGTCCTGACCTCAACTCAGGTTGTTCTGGCCTACGCCGCGGCGGCCGAGATGCCCCGGGCCAAGCGGGCCCGATGGGACTATGAGGTGGAATCCCCGCTGCGCGACGCCCGCGGGTTCGACTTGGGCGCTCCCGGAATCGCGCAGCCCGATCCGGAACTGGATGATCTCGGCGCGGCGAACGTCATCCTCACCAACGGCGCCCGGCTCTACGTCGACCACGCACACCCGGAGTTCTCCGGCCCTGAGGTCACCAATCCGCGCGACGCGGTGATCTGGGACAAGGCCGGCGAGCGGATCATGGAGGAGGCCGCGCTACGCGCCCGCACCGTGCCCGACCAGCCTCCCTTCCAGCTTTACAAGAACAACATCGACGGCAAGGGTGCCTCATACGGCACCCATGAGAACTACCTGATGGCGCGCTCCACGCCGTTCTCCATGGTCATCGCTGGGTTGACCCCGTTCTTCGCGTCCCGCCAGGTGGTCTGTGGATCCGGTCGGGTGGGCCTCGGACCGGCCGGGGAGCATGCCGGGTTCCAGCTGTCGCAACGCTCGGACTACATCGAGGTCGAGGTCGGGCTGGAGACCACGCTCAAGCGCGGCATCATCAACACCCGGGACGAGCCGCACGCCGATGCCGACAAGTACCGGCGGCTGCACGTCATCATCGGTGACGCCAACCTCGCCGAGTACTCCACCTATTTGAAGGTCGGTACCACGGTGCTGGTACTGGACCTGATCGAGGCCGGAGAGTGCTTCGACGACCTGCGGCTGGCCGATGCGGTGCGGGCGGTGCACACGATCAGCCGCGACCCGTCCCTGAAAGCGACGGTCGAAGTATCAGGTGGTCGTCAGTTCACCGGTTTGGATCTGCAGCGGGCGTACCACGAGCGGGTCGCGCGATTCTTCGCGCGCGAGGGCATCCCGGATGCCAGTGCGGACACCGCCGAACACGTACTGAGCACCTGGGGAGAGGTGCTCGACGCGCTCGCGCGGGATCCGATGGAGTGTACCGACCGGCTGGACTGGCCAGCCAAGCTACAGCTACTCGAGGGCTACCGGGCCCGGGACGGGCTGAGCTGGGCCTCGCCCCGCTTGCAACTGGTGGATTTGCAGTACTCCGACGTGCGGATGCATAAGGGCCTGTACAACCGCCTGGTTGCCCGTGGCTCGATGAAACGTCTGGTCACCGAGGAGGAGGTGCGGGCAGCCATCACCCGGCCGCCAGAGGACACTCGCGCCTATTTCCGCGGCCGGTGTCTGGAGCGCTACGCCACAGAGGTGGCCGCGGCATCATGGGACTCGGTAATCTTCGATCTCGGCCGGGATTCCCTGGTCCGTATCCCTACCCTGGAACCGCTGCGGGGTACCCGGGCGCACGTCGGGGCCCTGCTAGACGCCTCGAATACTGCTGCGGAGCTGGTGGCGGCCCTCACCCGAGGGTGATCATCCGCCTGGCTCGCAGCGGTTGTCGGCGTCGGTGGGTACTAGTTGTCGGTGTTGCTGAGTACTGTTTGGGGTGAGGCAACTCGGTCCGGGAGGCGAAATGTCCCAAGAGAAGGTACAGCGTCAAGGTGGCGGCGGAGACGACGAGGTGACCGACGGTGCGCCGGCTGGTCAGGAACGTCGAGAGAAGCTCGGTGAGGACGTAGATGCGATTCTTGACGAGATCGACGATGTGCTCGAGGAGAACGCTGAGGACTTCGTCCGGGCCTATGTCCAAAAGGGCGGCCAGTGAGAACACACCCGGACAGTTCGGGCATGATGTCCGGTACAGTGGGTGACTGCCAGATTATCGGCTGGCGCACAACCAGAGCCTGTGACAACGGAAGCTAGGAGACGATCACAACCGATGGACCAGTCCTCGGTCGGACGCTACCCAGGTGCAGCCCTGCCGGCGTCCTACTTCATGGTGGGCAGCTCGTCGTTCACCGAGTTCCTCGCCGCGACGTCGCCTGACCTGTTGCCCGGACGGCGGGCGAGCACGGTGCCGGTCGGTACGGTGTCGGCAGGTGCTGAGCCGATGGTCGGCCCGCATGGCACCACCATCGTGGCGGCCACCTTCCGTGGCGGGGTGCTCATCGCGGGGGACCGCCGAGCGACCGCCGGCAATTTGATAGCCCAGCGCGACATGGAAAAAGTGTTCGTCGTTGACGACTACTCCGCGGTGGGTATCGCCGGGACAGCGGGCATCGCCGTGGAGATGGTGCGCCTGTTCGCTGTCGAACTGCAGCACTACGAGAAGATCGAAGGGGTGTCGCTGACCCTGGACGGCAAGGCGAACAAGCTGGCCGGCATGGTTCGGGGCAATCTCGAAGGTGCCATGCGGGGTCTGGTGGCGGTGCCATTGTTCGTCGGCTACGACCTGGACGCCACCGACCCGGACCGGGCTGGTCGGATCGTGTCCTACGACGTCGTCGGTGGCCGATACGACGAGACGCTCGGGTACCACTCGGTGGGCTCGGGGTCGCTGTTCGCCCGCTCCTCGTTGAAGAAACTGCATGACCCGTCAATGCCGGTCGACGCCGCGGTCCGGGCTGCCATGGAGGCCCTCTACGACGCTGCCGACGATGACAGCGGGACCGGCGGGCCGGATCCCGTCCGCCGGATCTACCCAGTGGTGGTCACGGTCACCGCAGCGGATGGGGCTGTTCGGCTGCCCGACGAGCAGGCTGGTCAGGTCGTCGACCTCGTGGTCGAGGGCCGCAAGCACAAGCCCGGCGGCTGACGCTACCCTGATCTTTCCGCTGCACCCGTGTCCATTCAGGAGCTCCCGCTGTGACGATGCCGTTCTATGCCTCGGTCGAGCAGATCATGCGCGACCGTTCGGAACTTGCCCGCAAGGGCATCGCCCGAGGTCGCGGTGTCATCGTGCTCAGTTACTCACGCGGGGTGCTGTTCGTCGCCGAGAATCTGTCCACCGCCCTACACAAGGTCTCGGAGATCTACGACCGGATCGGCTTCGCCGCCGTCGGCCGCTACAACGAGTATGAGAACCTCCGTCAAGCCGGGATCCGGCATGCTGACGTTCGCGGTTACTCCTTCGACCGGCGTGATGTGACCGGCCGAGGCTTGGCCAACGCCTACGCGCAGACCCTCGGGACGATCTTCTCGGAGCAGCAGAAGCCCTACGAGGTGGAGTTGTGCGTCGCCGAGGTGGGTGCCACCCCGGACTCTGACCAGCTCTACCACCTGACCTACGACGGCTCGATCGGTGATGAGCCGGACTTCGTCGTGATGGGTGGGCAGGCCGAGGCCATCTCCACGGCCCTCAAGGAGTCCTTCCGGCAGGACATGGATACCGCAGAGACCGTCGCCGCCGCAGTGGCCGCGCTGAGCACGGCCTCCAGCAACACCAACGGGGCCACCAAGCGCACCCTGGGTGTCGGCCAGCTCGAGGTCGCGGTCCTGGATCGGTCCCGCCCTCGTCGAGCCTTCCGCCGAATCACCGGGGTAGCGCTCACCGCGTTGCTCACCAGCGCCGACGCACCAGCCACGGAGGGCACCCCTGGTGTACTGGCACCAGATCCGGAGGCCGACGGCACGAGCGGCGCGCCAGCCGATAGCGGGCCCAGCAAGAGCACCTGACGGGTGCGCTCAGCGCTGCGAGTGCACATCCAGATCGAAGTCCGGGCGATACACCTTCAGCGCAGCTGGTTGGGTGCAGAACTGGAACCGGCGGCCCTCGGCGATCACCTCGCCGTCGGTAGCCAGCGCGACCGGTGGCCCCAAGACTTCGACCCGTAGCTGGGCCTGCTCGCGCTGGACGTAGGTGCGGCTTCGCTCCAGCGTGCCGGCCAGCGCCCCGATCAAAAAACGCGTCCGGGACAGCCGCACGTCGGCACGGAGGTAACGGACGTCGATCAACCCAGAGTCCAGCCGGTGCCGAGCCGCGGCGGCGAAGCCGCGTGGACGATAGAGCCCGTTGCCCACGAAGACCAGCCACACCTTGCGTGTAATACCGTCGATGCGCGCCACCAGTGGATTCGACTCTCGAAGCACTCGGATCAGCGCGGCGGCGGCTGCTGGCCACTTGCCCCAGCGTGATTCCCGGCGTTCCCGCAGCTGCACCAGGTCGGGGTATCCGCCGAGGCTCGCGGTGTTGACGAACCAGTGCCACGGAGCGTCATCGACCCGAACCCCTCCCAGATCGACTGCTACGGCGCTGCCGTCGTGCACCGCCCTGACAGCATCGGCAAGCTCGGTCACCCCGATGTCCCGGGCGAAGTGGTTCAACGTGCCGGACGGCACCACCACCAGCGGCAAGCCCCTGCTGGCGGCTACCGCGGCTACCGCGGCCACCGTGCCGTCGCCGCCGGCGACTCCCAGCGCACGGACTGGCGCCTCGACGGCGTCCAGCTCCGCCTCCAACTGCGCGATCAGGTCGCTATCAGGCTTGGCGAACACCTGCCGTGCTGCCGGCCAGACAGCGGCCAGCTCCGTGCCGGGGTGCTCGTCGTCGGGTCCTGAGTTGGGGTTGATCAGTATGACCAAGCCCTCACCGGTGGGCAGCGCGGGCACCCGGGCGGGATGCCTGCTGTCGGCGGACTCTCTGATCCGCAGCGGCCACCACCGCCGGGTGGCCAGCGCAATGCCGGTACCCATCAGCATTCCGGCGGCCACGTCGGAGGGCCAGTGCACCCCGGTGTGCACCCTTGAGTACGCCACTGCCGCCGCGATTGGTGCCACGACCAGCCCCGCCACGGGGCTCTCCATCGTCACCGCGGTGGCGAACGCAGCCGCCGACGCCGCGTGGCCGGAAGGGAACGACGAGGACGTCGGATGATCACGCAGAGCCAGCCGACGGGCCACGGGGAGGTCCGCGTAGACCGGCCGCCGACGCGGAGTCAGGGGCTTGGCCAGCGCGTTGATGGTGATGCTGGCCCCGCCGATCGCTACCACGCCGCGCAGCGCGGCGCGCCGGGTCGCCCCCTTGCGGCTGGCCAGCAGTGCGGCCACGGCGAACCACAGCAGGCTGTGGTTCGCGGCCGTGGTGAGCCCCTTCAGACCGGCGTCGGCAGGCCAGCGCGGGATTGCCGCGCTGCGGCGCACCAGCTCACGATCAACCCGGTTGATGTCTTGCGCTACTCGGCGCAACCAATCCCGCACCGGTGCATCCTAAGTGAGCCCGTACGGACGGCCTGCAAGACAGCCAAGGCAGCCTAGTCTGGAAGCATGCAGCGGAGGATCTTCGGGATCGAGACCGAGTTCGGGGTCACCTGCACCTTCCATGGCCAGCGTCGGCTGTCGCCGGACGAGGTCGCCCGGTATCTGTTCCGTCGGGTGGTGTCGTGGGGGCGCTCGTCTAATGTCTTCTTGCGCAACGGGTCCCGGCTTTATCTCGATGTGGGCTCGCACCCGGAGTATGCCACCGCGGAGTGCGACAACCTGGCTCAGCTGGTGACCCACGACAAGGCCGGCGAACGGATTCTCGAGGATCTCCTGGTGGAGGCCGAGCGCCGGCTGGCCGAGGAGGGGATCGGCGGGGACATTTTCCTGTTCAAGAACAACACCGACTCCGCGGGAAACTCCTATGGCTGCCACGAGAACTACCTGGTAGCTCGGGCGGGGGAGTTCTCGCGAATCGCCGATGTGCTGCTGCCCTTCCTGGTCACCCGGCAACTGATCTGCGGCGCGGGCAAGGTGCTCCAGACACCGCGTGGGGCGGTGTACTGCCTGTCGCAGCGGGCGGAGCACATCTGGGAAGGCGTCTCCTCAGCGACCACCCGCTCCCGTCCGATCATCAATACCCGGGACGAGCCACACGCCGACGCTGAGCGTTACCGCCGCTTGCACGTGATCGTCGGCGACTCGAACATGTCCGAGGTGACCACGTTGCTCAAGGTGGGTACCGCCAACCTGGTCCTGGAGATGGTGGAGGAGGGTGTCGCGTTTCGCGACTTCACGCTGGACAATCCGATCCGGGCAATCCGCGAGATCAGTCATGACCTCACCGGCCGGCGCGGGGTGCGGCTGGCCGGCGGCCGGGAGGCCTCCGCATTGGACATCCAGCGGGAGTACTACACGCGCGCCGTGGAGCACGTTGCCCGCCGGGGGTCCGACCCGCTGACCGACCGGGTGATGACGCTGTGGGACCGTACGCTGGGTGCGGTGGAGCAGCAGGATCTCAGCCTGATCGACCGCGAGATCGACTGGGCGATTAAGCACCGGCTGGTGGAGCGCTACCGCGCCAAGCATCGGATGGACCTGTCCAACCCGCGGATCGCTCAACTGGACCTCGCCTATCACGACATCCACCGTGGTCGCGGACTGTTCAACCTGCTCCAGCGCAAGGCGCTGGTCGACCGGGTGACCGACGACGGCGAGATCGAGGCCGCGAAGGACACCCCGCCGGCGACCACCCGGGCCAAGCTCCGCGGTGACTTCATTGCCGCGGCACAGGCCGCAGGCCGCGACTTCACTGTTGACTGGGTGCACCTCAAGCTCAACGACCAGGCCCAGCGGACCGTGCTGTGCAAGGACCCGTTCCGGTGCGTCGACGAGCGGGTGGAGCGTCTCATAGCTTCGCTATGAGACGCTCGTGAGTGCGTAACAGTGTTCTGGCACTTAATGCCACTCACGAGGTCAGCCGTAGGCTGCACGCCGTGTCTGCTGCCCGCGCTGAGCGTTTGGTCAACCTGGTGCTGTGCCTGCTGTCCAGTCTGCAGTATTTGCCCGCCGAACGGATCCGGCGAATCGTGCCCGGCTACGTCGACGCCCCCTCCGACGAGGCGTTCTTCCGGATGTTTGAGCGGGACAAGGCTGAGCTGCGCGACCTGGGCGTCCCCTTGGAAACTGGCCGTGCTCCGGGGTTCGACGCCGGCGAGGGCTACCGCATCGCCCGCCGGGACTACGAGCTGCCCGATATCAACCTCGAACCCGACGAGGCTGCCGCCGTTGCGCTGGCCGCCCGGCTGTGGGACTCCCCGCAGCTGGCCGGCGCCGCGCATGGCGCACTGCTCAAGCTGCGCGCCGCCGGGGTAGAGGTGGACACCGAGCCCCCGGCAGTCGTGCAACCACGGGTGCGGGCCACCGAGCCGGCGCTGACCCCACTGATCTCAGCAGTCCAGGCCGGGCAGGTCGTGACATTCCCGCACCGTGGGCATCCCGCCACGGAGCCCGCGGCACGCACCCTCGAACCGTGGGGCGTGGTGTCCTGGCGGGGCCGCTGGTACGTGGTGGGACACGATCGGGACCGGGATGCGACCCGCTGCTTCCGGGTCTCGCGGATTGTCGGTCCGGTCCGGGCTCTCGGCGCCCCGGGGGCGGTGCGGCGCCCAGCAGGGGTGGACGTCATGAAGATCGTGACGGGTTCCGCGGAACCGCCGCCGGTATCGCACACTGCCCGGTTGTGGCTGGCCACCGGCAGGGCGTACGGCCTGCGCCGGCACGCAACGGTGTTGGGCAGCATGACCCTGGACGGGGTGCGCGGTGACCTCGTCGCCATGGTGCTGCCGGGATACGACATCTCAGCACGGTGGATCGCTGGGCTCGGGCCAGATGCCGTGGTCGTCGAGCCGGCGGAACTGGCCGACGCGGTGCAGGCCCGGCTCCGCGCAGCCGCGGGAAGCGTGAGCTGATGCGCGGGGTCGCTGAGCGGTTGCCCCGGCTGCTGGCTCTGGTGCCATACCTGTTGGCTCGGCCGGGTGCGCCGATCGAGGAGGTGGCCGCCGACTTCTCCATCACGGTCCGGCAGCTGCGCCGTGACCTCGAGCTGCTGTGGATGTGTGGGCTGCCTGGTTACGGCCCCGGTGACCTTATCGACCTGTCCTTTGCGGGTGACACCGTGACGGTCACCTTCGACGCCGGGATGCGCCGCCCGCTGCGGCTGTCCGGCGCGGAGGCGACTGCCCTGGTGGTGGCGCTGCGAGCGCTGGCCGAGATACCCGGTGTGGTCGACACCGGGTCGGTGCGCCGGGCGTTGGCCAAGATCGAGGCGGCGACGGGGCGGGCCGACGGTGTGGTGGTCGGTTTGGCAACCAGGGAAGAAGCCGCGCTGGCTACGGTGCGCGACGCGCTGGATCATCGCCGTGCGCTGCACATCCGCTACTACACACCGTCTCGTGACACGGTGAGCGAGCGCACCGTGGACCCGATGCGCCTCCTCCTGGTTGACGGCCGCAGCTACCTCGAGGCCTGGTGCCGCAGCGTCGAGGAGGTACGGCTGTTTCGGTTGGACCGCATCGAGCATGTCACGACCTTGGACGAGCCGGCGCTGCCGCCGCCGCATGCTCGCCCCACTGATATCTCCGCCGGGTTGTTCCGCGCTCAGCCCGACCAGCAGACTGCCGTGCTCAGCCTCGCCCCGGCTGCTCGCTGGGTCGCCGAGTACTACCCGGTGGACGAGCTGACCGAGGGCGTAGGAGGAGCTGCGACCGTACGGATGAGGTATGCCGAGACGGGGTGGATGGTGCGTCTGGTGCTGGGGTTGGGTGCCGACGTCGTCGTTCGAGAACCCCCGGAGTTGGCCGCGGCAGTGGCGCAGCGGGCTCGCGCTGCGGTGCACAGAGCCAGCCACCTGCCGTCGCAAGGCCCAGGCTAACGGTAGCCGGGAACCTCCCCTCACGCGCTGGCCGCGTAGCATCAGTTCCGTACCCTGAGAGCAAGAGAGGACACACCCACCGTGGGCATTCCGTCTGGTTGGGAACTGATTGTGCTTCTCGCTGTCTTGGTCCTGCTGTTCGGTGCGACCAAGCTCCCAATCGCCGCTCGGTCCATCGGGCAGTCCATTCGAATCTTCAAGGCCGAGACCAAGGGCGCGCGCTCGGAAGAGCAGACGAGCGCTCCGGCGCCGCCGCAGCCGTTGCTGCCGCCCTCGGCCCCGCCCACGGGCAGAGTCACTGGCAACGTTGGCGAACCTCGCCACACTGACACCGTTGGCGAACCTCACCGCAATGACACGATCCGCTGACAACGAGGATCGGTGAGCTGGATGCGTTTCCGGATGGTGCCGGGCCCTCGGCGCAAAGACAATCCGGACGGCGCCATGCCCCTCATGGACCATCTTTACGAGCTGCGAAACAGGTTGTTCATCGCGTTGTGCGCGCTTGCGTTCGGCGGCCTCCTCGGGTTCATCTGGTGGGGGGTTGCGCCGTTCGGCCTGCCCAGCCTGGGCGATCTGATCACCAGGCCATACTGTGGCCTGCCGCCGACGCTTCGGCTGACCCCGAACGCTGGCCGGTGCCAACTGCTGCAGACCGTCCCGTTCGAGGTCTTCACTCTCCGAATGCAGGTGGGTCTGGCAGCCGGTGCGGTGTTGACTGCCCCGATTTGGATCTATCAGGTATGGGCGTTCATCACTCCTGGCCTGTACGCCAAGGAGCGCAAGTTTGCGCTGACCTTCGTCAGTACGGCCAGCGTGCTGTTCGCCGGGGGCGCGGTGCTTGCCTACTACGTGGTACCCACGGGCTTGTCGTTCCTAGCGAACCTGGGTGGCGGCCAGTTCATTACCGCGCTGACCGGTGGGGCCTATGTCAGTTTCCTGCTGACCATGCTGGCGGTCTTCGGCCTGACCTTCGAGTTGCCGCTGTTGGTGGTGATGCTCAACCGGGTCGGTGTGCTGCCCTATGCGAAGTTGATGAAATGGCAGCGCGGCATCCTGTTCGGGCTGTTCGTACTGGCCGCGGTCGCGACCCCCGGCAACGATCCAGTCACCATGCTGGCGCTGGCCGGCGCCCTGATTGTGCTGTTTGAGACGGCAGTGCTGATCGCCCGGTCGCACGATCGCACCATGGCCCGGCGGCGAGCCGAGCAGGGCTGGGACGATCTTGACCCTGATCAGCCCTCACCGCTGGATGATCGAGTGGAGCCCGTGTCATCGGACGACGTGAGACCCCGCTACGACGACGCCACCTAGTCTGGGACAGTGCCCAACTCTCCCGCCGAGGCGTACGCAGCGGCCCGTCGGCGGATCGCCCTGCCTCGCCTTGATGAGTTCGCTGGCGGCCTGAGCTTTCCCCTCGACCCGTTTCAGCGCACGGCGTGCCAGGCACTGGAGGAAGGGCACGGAGTGCTGGTGTGCGCGCCCACCGGTGCCGGCAAAACAGTAGTCGGCGAGTTTGCGGTGCACCTGGCACTGGCACAAGGCCACAAATGTTTCTACACCACGCCGATCAAGGCGCTGTCCAACCAGAAATACGCCGACCTGGTGACCCGGCACGGCGCGGACACCGTCGGCCTGCTCACCGGGGACACCTCGATCAACGGTGGCGCACCGGTAGTCGTCATGACGACCGAGGTGTTGCGCAACATGCTCTACGCCGGGTCCACCACCCTGGATGGGTTGGCCTACGTGGTGATGGACGAGGTGCACTACCTCGCTGACCGGTTCCGCGGCGCGGTGTGGGAAGAGGTGATCCTCAACCTCCCGAGCAGCGTGCGACTCGTGGGCTTGTCCGCCACGGTGAGCAACGCCGAGGAGTTCGGCGAGTGGCTCCTCGATGTGCGTGGCGACACCGCGGTGGTGGTCGATGAGCACCGTCCGGTACCGCTGTGGCAGCACATGATGGTCGGTTCGCGGCTGTTCGACCTGTTCGCCGAACACAGCACTAGTGGTCGGCTCACCGTCGACCCGCACCTGGTCCGGCGCGTACAGGAGGTGGAGCGCCACAGCGGGTGGGATCAGCAGCGCCGCGGACCACGGTTCCGGCCACCGGCCCGGGCGGACGTCGTGGCGCGGTTGGACCGTGACGCGTTGCTGCCCGCGATCACCTTCATCTTCAGCCGGGCCGGTTGTGAAGCCGCGGTGAGCCAATGTGTCCGCAACGGGCTGCGGCTGACCACCCCCGAGGAGGTGGTGCAGATCCGTCAGCTGGTGGACACCCGCACCGCGGAGCTGCCCGAGGGCGATCTCGGTGTGCTCGGCTTCTGGGAGTGGCGGGAGGCTTTGGAGCGAGGTGTTGCCGCCCACCACGCCGGGATGCTGCCCGCGTTCAAGGAGACCGTGGAAGACCTTTTCGTCCGCGGGCTGGTCAGGGCGGTATTCGCCACCGAGACCCTCGCGCTGGGGATCAACATGCCAGCCCGCACCGTGGTGTTGGAACGGTTGGTCAAGTTCAACGGGGAGGCCCACCTCGATCTCACCCCCGGTGAGTACACCCAGCTCACCGGGCGGGCCGGGCGGCGTGGCATCGACGTCGAGGGTCACGCCGTGGTGTTGTGGCAACCGGGCGTGGACCCGACGCAGGTGGCCGGGCTGGCCTCAACGCGCACCTACCCGCTGCGCAGCTCGTTTCGACCTGGCTACAACATGGCCGTCAACCTGGTCGACCGGGTCGGGGTGGCGGCTGGGCGTGCGTTGCTGGAACGGTCCTTCGCCCAGTTTCAGGCGGACCGCTCGGTGGTGGGCCTGGCGCGGCGGATCGACCGCAACGTCGAGGGCCTGGCGGGCTATGCCGAGGCGATGGTCTGCCAGCTCGGTGACTTCGCCGAGTACGCCCGGTTGCGCCGGCAGGTCTCCGAGCGGGAGCGAATGCTGGCCCGCCACAATGGCGCGGCGCGGCGGGCCGAGGTGGCAGCGTCGCTGGCCCAGCTTGAGCGCGGGGACGTCATCGCGGTGCCCGGCGGGCGTCGGTCAGGGTTGGCGGTGGTGCTCGAGCCCGGCGACGGTTCCCGCGAGGATCCCCGCCCACTGGTACTCACCGAGGATCACTGGGCGGGCCGGCTCTCGAGTGCCGACTTTTCGACCCCAGTCCAGGGGCTGGGCCGGATGCGGCTGCCCAAGCGGGTCGAGCACCGGGTTCCCCGGGTGCGTCGCGACCTCGCGTCGGCACTGCGCGCGACGGGCATCGCGGTGCCATCCCGAGCTCGGCGGCGCAGTGCGGCGGCTGACGACGCCGAGCTGGCGACCCTGCGCCGGGCGCTGCGGGCGCATCCGTGCCACGGCTGCGACGATCGGGAGGCGCATGCCCGGTGGGCCGAGCGCTACGACCGGCTGGATCGGGAGACCGACACGCTGCGCCAGCAGGTCGCGGCCACCACCCACTCGCTGGCCGGTGGGTTCGATCGGATCCGGGCCCTGCTGGCCGAGCGTGGCTACCTGGACGGTGAGCAACTCACCGAGCCCGGCCGGGTGCTAGCCCGGTTGTGGTCGGAGACCGATCTGCTGACCGCGGAGTGCCTGCGGCATGGGATCTGGGTCAACCTGGGGCCCGCTGAGCTGGCCGCAGTGATCTCAGCACTGGTCTACGAGGCCCGCGGCGACGCTGCGTCCCCTCGGGTTCCCCCTGGCGTGGTGAGCGATGCGCTGGCGGCCACCGTGCGGTTGTGGGCAGAGCTGGAGGCCGACGAGCGGCGCCACCGGCTGGAGCGCACTCGTGAACCCGACCTGGGTTTTGCCTGGCCGGTGTACCGGTGGGCACGCGGGGAGTCACTGTCAGCGGTGCTGGGGGCGGCTGCGGACAACGGTGCTGAGCTGTCCGCGGGAGACTTCGTCCGGTGGTGCCGGCAGGTGATTGATGTGCTCGACCAGGTGCGCGGGGTCACCGGCGAGGACCCCGCGCTCGGGACAGCGGCGACCGCCGCGGTTCGCGCGGTGCGCCGCGGCGTGGTCGCGTTAGGGACTGTGTGACGGATCCCCGCTGCCGAAGACCGCGTGTCCGTTAAGAAGCACACGCTCGACGGGGTTTCTGGGAGGGGGATTGTTGACCGGGTCACGCTGGGGCCACGCTGTGGTGGTGGGCGGCGCCCATGCCGGTTTACTCGTATGATCGCCAAAGTCCTCCGCCAGTCCTACGCCGCTCGCCCGCACTAGTGTGCTCGGTTCGCCCGGCGACGGTGGGACCGGGCGATCAGTGGCGTGGTAAGTAGTCAACCAGCTGCCGGTGCAACTGGTCAACCTCGGCGCGCAGCTCGCCCATCTGGCGCTGGAGAGCCTGCATCGCGACCACCAGCACCAGGGTGACGCGCAAAGTCGTTTGCCTAGGTCAGCTGCGGTAGTGAACTCAACAACCGGTGACGGTGTGGTCACTCTATCCGGGGCCTGGGGATCATCGCGAAATGATCACGTTGTGGGGTTGGTCGCGTGGCGTTGCGGTGGTCGGTAACGGAGCCCCGCTAGGACAGGGATTGTCGAAGATC
>JBOHFG010000218.1:0-2849 GCA_050699575.1 Pseudonocardiaceae bacterium
CCCACCAACACACCACGCAACCGCCGCACCAAGTCCTCACGAACGTCGTCCGACAACTCGACATCCGAGAGCAACAACTCCCACCGGTCAAAGCCGTCGACCACGCTCACCGACGGGTCCACCACCAGCTCGTCCAGCAGATGGCGGGTGAGGGATTCGATGTCGGGGTAGTCGAAAACGGTGCTGACCGGCTGCTGCAGCCCGGTGATCGCGTTCAGACGGTTGCGCAGTTCGACCGCGGTGAGCGAGTCGAACCCCATCTCCTTGAAGGACCGGTGGACGTCCACGCCCGCGTTGCGGAGGTTCAGCACCTCGCCGACCTGCCCGGCGAGCAGGTCGATGACGGCGTTCTCCTGCTCGTCCGGAGCCATCATGGCCAGCTCTTCCCGCAGACCGGAGGGCTCGATTGGGGCCTTGCCGGTCGCCGCTTCGGCGAGCAGCGCACGCACCTCGGGGATCTCGTCGACGAACCGCGAAGGCCGTTCCAGCGTGTACGCCGCCACGAACCGGTCCCAGCGGATGTCCATGATCGCCGCGGTGGCAACGTCCGCCAGCAGCACACGCTCCAATGTGGACAGCGCAGCCTCGGGCGGCAACTCGAACAGACCGTGTCTCCTGCTCCGGTCCCGCACGGCCTCCATCGCCATGCCGTCCCCGGCCCACGTCCCCCACGCGACCGACGTCGCCACCAGCCCCCGCGCCCGCCGCAACTCGGCCAGGCCGTCGAGAAAGGCGTTTCCGGGCGCGTAGTTGCCCAGGCCGGGCGCACCGAAAAGGGCCGCGTACGAGGAAAACAGCACGAACGCCGAAAGCTCCCGGTGCTCGGTCAGCTCGTGCAGGTTGATCGCACCCTGCACCTTCGCGCGAGCCGCGTGGGTCATCTGGTCCGGCGTCAGCGTGCCGATCGTGCCGTCGTCCAGCACAGCCGCGGTGTGCACCACAGCGTCGAGGTCCTCAAGCGGTTCGAGGAGGGCCGCCAGCGCGGCGCGGTCGGTGATATCGCAGGCCGCGATCGTCACCTTGGGCCCGAGCCGTTCCAGTTCCGCCCACAGTTCGACCGCACCAGGCGCGTCGAGGCCGCGACGGCTCACCAGCACGAGGTGCTCGGCACCGCAACCGGCCAGCCAGCGCGCGACATGCGCACCCAGCGCCCCGGTGCCGCCAGTGACCACCACCGTGCCCGACACCCGCCACTCGCCTGCCCGGCTGCCGCGAGCCCGCACCAGCCGACGCCCGTAGACGCCGCCGGGACGCAGTGCGACCTGGTCCTCGCCTGCGGACCCGCTGACAACGGCCGCGAGCTGACGCTTGATCACCTCAGTGGGCTCAACGGGCAGATCGATCAGGCCACCCCACCGATCCGGGTGCTCCAGCCCGATCACGCGACCCGCACCCCAGATCTGCGCTTGCACCGGATCCTGAACAGGATCATCGACGCCGGTACCGACCGCACCCTGCGTCAACGCCCACAGCCGCGCGTCCAACCCGGTATCCAGCAGGGCCTGCGCCAGCACAACCGTCGTGACCGCATTAGTGCTGGTCTCGTCGCCCTCCGCGAGGGCGAGCAGCGAGACGATTCCGGTGGTACCGGGGAACGTGTCGAGCGTCTTGGCCCAGCCGCCACGGTCGGGGTCGGCTGCATCGAGCTCGAGCACCTGGGCTGGACCGTCCGCGTCGGCCAACGCCCGGCTGACGTTCTGCCCGATCTCCGCAGCCCTGCCCACCCCAGCAGGAACAACCACCAGCCACTGGCCGTCAACGTGACCGGCGCGCGCCGACGGCAGGGATCGCCAAACAACCTGGTAGCGCCACGGATAGAGCACCGTATCAGCACCCGGAGGCTCCGGGGTGAACCAGAACCGCTTACGCTGGAACGCATACGTGGGCAACGGAACCACACGTCCGGCAGGCAACACCTTCGTCCAGTCAACGTCAACGCCACCGATGAACGCCTCCGCCGCCGATTGGACCAACCGATCCAGGCCACCCTCGCCCCGCCGCAACGAGCCCACGACAACGGCGTCCTGCAGGATGTCGTGCAACGCCGGAATCAGCACCGGGTGTGCACTGACCTCGACGAACGCACGGTGGCCTGCCGCGGCCAGCGCCTCGATCGTGTCGGACAACAACACCGTCTGACGCAGGTTGCGATACCAGTACGCCGCGTCCAACCCAGCGGTGTCCACACGCTCGCCGGCAACCGTGGAGTAGAAGGGAATCTCACTGCTGCGCGGCTTGATCCCGGCCAGCTCCGTCAGCAGCTGGGTTTCGGTCCGCTCGACGTGTGCCGAGTGGGATGCGTAGTCAACGGGGATCCACCGAGCCTGCACTCCCTGACGCTCACACTCGTGAGAAACTCCCTGAAGCCCCTCAACCGGGCCGGAAATCACCGTCGCCGCCGGGCCGTTGACCGCGGCAACTCCGACGCCGCCCCACTGCTGGGCCAACTTCTCGACATCCTCACGCGGCAGCGAGACCGACATCATCGAGCCCTCACCACACAGCGCCCGCAACGCCCGCGACCGCAACGCCACCACCGTCGCGGCATCCTCAAGCGACAATGCACCGGAGACATAGGCAGCAGCGATCTCACCTTGCGAATGCCCAACCACGCCGGAGATCTGCACGCCCCAGGACTGCCAGACCCGAGCCAGCGCAACCATCACGGCGAACAGAACCGGCTGGACCGCGTCCACCCGATCCACGACACCGCCACCGGCGAGCTCGGTGCTCGGCATCTCCGCCTGCCCACGCACCACGTCGACAACCGAGAACCCGACCAGCGGATCCAGCACCTCGGCGTACTCGCCCAGCACGTCGCGGAACACCGGGCTGGACTCCCACAGCTC
>JBOHFG010000219.1:0-28764 GCA_050699575.1 Pseudonocardiaceae bacterium
TCAGGTTGTGGGATCTGCCCCGCCTTGAGGGGTTCCACGGCGATGAGGTGCAAGAAGCCTGTCTCCGCGCCGGCGGACCACTCGACAAACCGACCTGGGACCAATACGCCCCCGCCACCAGCTACCAGGAAACCTGCGCAAGCCGTTGACCCGACGTCAGCACCTGACCCGGCAGCTTCTTTTCCCCTCGACATTCTCTTTCTGGCCCACATTGTGAGGTGCGTTACTGCAATTTCATAAACCGGTTGACAGCCGCGGGTTCCCACCCTTATTATCCACTAGTCAGGGAATTTAGATGGCCAATTGGAGCCAGTTGATGGAAGTCTCGATCGGTGAGCCGCCACGGAGTCCCCAGCAGGTAAACGAGCAGCTCTCGCAATATCTAGGCAAGGGTGACATTGATGGGGCATTGTCGCTGTACGAAGCCGACTCCGTCTTTTCTCCCCGCCCAGGAGAGAACATTACAGGGTTGGACTTGATTCGAGGAGCCCTGGAAGAATTTGCGGCACTCAACCCAACAATGAAGCTTGGCACACCGAACGTCTTGGAGGCTGACGGGGTCGCACTAGTCACCTGCAAATGGAGAATCACGGGCACACAACCAGGCGGTGCGACCATCGAGATGGATGGTTACAGTACCGATGTGATGCGCCGACAGCCCGACGGGAGCTGGAAGTTCTTGATCGACAATCCATGGGGAACGGAGACCTGATCAGAAACGATACACAACTAGCAATCACCTTGCCCAATAAATTTCACCACAAGATGGAGTTAATCATGACCGGTTACATCCTTGAGCAATCAATAAAAGATCTGCATGATATCATCAAAAACTGGGTCTCCGGCAAGGTGGAAAAAACTACAACCGAGCTGTCGCGATTTGCCGAACTACTGACTCCCGATTTCACTATAATTAGCCCCAGTGGAACTCTTGCAAATCTTGATACGATCTTGCGCGAGATCGAAGATGCTTATGCCAAGCTTCCCGGCCTCGTTATCGAGATCGAAAATTTTAACCTCATCGCGACCAACGCAAATCTCGCAGTGGCATCTTACGAAGAATTCCAACAGTGGCCAGGAGGCGCCAACAGGAGACATAGCACCGCACTGTTTGTATCACAAACAAATTCTGAACGCGACTATCTTTGGCGCCATATTCACGAAACTTGGCTCGAGACCGCGACCACGGAGGAAAGCTAGGGCTCCGCCACCCACACGCCTTCGACCGTCGTGACGTAGCGCAACACTCGGCCGCTCTTCGCCGTGTTGCAGAATCCTCCACACCTGCTCCTTCACCGGGCGGGTGCTACGCCACGCGTTGCCCGCACATGCTGGTCTACGCCGATTTACCACTGCGACTCAGCGGATCGCCCAGTTCTGGAACGCGGATCGCCCGCATGGTATGGCATGCTGCTTCGGTGGACGTTGGTGGACCGCCCGCGGAGTTACTCCGTTTCCTGCGTCAGCAGGTCGAGGAAGCGCTGGCCGACACTCGCGTGGTCGGTGTTGTCGGCCCCCGGCAAGCGGGGAAGTCGACTCTGGTGCTCGACATCGTCGCAGGCACACCGGGCGCGGTCTACGTGTCGCTGGACGACCGCGAGGCTCGGGCGGCGGCAAGCGCGGATCCGGCGGGATTCGTCGAAGGACGGCCGGGGATGCTGGCGATCGACGAGGTGCAGCGGGGTGCCCGAGCTGCTGCTGGCCATCAAGTCGACGGTGGACCGCGACCGGCAAGCGGGCCGCTTCCTGGTCACCGGCTCCTCGCAACTCAGCGCGAACCGGGGTGTCTCGGAGACGTTGAGTGGCCGCATCGAGCGGCTGACGCTGTGGCCGTTCACCCAGGACGAGCTGGTTGGGCGCCGCAGTGGCTTCCTGGATCACTTGCTCGACGCGACACTCCCGGACGCGTTCGCCGGTCGGCTGTCCAAGCGAGACTAACTGGAGCGGGCCCTGGCCGGAGGGTTTCCCGAGGCCATGACCCGGCCCGATCACCGCCGGGACGCCTGGTTTGCGTCCTACGTGCAGACTGTCGTGGAACGGGAGACCCCGGGGATCGCCGCTTCTCCCCGGACCGCGGAGCTACCCCGGTTGCTTCGGCTGGTCGCCGCCCGGCAGGCATCGGTCCTCAATGTCGCCGATCTCGCTGTCGACGCCCAGCTGCCCCGTTCCAGCGTACAGCGCTACCTGGACATCCTCGAAGCGGTCTTCCTCAGCGTGCGTCTGCCCGCCTGGTCGCCCAACCTGAGCCAGCGCGAGATCCGGGCGCCGAAGATCTTGCTGACCGACCCGGGCCTGGCCGCACATCTGCGCCAGGCCGACATCGAGACCCTGGTGCGCCCCGAACTGGCCCAGGGAGCCGACGGTCCGATCGTCGAGGGATTCGTCGTCACTGAACTACTGCGGCAGGCCGAGTGGTCACCGCGGCGGCCACGGCTAAGCCACTACCGCGACCGCGACACCATCGAGGTGGACTTGGTCGTCGAGGCGCGCGGGCGGGTGGCTGCGGTGGAGGTCAAGGCAGGCGCTGCGGCCGACCCGGCCGCGGTGCGCAACCTCACCAGGTTGCGGGACCAGCTCGGCGACCGCTTCGCCGCCGGCGTCGTGCTGCACACCGGCGCCCGCGGCAGCAAACTCGGCGATCGGCTGTTCACACTGCCGATAGCCGCGCTGTGGGAGCTGTGAGTCGGCGGAGATCGAGTGCGCGATGAGGGCCGCCCGAGGGGCACCGCTGACATCCAACTGCATCAGCAGCGCTCCGAACCAAGATACGTGTGCCGCGCGCACATATAGCAGGCGTCCTTGCTGGTGGATCCGGCCATGCGCCAGCCAGTTCCCGTCCCCAACCTCCTCACCCAGGAACACCCGTCCCGGTCACGTGTCGCGAGGCCAGCACCGCACGCACCGAATACGGCTGCCACAACACCCCACTCACCGTGACCTCACCCCGCTCGTTCAACTCCCGAGCGATCAGGCCAAGGCTGGCTCCCTCCAGGCACCGGGCGTAAACCTCGCGAATGATCACTGTCTCGGGCTCGATGACCGCCACTGCGTCCGGGGCGTACCCATACGGGCGCTACCCCTCCGCTAACGCATCTCGCAACCGCCGGGACGTGTCATCGGAGGAGCGGTACTGTAGGCGTGCGCAACCTCAATCCGCAGGAAAAACCGGTCGTCGGAATCGGAGAGATCCCGATTTCGCCTGCCCATGCAGCAACACCGACGTCCTCACCGACGACGGGCAACGAGTCGCGATCCTCTACACCACACTCCGCAACCGACTCCTGCGTCCACTACTCGCCGCCTACGACCCACCCGCACCCCTCGCCCTCCGACAAGCCCTCCGAGCGATCAACCACCACGTCGAGGACTCCATCACCGAGGCCCGTATGACTGCCTGAAAAACTTGGCTCAAATGTCACACTCCTAGCGTCCAAGGGTCGCCTAGCCGGTCATGGCGGGCTCCGGTCCGATGGGTGGCCAGTACTTACCGGCAGGTACTGGAGTTCCGGCCGGCCTACCCGTCCGTGCTGTGGCATGCGCCGCGCGAGGCCGTTGGTCGCGAGGTACTCCAGGTACCGTCGCGCGGTCACTCGGGAGAGGCCGAGAACGTCCGCAGCAGCCGCGGCGGACAACCCACCGGCCGTCTCAATCAACGCCTCAGTGATGACCTGCAGCGTCTCACCGGTAATTCCCTTGGGCAGCATCTGGTGGTGGCTGGGCGGTGGGGCCAGGATACGGTCGACCTCAGCCTGTGCGAGGTCAATTCGGGACTGCGCGATGCGCTGCCGGATCTCGGCATAATGTTCCAGCTTGTCGCGCAACGAGGCGAAAGTAAACGGTTTTAGCAGGTACTGCGTAATGCCCAGGGATTTCGCAGCCTGGACCGTAGCGACGTCCCTAGCCGACGTCAGGGCGATCACGTGGACCATACTGCCCGCGGCCCGCAGTGCCCGGCACACGGTGAGCCCATGGGTGTCGGGAAGGTAGAAGTCGAGCAGGACGACGTCAATGGCGCCACGGTGACAACACCGCAGTGCCTCGGCGCCGGAATGAGCGACCCCGGCCACCTGGAAACCCGCCAAGCGCTGCACAGCGAGCCGGTGTGCCTCGGCAGTTACCTGATCGTCTTCCACCACCAGCACGTTGATCACGTGTGTACGTCCTTTCTCACCGGAAGCCGGACCGTGAACACCGCACCGCCGTCCCGCTCCACGTCGATGCTGCCGCCGTAGCGGCGCACTGCTTGGCCAACGAGCGCAAGCCCGAGACCATGCCCGACCGGACCGTCCGACGGTTTGGTCGTCCAGCCACGCCGAAACATATCCGGCACGCATGCGGGATCCACACCTGGGCCGCTGTCGGCCACTCGGAGCAGCAATTCACCATTGTCGAGTCGCACAGTGACCACCACCCGGGGTGGACCTTCCTCAACTCCGTCGACCGCCGCGTCCACCGCATTGTCGATCAGATTACCGAGAATGGTCACCAAGTCCCGGGATTCGATGACGCCGTCGGCACCGAGCTCGGTGCCCTCGGTGATGATGAACTCAACTCCCCGTTCGCTGGCCGCGGTGGACTTGCCCAGCAACAGTGCCGCCAGCACCGGCTCGGCCACCGCGCCCACCACCCGGTCGGTGAGGTGCTGGGCTGTCCTCAGCTCAGCGGTGGCAAACTCCACAGACTCCCCGAGACGGCCGAGCTCCACCAGGGAGACCACCGTGTGCAGGCGGTTGGCTGCCTCGTGCGCCTGCGCGCGAAGCGACTCGGCGAACCCGCGCACCGTCGCAAGCTCACCGGTGAGCGTCTGCAACTCGGTGTGGTCGCGCAGGGTCACCACGTTGCCCATCGCGCGGTCGCGTGACCGCACCCGAGCTGTATTGATCACCAATACTCTGGTGTCGCTCACGTGGATCTCGTCCAAGCGGGGCACAGTGGACACCAATGCCGAGGTCAGCTCCGGCGTCAGGCCGAGCGCATCCGCGGCGCGGCCCTGCGGGTCGGCGCGCAGGCCGAGCAGGTCCCGGGCGGCGTCGTTGCACAGCACGACGCGACCTTCGCGGTCGAGCACCACGAGGCCCTCCCGCACGGAATGCAGGATCGCCTCGTGATAGTCGAACATTCGGCTCAGCTCATCCGGCGCGACACCCCGGGTCTGCCTGCGCAACCGGACACTGATCAGGTAGCTGCCAGTGATCCCGACGGCCAGCACCGCGGCGACGACCGCGACCAGTATCCGCAACCGGTGCTGAAGCTCCGCGGAGATGACGCGGACGGTGATGCCCACCGCGACTAGCGCGACGACCCGGTGACCGTCGCCGAACACCGGCGCGACCGCGCGCACCGAGGGCCCGAGGGTGCCGGTGGCGGTCTCGATGTACAGTCGGCCAGCCAGCGCTTGCGCGGTGTGGCCGAGGAAACGCTGGCCAATTATGGCCAGGTTGGGATGGGTGTAACGGACTCCGGCCGGATTCATGATCGTGATGAAATCGACTCCGGTCTCGGCCCGCACCTGTTCGGCGAACGGCTGCAACTCACGGCTGGGATCCGGTGCGGCCAGCGCGGCGCGCACGTTCGACGCGTCGGCGAGCGTGACAGCGACAGCCGTGACGGTATCGCGGGCCCTGCGGTCGGCCGCCTGGGCCGCGTCCAAGTAGGCCAGCGTGGCGCCAGCTATCACGAGCACACCGACGATCACAACCTGCAGCGCAAGCAGCTGCCTGGCCACACTCCAGCGCGTACGCCTCCGACCTGACACACACTCCATCTGAGCACGTCCCGAGCACATCACCGCAGTAATGAAAGAAATGAACACAAGCGTGACCCGGTGCACACCAGCCCGCAGAGTTCCTGTGTACACGCTGTCGCCGAACTCATCGGGAGCCTATGGTGTCTGTCACGCTCACCAGCCACGCGATCCCGGCACCAGCCCGCCGGGATCACGGGCAGTACCTCTACTTCGCGGTCATCGCGGCAGTGGTGCTCGGGATCATCATCGGGCTCGCCGCGCCACATTTCGCCGTCGAGCTCAAACCACTCGGCACGGTATTCGCCAACCTGATCAAAATGATGATCTCGCCGATCATCTTCTGCACGATCGTACTCGGCATCGGATCGGTCGCCTCGGCGGCCAAGGTCGGCAAGGTCGGGCTGCTCGCGATCGGGTATTTCCTGGTGATGTCGACATTCGCCCTGCTGATCGGGTTGGTTGTCGGCAACCTGCTGCATCCGGCAGGGGGGCTACACCTCAATACAGCCGCCGTCGCGAAGGCACACCAGCAGACCGAGAGCACCGTCGAGTTCCTGCTCGGCTTTGTGCCGAAGACGTTGGTGTCCGCGTTTACCGAGGGCCAAATGCTGCAGACGGTGCTGGTCGCGCTGCTCGCCGGGTTCGCGCTGCAGCAGCTGGGCCCGAAAGGTGAGCCGATCCAGCGCGGTGTCGAGCACGTCCAGCGGTGGGTGTTCCGGATCCTGTCGATGATCATGTGGGTGGCGCCGGTCGGCGCATTCGGCGCGATCGCCGCAGTGGTCGGCGAGACCGGCTGGTCGGCGCTGCGCAGCCTCGTCGTGATCATGCTTGGTTTCTACCTGACTTGCGTGCTGTTCGTCTTCGTGGTGCTGGGCTCGGTGTTGTGGCTCGGCGCCCGGGTCAGTATCGTCGCGCTGCTGCGATACCTCGCCCGGGAGTTTCTGCTCATCCTGTCCACCTCCTCGTCGGAGTCCGCGCTGCCGCGCCTGATCGCGAAGATGGAGCATCTCGGTGTCAGCAAGCCGGTTGTCGGCATTACCGTGCCCACCGGATACTCGTTCCAGCTCGACGGCACGGCGATCTACCTGACCATGGCCACCCTGTTCATCGCCGCGGCGCAGAACCACCCGATCCCGGTGGGCGAGCAGATCTCCCTGCTGTTTTTCATGATCATCGCATCGAAAGGTGCCGCCGGGGTCAGCGGTGCCGGGATCGCCACGCTCACCAGCGGGCTGCAAGCGCACCGGCCGGAACTGGTCGACGGAATCGGGTTCATCGTGGGCATCGACCGGTTCATGTCCGAGGCCCGAGCACTAACCAACTTCGCCGGAAATGCGGTGGCCACCGTGCTGATCGGCTCCTGGACCAGGGAGTTCGACGCCGACCAGGCCCGCAGAGTGCTCGCCGGCGCGGACCCCTTCGACGAGGCGACACTCCTGGACGAGCCCGGCCGAGTTTAGCTTCGCGGTTTTGTCGGTGTCGGGTTGTAGCTTGCTGATCGTGAGCGTTCGACAGCTGATTCCGGAGGATCTGGCGGAGACCCCGCCGGGTCCGGGGCTGGCACGCGTGCTGGCCGATTTGGAGCTGTCGCGGCTGTCGGGTTTTGACTGTGTGGAGGTGCTCAAGGCCCAGTGCCGGCAGGCCAACCATGAGCGGGCCCGAGTGCTGGCCGCCATGGTGGAAGTCGGGCTGTGTGGCGTGGGGCCCGCCAATGACGAGCTGCGGCGGATGGCAGCGCCGGATGAGTTCTCCGCCGATGAGATCCGCGCTGCCCTGGTGTTGACCCGCCGCGCCGCGGACACGCAGTTCTGGCTGGCCCACCACCTGGTGACCCGGTTGCCGCAGGTGCACGCGGCGATGCAGGCCGGGGCGCTGGATGAGCCGCGAGCCCGGGTGTTCGCGGAATGGACCCGCGAGCTGTCCCCCGAGCAGGCTCGCGCAGTGTGCGCGACGCTGCTTCCCCAGGCGCCGGGGCTGACCACCGGGCAGCTGGTTGAGCAGATCAAGAAGCTGGCCATCGCAGTCGACCCGGACTGGGCCCGGCGCCGCTACGAGCAGGCTCTCGCCGAGCGCAAAGTGGTCGGGTACCGCAATGCGGACGGGTCGGCCAACCTGTCCGGGTACAACCTGCCGCTGGATCGGGTGGCTGCGGCCAGCGGGCATATCGACGCACTGGCCAAAGCGGCCAAACGGGCCGGTGATGCCCGACCGATCGACCATATCCGTGCGGATTTGTTCCTCGGAATGACCGATGGCACCTACACCGGACTCACCGACGCCGCCATCATCAACCTGCTCACCACCGCACCCACCAACCACCCCGACCCCGACCCCGGCGACGGCGACGGCGACGGCGACGGACCAGACACCGAGGGATTCAGGGGACCAGAAGAACCCCACGGGTCCAACAGACCAGACGCACCAGACGGAACCATCGGACACGACGGACACGACACCGGCGGAAACGACACCGGTGGACTGAACACCGAGAGGCCGGCCAGCAGGGAACCGGACGGCGAGGGGCGTGACGACCGTGGGCCGGACGGCAGCGAGGAGGCCAACGAAAGCGGGAGCCCGGCGCCCACTACTCCCGCACCCAGTACCCCGCCGATGCCCAAAACCTCGCCCACCTGGCCGACCTGGGCTGGGGTGGAGTTGCGGGTGCGACTGTCCACCCTGCTGGGCCGCGATCAGTACCCGGGTGAGTTGGCCGGGTGGGGGCCGCTCCATGCTGAGCTGGCCCGGGATATGACCATTACCTTGGGACGCGCGCAGTGGCGGTTCGCGATCACCAATGAGCACGGGCAGCTGACCCACTGCGGCATCACCGCCGCCCGGCCCACCGGCACCTCCACCCGCACCGCAGCCTGCCGGGCCATCGTGGAACTACAGGTACCCGCCAGCGCGCTGGCCGCCGACCCCGCCATGTTGGGCAGCTGGGCCACAGTGGTCGCCGACCTGGCCCACCAACTCGACCACGGCACTGCCAACCACGATCGAGAGCGCGGCGACCCGGCCCGACGGATTCCTGGCGCGGTGCTACGCCGCTACCTGGAGATCCGCGACCGGTCGTGCGTGATGATCGGCTGCCGGGCCCCCGCCCACGGCGCCGACCAGGATCACACCCTCGATCATGCCCAACGTGGGCCCACGACCGGGCCCAACCTCGGAGCCGCCTGCCGGCACGACCATCGGCTCAAGGGCGAGGGCGGCTGGACGCTGCACCAACCCGAACCCGGCGTGTTCCGTTGGACCAGCCGATTGGGCCACGCCTACCACCGCCGCCCACCGGCGATCATCGAACCACTACTTGACCCCATCTCCCGCGACCAAGCTCCCTATCCACTAGTGATTCCGCTTGATGAGAGCTGGGAGGACACCCAGATCTGGGAAGAACTCCCACCCGAGCCCGAACCTGATCCACCGCCCGAAGTCGAGCCGGAGCCACCGCCCGAACCCGACCCCGGTGCTGACGACCCACCCTTTTGACCCAATCTGAACCGGGGCCAGGGAACGACAACTCAGGCCCGCAGCGTGGGTCACTAGGTGCCCACTGGTTCCCGCAGCACGGCTCCCGGCTGCGCGGCTACCGTGGTGATCAATCGTAATTCCGGGCCCGAGTGACGAGCACGACGAACTGGTTTTGCGGGTCCTTCACCGTGGCGTGGATGGTCGTCACCACCGGGCAGGGCCACGCGCACGTGCAGATCCGGCAGTCACCGCTGGCCTGCCGTTCGTGCTCGATCAGCAATCCGCGAATGACGAGCAGCAGATCACCGATCAGCTCGCGCGCCGTGGCCATCTCCTCGTCTGACCATTCGGCTCTCTGGGTTGCCAGCGCCTCAGCCTCGTCCAAGTGGACGAGGAGGTCGTTACCCAGCAGGCCGAGAGCGTCGGTGAACGCTGGTGAGTGGGTGTCCATGGGATACCTCCCCGGGATCGGGCGAGGCCCACTGCCCCGCCAACGATCAGGTAACCGGTTTACCATCTGTCATGCCAGGTATTTACCACGGGTAAATATGACGATCTTGGCTGGATTTCACGATCCCATGGTCTATAATCTTTCCTCAGGGGGTGCAATCATGACACATCGCGAGCCGACGGTCCGCAGCCGGGAACTGGGTGAGGGCCTGCGCCAGGCCATGGAGCAGGCCGGGCTGACCGGCAAGCAGGCCGCCACAATACTGGACCGCTCACCGAGCTTCGTGTCGTTGCTGCTGGCCGGAAAACGGGGGGCCAGCGAGCTGGACATCGCCGGGTTCCTCGGGGCGTGCCGGGTCAACGGCCCAGAACGGGATCGGCTGCTGGCACTGTGCCGGGAGCAGGACACCCCGGGCTGGTTCCAGCAGCACGGCTCCCGGCTGCCCCAGCAGCTCGTGACACTGATTGACCACGAGAACAGGGCGGTCACGGTCAGCGATTTCCAGCCGATGGTGGTGCCCGGCCTGCTGCAGACCGCCGACTACGCCCACGCGCTGATCCGGGCGACCGGCAACGTTCCCCCGGACGAGATCGGCGACCGGGTAGCCGCCCGGCTGGCCCGGCAGAGCTTGTTCAGCCGGGAGCACCCGGCCCGGTTCACCTACTACCTGCACGAGTACGCGCTGCGGCTGCCGGTCGGCGGGCCGGCGGTGCTGGCCGAGCAGCTGGAGCACCTGCTGCGGATCTCGCGGCGTTCCTACCTGACGCTGCGGGTGGTGCCCGCCGCGCTCGGCGGGCACGCCGGCATCGCCGGGCCGTTCATGCTGATGGAGTTCGCCGAGTTCAAGCCGGTGGCTTACCTGGACAGTGAGACTGCCTGCCTGTTCCTGGAGGAGCCTGCGGAGATCGCCGCCTACCGGCGAATCCTGGGCACACTGGCGGACACCGCCCTGGATGAGGGACAATCACGGCAGCTGATTACCGCCCTGGCAACCGGGCACTCAGCGCATCGAGAGGGATCACCATGACCGCGCCTGAGCCGGACCGCATCGTCTGGCAGAAGAGTAACTACAGCACGAGCAACGGTGGCTGCGTCAAGGTCAGCTGGCGCACCAGCAGCTACAGCACAAGCAACGGCGCCTGCGTCGAGGTCGCGCCCGCGCCAGGCCGGGTGCTGGTACGTGACTCCAAGGACCCCGCCGGCCCCGCCCTGGCCGTCCCCACCCCCACCTGGCAAACCTTCCTCACCACCCTCACCCCCTGACCCCACCCGTCGCTCAGTGAGACCCCGAAATCCAGCCGGGCTTGTCAGGGTGTGGAGGTCACGGTCACGCGGGCGAAACGGCGTCGGCCGAGCTGCACGACCCAGGTGCCCTCGCTGAGGGTGGCGTGCTCCTCGGCAACGGCCGCACCCAACGCGGACACCGCCACCTTTGATCCCACGCCGGGCGTTACTCAACGATGACGCGAAACCGAGATCAACTAGGCCGGGCAGGTCATCAATGTCGTGGCTTCCGAGAGGTGAGATCCGCGGCACTCGTCTACCTTGTATAAGCACATGCTGCGCATGAACAGGGCGCGGACGAGCCCGGAAGATGACAGTGCGGTACGTCCGTTCGTGGCAGGCCCGCCTATCATGGGGGCATGACCAAGGTTTCCGGTTCTCTCCTCGACGAGCTGAGTTGGCGTGGGCTTGTCCACGACAGCACCGATCCAACGGAGCTGCGTGAGCACCTGGACTCTGGCCGGCGCCGCTTTTATATAGGGTTCGACCCCTCTGCGCCCTCGCTAACGATCGGCAACTTGCTCCCCATGACACTACTCATTCGGGGTGCGCGCGCGAACCTTGAGCCCGTGGTCTTGTTCGGTGGGGGCACCGGGATGATTGGCGACCCTTCGGGAAAATCAGCGGAGCGCAGCCTGCTGACGGCCGACGAGGTCAAGCAAAATGTCGCCCGGCACCAATCGTTAATGTCCGAAATCTTCCAACGCGCACTGGGCACAGCTGGCGCACCGGAGTTTGTCAACAACGCCGACTGGCTAAACGGCATGTCGATGATTGACTTTCTTCGAACCGTGGGAAAAAACTTTCCAGTTGCAGAGATGATGCGTCGAGACTCAGTGCGTCGGCGTATGGAAGACGCCGATGCGGGACTGACGTTTACCGAATTCAGCTACCCATTGCTACAGGCATACGATTTTGCGCGACTGAGGGCCGACCGAGATGTGACACTTCAATTGGGCGCCTCTGATCAATGGGGAAACATTGTTGCTGGAATCGACTACGTCCGACGAGTGTTAAGAGAGCGCGTATACGGCCTGACTTGCCCACTTCTCCTGCGCGCCGATGGATCAAAGTTCGGTAAAACCGAGAAAGGCGCAGTGTGGATCTCGGCTGACCGGACGTCACCCTACACACTTTACCAGTACCTGATCAATCTCGCTGACACGGAGGCTGAACGCTTCGCGCTGTTTTTTTCTCTCGAATCGAGAGACGTACTGGAGAAGCTGTTGGCCGAGCATGTCAAGCATCCCGCTAAACGTGCCTTGCAACGCCATTTAGCACGCGAGATGACTGCTTTGCTGCACGGCGATGAGGTATGCCAAAAAGCGGAGACAGCATCCGAGGCGTTATTTAGCGGAGCCGTGAGATTAGTAGACAAAGATATGTTCGGTGACGTATTCGCCGAGGTTCCCACGATCAATCTTCCCGTTAACGATCTTGCTGGCGGCGGCATGGATATCGTGAATCTGTTAGTCGCCGTTGAGCTGGCCAGAGGCAAGCGTGAAGCAAGGGAACACCTGAGCAACGGCGCTGTGATCGTTAACGGTGATAAGGTAACCGAGCAATCACGGATCGATGAGACCGACCTGATGCACGGCTCAGTAATCCTAGTTCGCCGCGGCAAGCGTGAGTGGCGGTTGGCTCGGTTCGTTTGACGCTGGGTAATCCCTGCTTGGTGCCCACCCACCGGGCAAACCGTGCGCAACCGGTTCAGGGGTGTTCCGGTGGCAGCCGGCCGGTGGCCGTCAGGTGCAGGGTGCGGTCGGCCCAGCGGTCCAGCAGGACGGTGTCGTGGGAAATGGCAAGGACACCCGCGTTGGTGCGTCGCTGGTAATCGCGGATCACCGCGACCAGCGCGGCGGCAGTGGAGGCGTCGAGCATGGTGGTCATCTCGTCGCAGATGAGGTAACCGGGGGCCAGCGCGAGGGCGCGGGCCAGGCAAGCGCGCTGCAGCTGCCCATCGCTGACCTCGTGGGCGCGTCGGTCTAGGAGATCTGGAGTAAGCCCGACCAGGTCGGCCAACTCCACGACCTGGGCCGGGGTGCCGGGTGTTCGGGCGGCGGCCAGTGGTTCGCCGATCGCCCGACGCAACGTCATACGGGGGTCAACAGATAGCCGCGGTTGCTGGAACACGACGCCGATGCGGGTGCGCAGCGCACGGGGTGCGCGGTGCCGGTAGCCGGTGACCGGGCGCCCATCGAGGTGCACGGTGCCGGCGAAAGGCTGGTGCAGCAGGCTCAGCACCCGGGCCAAGGTGGATTTTCCGCTACCGCTGGGCCCGGCCAGGGCGAGGGTCTCGCCGGCCTGGACCGCCACGGTCAGGTCGTGAATCACCGGGTGGCGGCGGTCGTAGCCGGCTACCACACCGTGCGCGCTCAGAGCGTCGGGCATGCGCTCAGGGCGTCGGGCATGGTCGGTAGCAGGCGACGGCATGGCCCGCGGTGTGCTCGGCCAACGGTGGGCGGTGGTGGCATTCGGGAACGACGCGGGTACAGCGGGGATGAAACGGGCAGCCGGTCGGCAAGTCGGTGAGCAGCGGGGGCAGCCCCGGAATCGGGGCGAAGGCACGGTCAGGCAGCGAATCCACCAAGCCGCGGGTGTAAGGATGGCGGGGGCTGTCGAGCACGTCGGTGGCCGGTCCGACCTCGACGAAACGCCCGGCGTACATCACGGCGATCCGGTCGGCGACGCGGCGGGCCGCGGCCAGATCGTGGGTGATCAGCAGCACCGCTCGGCCGTCGGCAATGAGGCGGCGCAGCTCGTCGAGCAGCGCGTCGACCAGTTCGCGGTCCAGGCCGGTGGTGGGTTCGTCGGCGATGAGCAGCCAGGGTTCGCCGACCAGCGCGAGCGCGGTGGCTACTCGCTGGGCCATGCCGCCGGAGAGCTCGTGCGGGTAACGATCCAGATCACTCGGGCGCAGGCCGGCGCGCACGGCGACCCGCTCGGCGGCCACCCGGGGGTGCTGCTCGCCGGGGTGGTGGGCGCGGACGGTTTCCTCCAGCTGGGAGCGGGCGGTACGCACCGGCGTGAGGTGTGCTGCGGGACTTTGCGGAACGAGCCCGATCCGGCGGCCCCGCACCGTGCGGGTCAGGAGCTGGTCGGATGCGGTGAGCAACTCGACCGGTGACACGCCCCTGAGCATGGCCCGGCCGGCCACCTCAGCATTGGCGGGCAGGAAGCCCAGTAGTGCGGCGGCCAGCACCGATTTGCCGCAGCCGCTCTCCCCCACCAGGGCCAGGCATTCGCCGGGCTTGATCTGGAATGACACGTCGCTGACCGCGGCAACCTGGGCGCCAGGAATCGTGAAACGCACCCCAAGGCCGTCGACGTCCAGTTCGGTACTCACCATGACAACTCGGAACGTCGGCGAGGGTTGAGCCGGTCGCGCCACACCCCGCCGAGCCCGGCAACCGCCAGCGTTGTGATCACCAGGACCAGACCCGGGGCCAACGACATCCACCAGCCACCGGTGAGCAGGGAACGCTGCGCATCGTTGAGCATGTTGCCAATGCTGGCCAGGTGCGGCGGCAACCCCAGGCCCAGAAACGACAGCGCGGTCTCGTGCCAGATGGCGTGCGGCACCATCAGAGTCGTGGCGAGCAGCACCTGCGGGGCGACGTTGGGCAGCAGGTGGCGCACCACGATGCGGCTGCGCGAGGACCCGCCGGCGATGGCGGCATCGATGAACGGGCGGGTCCGCAGCAAGAGCACCTCGGAGCGGACGATGCGCGCGCAGGACAGCCAGTGGGTCAGCGCGATGGAGAGCACCACCGCAGTCAAGCTGGGCCGCAGCACGGCGACGATGACGATCCCGAGCAGCAGGTGGGGCACCGAGGCGACCGCGTCGAGCACCCGCATCAGCACCCGGTCGGTCCAGCCACCGGTGGCGCCGGCGATCGCGCCAACCGCGGTGCCCAGCACGGTCGAGATGAGCGCGGCGGCCAGGCCCACGGTCAGCGAGACCCGCAGCCCGTAGACACAGCGCAGCAGCACGTCCCGACCGAGCTCGTCAGTACCGAACCACTGGGCCGGTCCAGGCGGCTGGTTGGCTGCGGCGAGATCGACGACCTGTTGGTCGAGCCCCACCACCAGGGGGACCACGAACACCGCGGCACCCAGCACGCCGAGAGTGACCGCCGAGGAGATCAGGCGCGGTCGCGGCGAGCGGGGTGTGCCAGCCGCACCGACCCGCGACCGGGTGGCCGGCCACCAGCGGGACGTGGTGACCGTGCGCTCAGCCATCGAGGCCCACCCTCGGGTCGGCCAGCGCGTAGAGCACATCCGCCAGCAGGTTGCCGGCCAGCACCGCTGCGGTGGCCAGCAGGGTGAGCGCGGCCAGCAGCGAGAAGTCCACGTTGAGCGCGGCATCCACGGTGGCCTTCGCGATCCCGGGCCAGGAGAACACCGTCTCGACCAGCAGTGCCCCGGTGATCAGTTCCGGGACGCGCGCGCCGAGCAAGGTCAGAAACGGCAGCAGCGCGGTGCGCAGGGCGTGACCCAGCACGACGGTCCGCTCAGGCAGGCCGCGGCTGCGGGCCCCGAGCACGTAGTCTTCGGTGAGCACCTCGAGCAGGGTCTGGCGCACGAACAGCACGAACCACGGCGCTTGGGACACCGCGAGCACCGACGCGGGCAGGATGAGGTGCTGGACCAGCTGCCCGACGCCCAGCGCCGCACCCGGATCGGCGAGCCCACCACCGGGCAGCCACCGCAACACCACCGCAAAGACGTACAGCGCCCCGAGCCCCAACCAGAACACCGGTGCCGCCTCCAGGGCGTAGGAGCCGGCAGTGATGGCCCGGTCCAGCCAGCCGCCTTGGCGCCAGGCGGCCGTGGTGCCCCCGACGATGCCGAGCAGCAACGCACCGGCGAAGGCGACCGTCACCAGCAGCACTGACCACCCCAGCCGTTGCCCGATGACCTGGGAGACCGGTTGATGCAGCGAGTGCGAGTCACCGAAGTCCCCGGTGATGGCGTGCGCCAACCAGGCGCCGTACTGGGTCAACACCGGGGCGTCCACTCCCCAGTTCGCCCGGATCTGCGCGACCCGCTCGGCGCTGGCGCCGATGATCCGCACTCCGAAGTAGCGTTGCACCGGATCGAACGGAGTGGCTTTCGCCAGCGCGAACATTCCCAGGCTCACGACCAGCAGCAGCGGGACACCG
The DNA here is from genome assembly GCA_050699575.1 of Pseudonocardiaceae bacterium. Lineage (GTDB taxonomy): Bacteria > Actinomycetota > Actinomycetes > Mycobacteriales > Pseudonocardiaceae. The sequence continues at coordinate 16,118 of JBOHFG010000219.1, forward strand.
AAGGCGAGCCGGCGGGCCACCAGCAGGCCAATCCCCCGCCCGCGCCCGCGTCGCGCAGCAGGCCTGGCCGGTGCCGCCGCCAAGGTGGTCATGGCGCCGCCAGGGTAGTCATGACGACGCCGGGGTCATGCGAACCTGGTTCATGCGAACCTGGGTCATGCGAACCAGTAGTCATGACGGCTTCGGGGTCCACTTGTCGAGGTTCCACCACAGCGCGTGCAGCAGGCCGTGGTCATGCGGCTCGATCTGCGGGGCCTGGCCGTTCCACTTGTCGCGCAGCACGTAGGTGTGGTCGAGGAAGACCAGGAACGCCCAGCCTGGGTCGGCCACATAAGCGGTCTGGAAGTCGTCGTAAGCGCGCTTGCGGACGGTCGGGTCGAGGCTGCGCCGGGCGGTATCCAGCGCGGCATCGACCTTAGCGTTGTGGTAGAGGGTCATGTTGACGTAGCCGGATTGACCGATGTAGCGGGAGTTCAGCAGCGTGTAGGTGGCACTGTCCGGGTCGTAGGGGTCACCACCGCCCCAAATCGAAGCGGTTTCTTTCTGCCGCTTGAGCATGATCTCGAAGGTGGTACCTTCTACCGGCGCGTCGATGCCCAGCTTCGCCAGGTCACTCGCGGCGGCCAGGGCCAGCTCCTTGCGCAGGCTGTCCTGCGACGGATACAGGATCGGCAGCCGGGCCGGCTCGCCGCCCCGGGAGCGCTTCCCATCCGAGCCCGCCGTCCAGCCCGCCTGGTCCAGCAACTGCCCGGCCGCCGCCGGGTCGTAGCGGAACGCGGCGTTGGGGTCGTACCACTGGCTCAGGTACGGCGAGATTGGTGTCGCTGCCGGCTTGCCGGCCCCGGCGAGCACAGTGTCGATCATCGCCTGCCGGTTGACCCCGACGTTGATGGCCTGGCGCACCCTGGTGTCCGAGGTGAACGGCAGCTCCGAGGGGATTCCCAGACCTCGATAGTCGGCGGACTGCGCCTGCACCACCCGGTAGCCGTCCCGTCCGTGATAGGTCTTCGCCAGCTTCGGCGGCAACACCGTGGCATCGAACTCCCCCGCCGCCATCCTCGTGGCCCGGGCATTGTCGTCAGTCACGAACACCAATGTCGCGGTCGTCACCGCCGGCGCCCCACCCCAGTACCTCGCATTGGCCTTGAGCACAATCCGGTCACCCTTGCGCCACTCGGCGACAATGTAAGGGCCAGTGCCCACCGGGGCGGTGTTGAACGGCGCGGTGTTGATATCCCGCCCGTCGAAGGCCTTGCGCGGCACAATACCCAACAGCAGCCGCTGCGCGAACGGTGCGTACGGGTACTTCAACCGGAATACTACGGTCCGCTCATCGGGCGCACTCACCTGCGCCACCGCATCATAATTCGACGCAATCGTCGAGTTCACTTTCGGGTCGAGCACCGACTGGAATGTGAACACCACATCACCGGCGGTCACCGGTGAACCGTCGGAGAACGTCACACCCGGGCGCAGCGTCGCCGTCCAGGTCAGCCCGTCCGCCGAGGCGGTGGGCAGCTGCTCGGCCAACGCCGGCACCAACGCGAGACTCGCGTCCCGCGACACCAGCCCGTCAAAAATCTTCGATGCCCCGTCCGGGGCAAACCCGAGGATCGGGTTCAGGTTGTCCGGCTCCGAACCAGCCCCGATCACAATCGACCGGCCATCCGACGAGGCGACCGGCCCACTCGGTGCGGAACAGGCCCCCACCAGCGTGAGTAACGTGACAAACAGGATTAAACGGCGCCGTGACATGACAGCATAGTAGACATTTATGCAAATATCTGGCAACAGCCATTTGGCCTAAACAGTGCACTCTAGGCGATGGGCTCGGCGATCCGGCCGGTGGTCATGTAGCAGACCTGCTGCGCAATGGCCACCGCGTGATCGCCAAAACGCTCGTAGTAGCGGCCGACCAGGGCGGCGTCCACAGCCTGTTCCACCCCGTGTGACCAGTCCTCGGCGAACAGGATGCCGAGCAGATGGCGCAGCAACGCGTCCACCTCATCATCCGCCACGGCCAGCCGGCAGCCCGACAACGGGTCCTGGTGCTCGATCGCGACCGCGGCGTCCTCGGCAAGCCGGCTGGCGAGTAGGCCCATCCGGGCCAGCACCGGCCGGACCTCACCCACAACCATCGGGTTCGGATGCTTGAGCCGAGCGATGCCGGCGGTATGCCGGGCAAGGCTGCCCATCCGCTTCAAATGACTCACCGCATGCAGGGCTGCAACCACCACCCGCAGGTCCCCGGCGACCGGGGCCTGCAACGCCAGCAGCGTGATGCAGCGCTGCTCCGTCTCATCGTGCATCGCGTTCATCTGCTCACCGTCAGCGATAACCAGACCCGCGAGCGCGAGATCAGTCTGATGCAGCGCGATCGACGCATTCGTCATCATCCGAGCGGCCAGCCGGGCCATCCGCGCGAGACCGCCTACCAGCACATCCAGCTCAGCATGAAACATGGCACGCATAATCATCACCTTCTGTTCGCACCCGCGGACACCAGCAAGATAATTCGCCCCACGCCCAGCGTGCAGCGAACCGGCGGACGAAACCCATATACCCGTGTTTCAACCTTACTTGTCTACCCGTACTTCACCTTAGTCTACCCTTACTCGCCGCAAGCTGGCTAGGATCCAGTGAGGCGCAAAAGATCGACAAGTGTGCTTGCACCCTAAACTATCGGGCTGACACTGGGTGTGTGAGAAGAGTGAGCGCCGTTGCGTTGACCGCCTGAGCCGAAGGCAGCATAAGGTTCCGTTTGGCGGTTCCGGGTGCCCGACGAGTCACTCATTAGGTTCCGTTTGACGATGGCGGCGGTCCGAACGCCGTGGTCAGTCCGCGAACGTCAAGAGCGGGCAAAGACGCAGCGATCGTGGCCGGTAACTCCGCGAGGTCGCCAACACCGAGCGTAGCGGTGACTGCGCGCGGCGAGGCGCCGAGAGCATCGCCCAGCCAGGGGCTGACTCTCCATCCCCGCCATCGACACCGTGACATCCCGCGTCGCGCGGCCACGCAACAGCGTTGGCGTGTGCGGTCACCCGATGGCCTGGCGCGTCAGCTCGCACGGAACTTGTCGGGTTGGAGTTCCGACCCCATTCTTGAGAAGACGATCGATCCATGCCACCGTGGGCGGCGTGATCGGTGAGGGCCGCCCTGTCCCGACAGCGCTGAAGTAGAGGAGAGCCGGTGACAGTGATGCAGATGCCGCACATGACGGGGAGCCCGTGGTTACCACCCTGGCTCGGCGTCGCCGCAGTTGCCGTGTTCGCGGTGATTGTGGCGATCCACCTAGGGCACACGTACTCGGCGCCGGTCCGCGTCGCGGTGTGGCACGTGGCGCATGTGCTGATGGCTCTTGGCATGATCGTGATGTTCCTACCGACCAGTGGAATGATCGTGCCCGCCGGCGTCGGGGAAGTCGTCTTCGCCGCAGCGGCGTTGGCCACCGGAGGTTTCCGCATCGTCACGCTGGTGCGCGGCGGTCCCGTGGGATGGCTGTGGCTGATCCTGGGTGTCGACCTGGCCGCGATGGTGTACATGTTCGCGTTGCCCACCGCCCCGCTCGAGTGGTTGACCGTGGCACTAGTGGCCTGGTTCGCCCTGCAGGCCATGGGATGGGCGACGGGACGGCTGTGCCTGCTCGCGGCCGAGAGCGAGCTGAGCCGATCATCCGGGACTACGTCCGTCCGGGTGCCGGCGACCGTGCCGGCGACAGGGTCCGCGGAAAGCGGACCTGCAGTCCTACGGGCAACGGCCGACAGCACCGACAGCGCCGACACGACCGCTGTGGGGAAGGCCGCCCATGCGCAGCTGGACAGCGGCACAATCCGGCTGACCTTGACCGTGATGAGCGTGGCCATGGCGTACATGCTGCTGGCCATGCAGTTCGGGATGGGCGGTATGCCGGGAATGGGCGGTATGCCGGGGATGTAGCCAGCCATCGGCGGGCCCCTCACGAAGGCGGATCGCGGGACAGCACACAGTCGCCGCACACCGCGCCGGCTGCCCCCGGTGCGGCCCGGTAGATCAGGCAGCAGCTCCGGCGACGAAAACCCCCGCTGGCCAACGCAACGCTGGTGCCACACAGCGGCGGCTGGTCCAGCAGCAACGAGGCGATAGCCCGGGACCGGTCCGCCCAGACCGGTTGACCAGCCGCGATCATCGACGCCGCACCGTTGACCGCCGAAGCGACGTTGCCCCACAGCACGTGCCGGGACACCGACAACGGCATGGTGGCCTGGAGCAGGTCTCGAACCGGACCATCCAGCACGCGGCCGGCCAGCAGGCCGGCAAGGCGCTCTGGAGTCGGTTCGGGACCTGCAGGAGCGGTGCCAGCGCCCTGGATCACCGACAAGCCATGGGACACTGGCAGACCCTGGGCCACCGGCAGACCCTGGGCCACCGACAGGGGGAACGCGCCGCCGAGCACGCGCTGCCACCAGGTGTTTCTCAGATCAACCTCCAGCACCGCACCGGAGGTGACCGCGACGGCCATGGCCGGCGAGACCAGCCGGGCGACCAGACCCAGGTGGGTCACCGACGCGGCCACCCGCAGCTCCACGGCACCGGGTGCCTGCCCGCCGGCCGTGGCCAGCGCGGCGCGAACCGCCATGACCCGATCCAGCAAGACATCAGGGTCCTCGACCAACTCGCTCATCACATGCCACGGCTGTTGCGGAAGGGAGTCCGGGGGGTGCGTCTCGATCGCAAAGAACGGCCCGAACGCGGCGAGATCACGCAACGCTACCCGGTCGGGTTGAGATAGCGCAGGTGGACAGCATGCAGGACCTCGCCGCGGGATCGGCCGGTGACCTCGGCGAGCTCATCGAGCAGGATGCCGGACAGCGAGGACAGTCCGAACATCATCTCGGCCAGCCCCCGCAGCGGGTCGGCAGCGCCCGCGGCGTCGCCGAGGGCACGGTCCATCGCGTGCCGAAAGACCGCGGGGTCCGCTTCGGTCTCGGCGATGCTCCAGGCAGTGAGCACCTCCAGCGCCGGCGGCAACACCGTGTGCAAGAGCTCATCAGGATTGTCGACGCTCATCGCCGCCTTTCCAGGCCGCCGGGGGATCAGGGCAGCACGATCGATCGGGCGCACTCGAAGCGTCGGGTGACGTCAGCCCAGTTCACCACATTCCACCAGGCTTCGACGTAGTCCGGTTTGACATTGAGATACTGCAGGTAGAAGGCGTGCTCCCACATGTCGAGCAGCAGCAGCGGCACCATGCCGGGCGTCATGTTGCCCTGATGGTCGGAAACCTGCTCGAGGACCAGGCGCCGGCCCAGGGACTCCCACGCCAGGATTGACCACCCGGATCCTTGCACGCCCAGCGAGTTGGCAGTGAAGTGCTTGCGGAACCCGTCGAAGGACCCGAAATGCGCATCGATTGCCGCGGCGAGCTCGCCGTCGGGCTTGTCGCCGCCGTCGGGGGACATGTTGGGCCAGAACACCGAGTGGTTGACGTGCCCGCCGAGGTTGAACGCCAGGTTCTTCTCCAGCATGTTCACTGTCGCCAGCTGGTCTCGCTCCCGAACATCGGCCAGCTGTTCCAGGGCGGTGTTCGCGCCCTTGACGTAGGTGGCGTGATGTTTGGAGTGATGCAGCTCCATGATTTTCCCGGAGATGTACGGCTCCAACGCGCCGTAGTCGTAGGGCAGCTCGGGCAGGGTGTAGTCGGCCACGCTTGACCTCCAGTAATGACTGTGCAATTTTGCTACCACGATAGTTCAGTAGCAAATTAGTGCTGTAGCTATTGTCTTGCAATTGTTGACACAGTGCAACCCTCCCGGTCCCGGCTGACGCTCGCTGGCCGGGCCGCCAAGCCAGCCGCATCCAGCTCACGCCGTAGCCTGACCCACCCCAATCCGGTCTCCTTGGCAATCTTGCGCAGGCTCGCCCCGATTGCGCGGGCGTGGCGCAGGTAGCCAGCCAGGTCGGTGAAGCCAAGTTTCCGCAGCCGTCGGGTCAGCGCCCGATCGCGTTGGGCCGCCCTGGTCACCCGACCCGCGTCGAGCGCCTCGCGGCGCAGCCGGCTGAGCTCCGGTGAGGGACTGATGGCGTGCGCGGCGGAGGCCAACGTGGCAAGCCGGCCGGTCCTGGAGAGCTCCTGGCCGATCGCGAGCCGAGCCCGCAGTTCGGGCGAGCGCCGGTAGGCCGCGACCTGACGAGTGGCGATCGACCGGGAGAGCGCCTCGGCGACCAGCGGCTGGCTCCGGAGCAGCCCCATCGCCTCCCGATAGGAGTCAGCCGTGTGCCCATGCCGCCGGACGTGACCACCCAGCGAGACAAACCACCGCCCACACAGGTGGCAGCAGACCCGCCCCGTGCCAGACTCGATCACCACCTGGCCGTACGGGGCGTGCACGCCGGTGCCATCCGGCAACGACCACAGGTGGGCATGGCTGTGCGCCCGCCCGGCACGACCCGACCGCGTCGTCGTGGTGCTCATCATGACCGCGTCCTCTATTGCCATGAGACTGCAACTACAGCATCTTGGCGTGTCGCCAGGGGATTGGCAAGGCTCAGGTGGTTCGACGCTGCACGACCGCGATGTCGTCAGGCTCAAGCGGTCCGCCGCCGCACGACAGCGATGTCGTCAGGCTCAAGCGGTCCGGCGCCGCACGACAGCGATGTCGTCAGGCTCAAGCGGTCCGCCGCCGCACGACCGCGGTGTCATCGCACTGGGCGGTCGGCCGCAGATCCGGTGGCGGGCCGCCGGTGCTGCCGTCAGCGCTGAGGTCGGTCGCTGGATCGACGTGACTCGGGAGACCCCACGGACGCTGCCTCAACGCCGGGGTGCCCCCGGCGTGCCTGGGGAGCCGGTCGAGCGCGATCACCAGAATGAGGCCGAGCAGGACCAGCCCGTGCCCGAGCAACCTGGCGACATCGACCCCGCCGGCCACCGCGTCCAGCACCACCAGCACGGTGAGCACCGCGATGAACGTCACCAGGGTCGGAACCATCCCCGAGGTTCGCGCTGATCGTCTGGCGACCCAGAGGAAGCCGACTCCCAACGCCAGGTTCCACGCGGCGCTCTCATGCGCGAAATGCGTGACCGAGGCGCCCTGCAGCACCACACCTTGGGTGCCGCGGCCACTGCCGTGCGCGGCGAGCATCCCGATGATGGACACCTCCACCTGCACGAGGCCGACCAGGGCGAGCAGCACCCGCAGCACGGTGCCCAGCAGGGGGCGGCGGGATCGGAGGGCGGCTGCGAGAACCGCGTCGACGACATCGGGCTCCGGAGTCGCCACGGTGGTGCGAGCGAGCCTGGTGACGCGCGCCGCCTCGTCGGTGAACCGGCGGCACGCAGGGCAGGCCGCCAGGTGCGCGTCGATCGCGCCCCGTTCCGCCGCACTCTCCTCGCCGTCCAGCCTGGCCGAGAGGGCTTCCGTACACTGTGTGCAGTCCACGTGACAATGGTCGGGCACCGGAGCCCTAGGGTTCCCGGAAACTTTTAGTTACCCTTCCCGCATGGGTGACCCCCGATCTGATGATGTTCGGATTACTGACCTCGCGCTTGCGGCCGGTGCCGGGGACCGTGCCGCCCTGACGGCATTCATCCGCGCTACTCAGCGTGACGTCTTCCGCTTCCTCAGTCACCTGGGAGCGCGCGATGAAGCCGAGGACCTTACCCAGGAGACCTACCTGCGAGCCCTGCGGGCGCTGCCACGCTTCGCCGGCCGCTCATCGGCTCGCACGTGGCTGCTGGCCATCGCTCGGCGGGTCGCCGCCGACCAGATCCGGCAGGCCAGGACGCGACCACGCACCACCGCGGTCGAGGACTGGAACACCGTCGTGGCCGCGAGCCCAGCACAGCGGCGATCCGGGTTTGACGAGGGCGTGCTGCTTCGCGAGCTGGTGGCCGGGCTGGAACCCGACCGCCGGGACGCCTTCGTGCTCACCCAGGTGCTGGGTCTGGACTATGCGGCCACCGCCGAGGTGTGCGGTTGCCCCGTGGGCACCATCCGTTCCCGGGTGGCCCGGGCCCGGGAGGACCTGGTCCGCGCGATGAACGCGCCCGGGCTGCCCGGTCGACGAGCCGCCGGCCCCTGACTGACGCGGTCATGTCCAGCGGTATACAGGCGATCCTGTTCTTCGTCGTGCTGGCCACCGTGGTGGCCACCTTCGCCCGGCGGCTGCGGGTTCCGGCGCCCTCACTGCTGGTGGTCGCCGGGGTGGTCGTCGGCCTGCTGCCGGGCGTGCCCGCCATCGTGGCCACGCCGGACCTGGTGAGCGTGGTGATACTGCCGCCGTTGCTGTTCGCCGCCGGCGAGGAACTGTCCTGGCGCGACCTGCGGGCGGTGTGGCGACCGGTCACCGCGCTGGCCTTAGGGCTGGTGCTGGTCTCCGCCGCCGCCGTCGGCGCCCTCGCCGCCGCCCTCACCCCGCTGCCGGTGGGGATGGCGTTCGTCCTGGGTGCCGTGCTGGCCAGCACCGACCCGGTGGCGGTGACAGCGTTGGGGAGGCGGCTGTCGCTACCGCCACGGGTGCAGGCGCTGGTGCAGGCAGAGAGCCTGTTCAACGACGCGACGAGCCTGCTGCTGTTCCGGGTCGCGCTGTCGCTAGCCATCGCCAGCGGCGCGGTCTCCTGGGGGCATCTTGGTGCCGAGTTCGCTGTCCTGGCCGGCGGGGGGGTGGCCGTGGGCGTCGTCATCGCCGGCGGTGCCTTCCTGATCAGACGCCACACCGAGGACCCCGTGCTGGAGACCGTCGTCGCCCTGGTCACCTCCTACGGGGCCTACGTGCTGGCGGAGTCGATCCACGCCTCAGGGGTCACTGCCGTCATCGTGGCCAGCGTCATCCTCGGCACCCAGGCCACCCGGCTGACCACTGCGCGCATCCGGTTGCAGCTGTCCGCAGTGTTCCAGACCATTATCTTCCTGCTGGAGAGCGTGGTGTTCGGGCTCATCGGCCTGCAACTACCCGCGCTGCTGCAGGGGCAGGCGGCGGTCGACGCGCGGTGGCCACTGCAGGCGCTGGCGATCGCGGCGACGTTGCTAGCGGTCCGAGTGGCGTGGGTGTTCCCGCTGGCGGTGTTCCCCCTAGCGACGATCCGCCGACACGGCACCGAACGGGTATCGTGGCGAGTGCCGGCCGTGGTGTCCTGGGCGGGCGCCCGCGGTGTCGTGCCGCTGGCCGCCGCGCTGTCCATCCCCCTGACCAGCAGCGACGGAACCGCGCTGCCCGGCCGGGACCTGACGCTGCTGCTGACCACCGCGGTCATCGTCGCCACCCTCGTCGTGCAGGGGTTCAGCCTCGCCCCGTTGGTCCGGCGAGCGGGAATCGCCCGGACTGCCGGCGACGTCACGCAGGAGTACACCGCCGCGCGACTGCAGCTGGCTCGCACCGGGTTGTCGCACCTCGAGCACCTCACCGAGACGGCAGCCGCGCCGAGATTCGTGCTCGACGCGCTGCGCACCAGCTGGCAGGACCGCATCGAGCGGCTCCAGGCCCACGACACCGCCGCAACGCCCTTGATGGACCGCCAGCTGCGCCGGGAGCTGCTCGACGTGGAAAGCGCCGAGCTCGACCGCCTCTATCACGACGGCACGATCAGCGACGCCACCCGTCGACGAATCCAGCGCTCGCTCGATCTGGAGCACACTGGACTCGGCGAGGAGCCCGACGCCCCATGAACACCCATGGCACCAGGCGAGGCACTATCATATCTGCGGCCGAGGAAAGCGGGTCAGACATGGCGGGATCCGGTGCGGCGAAGGTGGCAGGCCCGGACTGGGTCGTGATCGGCGCGGGCTTGCTGGCGTACATCGCAAGTTACCTCCCCTGGTATCGGGCCAACCTCTCGATCCTGGGTATCGACCGACACACGGGGGTGAATGCCTGGAATGCGGGCTTTGGCGCATGGTTTTCGGTACTGCTGCTCGTGGTGGTCGCCGGTGTGGTAATCACCAGCACGGTGGGCGGGCGGCAGCTGAGCACGCCGACGTCGAGGCCACTGATCACGCTGGTCGGGTCCGCGCTGGCATTCATCACGATCGTGCTGCGCTGGGTGACGTTGCCGGACGCCAGCGGCGGCCTCAACGGTCACCTCGGCGAGCTGGGTGATTTCGACCTGGGTAGCGCCTTCATGGTGTCCAGTGGGGCCGGTTCCGGACTCTACCTAGGGCTGATCGCGGCACTGGTGGCCGTGGTGGCGTCGTTGCTCACCTTCCGCACCGCTACCCGCAATGTCGATCACAGCAACACCGACACCGGCCAACACGACACCGGCCAAAGCGGCTGACCAGACCACCTTTGAGCAGAGCCTGCGGTGCCTGTGGGGTGCCCTGGTCCACGCGGGTCTGCGCCCACTCGTCACCCAGCAGTACGAACTCGCGGACGGGGCCACGGCGCTGCACGCCATCGAGAAACGCGCAGTCGCCGGCAAACTGGTGCTCACCACCCGCTGAACAGATCACACGTCAGGTACAGTCCTCCGGCGTGAACTTCATGGGCTCGACCAGCCGTGAACAGGAACTAAGATTGTCTGTCGGTCGTAGCGATGTCTTGACCACACTCCTCACACTTCGTATTCGGACAGCATTCCGCCTTTATCCCTGAAGACGCCACCGGGGCAGTTGGTTCGCCACCGGTGGCGCGCTATCCACCCGACCTCTCGCGAATTGGTGCCAACCCGAACGACACCACCAATAACACTGGCACCAGCAGACGCTCGGCCGACGCCGGCAACCGACGTGCTACGCAGGCTAGATCTCTCTACCACATTTCACACATACGTATGTCACGAAACCCTTCTTCACGATGACATCACATTTGCATTCGGTCCGCTGCCGGTGGCGTTCAATCCACGTCTGTTCCAGCGGTCCAGCTTTCCGGCGATTCGAGCCGTCGTCGCACCAATTGCCCATGCCAACCTCGCTCCTCTAGATATTTCAGTGCGCACATGAACCGCTAGGCTCATCGCGCAAGTCAGCGCTCGAAACCACCACAAAACTGGCGCACCCGGTGCTCGAGTGATGATTCTTCCCTGCCTATTCAGGATGCCGGAAACTCGGGAGCCAGGCGTCCGCCACAGAGACTATTTTTTAGATACCGCGAGTGATGCAGTCAGCTACCACGGGCGATGTAGCCGAGAGAGCTGACTACATCTGTGGGATGACTGCGGCTCGCCGCTGACGAAAACGCACTGCTTTGCAATAGCCCCGCGGCCGCTGCGGAGGGGAATACGCAGGGAAGGTCGGACGTTGAGGTTGGTAGTTGAACTATCAACAAGAACGAGGAGGCGGCATCCACCTGGACCAGATGGGTGAGGTCGAGTACGCCCCAGGTGAGCCCAAGGGCACCGCCTGGCATCCGCACCGCGGGTTCGAGACCGTCACCTACCTCATCGACGGCGTCTTCGAACATGCCGATTCGAACGGCGGGGGCGGTGAGATCACCAACGGCGATACCCAGTGGATGACCGCTGGTGGTGGTGTGCTGCACATCGAGCGGCCGCCGGAGCACTTGGTGGTCAGCGGCGGGCTGTTCCACGGCCTGCAGCTGTGGGTCAACCTGCCGGCGAAGCTGAAGTGGACCGAGCCCCGCTACCAGGACCTGCGGTCCGCCTCGACTGCACTGGTCACCACCCCCGACGGCGGCGCGCTGATCAGGGTGATCGCCGGCGATATCGCTGGGCAGCACGGCCCCAGTTCCACCTACACCCCAATGGCGATGCTGCACGCCACCATCAGCCCCGGGGCAACCCTGCGGCTGCCCTGGCGAGCGGAGTTCAACGTGCTGGTGTACGTGCTTGCCGGTGCCGGGTCGGTCGGCGCCGAACGCCGGCCGGTGCACACCGGTCAGCTCGCGGTGTTCGGACCGGGTGACGCCATCACGGTCGCCGGCGCGATACACCAGGAGTCGCGGCACGCCGCACTGGACGTCGTCATTCTGGGCGGCGCCCCGATCCGGGAGCCCATCGCCTGGGGCGGGCCGTTCGTGATGAACACCCGCGCGGAAGTCATTACAGCCTTCGAGGACTACCAGGCCGGCCGGCTGGGCACCATTCCCGCCCAGCAGGTTCCCCACGCCGAGGTGGGCGGCTCTCAGCTTTTTCTCACCTCACGCGCGGATGCTGGGAGGGCGACATGAACGAAATCCGTACCGGAGGTGACCGGAGTGGGTCCGCTGCTCACGCTCGTCGGCCTGGCGCTGCTGTTCTGCCAACTGCTGCTGATCGCCAGGATCGTCGTCGACCTAGTCGGGGTCCTCGCCAGACATGGCTACACGGAAGGGTTCGGGCCAGTGCGCCGGGTGGTCCACCGCCTCACCGAGCCAGTCCTCGCCCCGGTGCGCCGGGTCGTCCGACCGGTCCGGATGGGTGGGGTGTCCTTCGACCTCGCGGTCACCCTGGTCTTCCTCGCCGTCGTCGTGCTACGCCAGGCCGTGATCGTGGCCTGAATCACCGGGTTATGGACTCGGTCCCGGCCCGGCCGGAATACGGACGAACCGCCCCGCGCCATGCTCAAAACGGTGGCGGGTCGTCCTGAAAGTCCAGCTTTGTCGGGAGCTCCGACGACGGCTTGGAGTTATCTCCTGGTGGCGGTTGTCCCAGATTCTTGAGTCGTCCCAGACGCTTGCAGCATCCTGGGCGTCGTCGGGTACGGCCAGCGGCGATGTTGCTGGCAGATGACCAGGCA
>JBOHFG010000220.1:0-16356 GCA_050699575.1 Pseudonocardiaceae bacterium
TTTTCGAGGACGCTTGGGCGTAGATCTCCATGGTGACCGCGATCTGGGCGTGCCGGAGGACATGCATGACCTCTCGTGGGTACACGTCGAGGTCAACGAGGAGCGTCGCGCAGGTGCGACGACCGTCGTGCACGGTGATCCTGCGCACGCCCGCCTTGCGACAACGGGTGTCCCAGGACCGGTTGAAGGTGCGGGACTCGATCGGTGTGCCCCGCCGGGTGGTGAAGATCCACTTTCCGCCTTGCCAGGCCACCCCAGCAGCTCGCCGTGCCACCATCTCTTGGCCCTCGCATTGGCGCAACGCCACGGTGCAGATTTCCGGCAGCGGGTGATGCGGGCGGTGCGACCGATCGGCCAACACCGCCAGACCTCCTTCCGGTAACGGCGAAATCAGGTGTGCTTGAGCGCAGCTTGTTCAGTTGGGAAGTGTCCTCTGGCTCGCACGGCGCGTCGGTAGTGGACGTTGAGTGACTCGATCGCGTTGGTCGAACAGATGATCTTGCGGATCTCGACATCATAGTTGAGGAATCCCATAGACTTTCACTGTCCTGATACTCAATGCTGTGTATAGGTGGTAGATCGCTGGCAGGGGGTTGCTGTGCGGGTCGCAAGGCGAGTTCTGCTGTGTGTTGCGGTGTTGTGCTGGTGTTGGTTTCTCCGGGATTGGATCCTCCTTACAGCCCGGCAGTGGTGGCGCAGGAGGGACTAAGCCTGGATCGTGGACGACCTTCAGTATTGATCGTTTCAGGTGGTCGCCAGGGATGGTGATCAACTGGCCTGGTGCTGGGCGTGGTTGATCCGCTGGTCTGTCTCGCTTCTCCGGTGTGATCGGATTTGGGGGGGAGCGAGCCGGGCTGGGTTACGCGGTGGCGGGTGGGGCGTGTGTCGCGCGGAAGGCGTGGTTCCGCAGGCGCAACCATGGTTGGGTGTGGGCCAGTGCGCGGGTAGCCGTAGTACGGGTCGCCGTTGCGGTTTGACCAAGCGGGCGGGCACGTTGACCAGTTGGCGTCGCAGGGTTGCGCTCCGGGCGGACACGCCCGCTCAATGTTGTTGCTGCACGCAGCAGGTTGTAGGAGATGTTGCGTCCTAGGCGCTTGGGACCCTCCGATCGACAAAAAGTTGTCGATGTCGCGTCCGTGTGCCACGCTCGCAAGCGACTCCCTCGGTAGCTGAGGGAGACAGCCGACTTGCCGGTACAACCCCATACGCTGGCTGTCGCAGATCCGGCCAAAAGGGACTCAGACACCTCGTCTCCTGCGCGGAGACCATAGGGCGACCCATCGGAGAGGCGGCCGCTGGACCTGATCGGCCCGTGCCGTCTACCTGCGTAAACGCAAGTAATGCGCGGGTGGTGAGGGCTGTGTGCCTACCTGGCTTGAAACGCCAGGTGAGTGGAGTGCGCCCGTTTCCAGAGCTGCCCCGTCAGGGGGCCATTCCTTCCGAGCGCAGTCTCGGACGGGACGTAGAACCTTAGGGTTGGTAGCAGTTAGCGGCGCCATGGGGCCGGGTTGGTGGTACTTGAAGAGCCCCCAACTACCCTGGGCGCCATGTCTGTGGCGTCTGTGTTCGATCAGCTCGAGGCACTGCTGCTCCGGGTCGCCAAGCCAGTGCAGTACGTGGGAGGTGAGCTCAACGCTACGGTAAAGGACTGGGACGCCGCTACGGTGCGCTGGGCGTTGATGTACCCGGACGTCTATGAGGTTGGGCTGCCTAACCAGGGCATCATGATCCTCTACGAGGTGCTCAACGAGCAGGCTGACGTGCTCGCGGAGCGGACCTACGCGGTATGGCCCGATCTGGAAGCGCTGATGCGTGAGCATGGTGTCCCGCAGTTCACTCTGGAGTCGCATCGGCCGGTGGGGGCCTTCGACCTGCTTGGGGTGTCCTTCGCGACCGAGCTGGGCTACACCAACCTGCTCACCGCGCTGGACCTCGCCGGGATACCGCTGCACGCCACACAGCGCACCGGCGACCATCCCGTGGTCATCGCTGGGGGGCATGCCGCGTTCAACCCGGAGCCAATCGCCGACTTTATCGACGCCGCGGTGCTGGGCGACGGCGAGGAAGTAGTCCTCGAGATCACCGCGATCGTGCGTGACTGGAAGGCGCAAGGCAGCCCTGGCGGCCGGCAGGAACTGCTGGGCCGGCTGGCCGAGGTCGACGGCGTTTACCTGCCGGGCTGCTATGCTGTCAGTTACCTTCCGGACGGCCGGATCGCCGAGGTGGTGCCGGATACTGAACGGGCTCCCCAGCGTGTGGCCAAACGCACCACGATGGACCTTGACGAGTGGCCCTACCCCAAGCAGCCGCTGGTGCCGATCGCGGAGAGTGTGCACGAGCGGATGAGCGTGGAGATCTTCCGCGGCTGCACCCGGGGTTGTCGGTTCTGCCAGGCCGGGATGATCACCCGTCCGGTCCGGGAGCGGTCGGCCGGGGGCATCGGCAAGATGGTCGAGCGCGGTCTCGAAGCCAGTGGGTTCACCGAGGTCGGGTTGCTGTCGCTGTCCAGCGCGGACCACTCGGAGATCCGCGAGATCACCAAGGGCCTGGCCGACCGGTACGAGGGCACCGGAACCGGCCTGAGCCTGCCATCAACCCGGGTGGACGCCTTCAACATCGACCTCGCCAACGAGATCTCCCGCAACGGCCGCCGCTCTGGCTTGACATTCGCCCCCGAAGGCGGGTCCGAGCGGATCCGCCGGGTGATCAACAAGATGGTGTCCGAGGAGGACCTGATCCGCACCGTCTCCACCGCGTTCGGCGCGGGCTGGCGTCAGGTCAAGCTGTACTTCATGTGTGGGCTGCCCACCGAGACCGACGACGACGTGCTGCAGATCGCCCAGATGGCCTACAATGTGATCCGGGCCGGTCGGGAGGCCAGTGGCAGCAAGGACATCCGGTGCACGATCTCGATCGGCGCTTTCGTGCCCAAGCCGCACACTCCGTTTCAGTGGGCTGCCCAGGAGCATCCCGATGTGGTTGACCAGCGGTTACGGAAGCTCCGCGCGGAAGTCAACAGTGACCGCAAGATCGGTCGCAATGTCGGTATGCGGTACCACGACGGGAAGCCGTCGCTGATCGAGGGGCTGCTGTCCCGTGGCGACCGGCGGGTTGGCCGAGTGATCGAGCGCGTGTGGCGTGACGGCGGTCGGTTCGACGGGTGGAGCGAGCACTTTCGCTACGACCGGTGGGTTGCGGCGTGCGCCGCCGAGCTGACACCTCAGGGTGTGTCACTGGAGTGGTACACCACCCGCGAGCGCGTTCGCGAGGAGGTCCTGCCCTGGGATCACCTGGACTCCGGGCTGGACCGGGACTGGCTCTGGGACGACTGGCAGGACGCGCTGGCCGGTCGTGAGCAGGATGACTGCCGGTGGACCCCGTGCTTCGACTGCGGGGTTTGCCCGTCGATGGGCACCGACATCCAGATCGGGCCCAGCGTTCGGCAGCTGCTACCGCTCAGACCGGTAGGTCTGAGCGGTAGCAGCTGAGCCAGGGCGGGGCTGCGCGGTCACGGCCGTCAGGGCGTCCACCAGGCCGTAGCCGTAGAATCCGTTGTCGGTATCACCAGCGCAGTCAGGACCAGAGCACCGCAGCGGGTCGGCCTGCTGGCGCAGCAAGGTGGCCAGCTCGTCCGGGCCGGCTGCGGGCCGGGTGGAGGCGAGCAGCGCGGCTACCCCGGAGACGTGCGGTGCGGCCATCGAGGTGCCGCACGCGTAGCCGTACCCACCGGGAACGGTGGACAGCACGCACCCACTGGAGGACACCCCGGGAAGCTGCGCCCAGTCGCCGCCGGGAGCGGTCACCGCGACCACCCCCAACCCGTAGGAGCTGTACCCTGACTTGACTCGGTGTGCGCCGACGGCGGACACCGCGACCACGCCGGGCAGCTCCGCGGGCAGCACGTGGCAGTGCCCGTCGACCGGGCGTGGCCGTGGGTCGGGTGCGTTGTCAGGGCTGCGCAGGTCCTGCCGGGGGTTGGCCAGGTCCATCCGTTCGTTACCGGCGGCGGCGATGCTGAGCACGCCCTGGGCTGTTGCGTACTGGACCGCGCGCCGGACGGCCTCGTAGGCCACGGCCTGACCCGGTACGTTGGAGCAGGTTAACAGCCACGGGTCGAGCGAGTAGCTGTTGTTGGCGACCCGCATCTGCTGTTGTGCCGCCCACATGAACCCGCAGACCGCATACTCCGGGTAGATGAACCCGTCGTCGTCCACGACTTTCACCGAGCCCAGCCGGACCCCGGGGGCGACCCCGGTGACGCCGCGTCCATCGTCGGCCGCGGCGATCGTCCCGGCCACGTGGGTGCCGTGCGGGGACGTGGTCGGGCTCCACGCGCGGGGCGACTGGTCGGGCTTGCCGGACAGGCAGCCCGCCGAGCGGGTGGGATCGACCGCGGCGGCCAGGTCGGGGTGCGTCGCGTCCACCCCAGAGTCCAGCACCCCGACCAGCACCTGAGGGCGACCCGGATTGATCTTTCTGGCCTGCGGTCCGTGAATCATCTCCATGTCCCACTGCTCGGCCGAGCGGTCGCCACGCAGCGTCTGTGCGGCCCCGGGAAGCTGAGTGGCCCCGGGAAGCTGAGTGGCGGTGAGTGGGGCCGGGCCGGCCCGCTGCGGGGTAGCGCCCGCCTCGCCCTGCGCGCTGTAGGCGCGGGTGGCACCGAAACGGGCCGCGAATGCCGGTTCGGTGGAGGTGAGGACCCCAACGCCGATCTGCGGGTAGTAGACCGTGCTGGTGCCGCACGCGGCCTGGACCGCGCGTGCCGCCTGTTGTGGGGGTGTCCCGGCGTCGAACAGCGCCACATAGCGCAGCAGGCGACCGCTCGAGGCGCAGCCCGAAAGCTCGGCGACCCCGTGGCCGAGCACCGGGAATGGCTGACCGGCCAGGGCAAGCACGGCGGTGACCGCTGCAGCAACCCGAAGAAGAGGGAGCAACACCCGTAGCCTCCGGGGAGATGGGGCGGGTGCCCGCGGAGAAGGTCGCCGTGACACTAGTACACACTGTTACGCACTCACGAGAGGTCTCGATGCGCCCCAATCCCTCCGCCGCCCCGGTCTGCAAGGTGCGGCTGCGCTATGGCAAGCGCGGAAAGCTGCGGTTCACCTCACACCGTGATGTCGCCAGAGCCTTCGAGCGGGCGTTGCGGCGGGCCGGTCTGCCGATGGCGTACTCGCAGGGGTATCACCCGCATCCGAAGGTCTCTTGGGTGGGTGCGGCGCCCACCGGAGCAGCCAGCGAGGCGGAGTACGTCGAGATCCAGTTCGTGGAGCAGGTCGATCCTGAGGTGGTCTGCGCCGAGCTCGATGCGGCGCTGCCCGACGGGCTCGCCGTACTTGAGGCAGTGCTGGCCGGCCCCGGCGGACTCGCCGAGCGGATCGAGGCCAGCGCCTGGCGCATCGAGGTCCGCGGGCTCAGTGGTGAGCAGCTCCGGCAGGCGACCCACGCGCTGCTCGCAGCCCCGCAGCTGCTGGTCGAACGGGTCACCAAGGACGGACAGCGGACCATCGACGCACGGGCGGCGATCGTCTCGGTGGAAGTCGAGGACTGTCCTACGGCGCTGCCTGTGCCTGATCGGCTCAGCCGGTGTGGGATACTCATGGTGGTCGTGCGACAGGTAAGCCCTGCGGTGCGGCCCGATGATGTGCTGAGCGCGCTCGGCGCCGTTGCCGGACTTCCGTCGGCGGTGCTCGTGAAAGCGATCCGGATTGCGCAGGGCCGGCTCGACGACGACGGGGGTCTCGTTGATCCGCTCGCAGCGGACCGGGCATACGCCCGGGCAGTTGTGGCCCCGGGCAGCGTGGCTCAGTCTCACGACGGGTCGGATCAGCACGATGACGCGGGACACACCGGTTGACCGCTCCGGACCGCGGAGCTGCCGGTGCCGGACAGGATTGCCGTTGTCGAACTCGGCGACGGATGACGCACAGGGCCCCTGCGCGGCCGCGTCCCAATGTATGGGACGCGCCCGGGGGCTGGAGGAGTTGAATGGCGAACACGACAACGCCCGCCGGAAGCATCGGCGGGGGCACCGACGTATCCGCGACCGCCGCGTCCGGTGGAGCTGATCTTGCATCCTTGCTGCCAAACAAACTGCGAGTGCATGCCTTGGCCAAGCACCTGTCGGTGAGCAGCAAGGATGTTATTGCCGCGCTGGCTGACCTTGGCATTGCCGTCAGCAGCGCGCAGTCCAGTATCGACCGCGAGACGGCTCTGCGGGCGCTCCAGATGCTGCTGCCGGATCCCGCTCCGGACCCCATGGAGATCGATGGGGTGGTCCCGGAGATACCCGTGTCGCCGATGCTGAACTCGTCGGCACGGTTCAACGCGGCGGCACCGGTGTTCCTTCCGCCAGTCTCCGGGCGCGCGGCAGTCGGCAGGCGCTACGTCGACGGCGAGCCCGAGGATGAGTTCGGCCCCAATGGGTTCACTTCCCCAGCTGAGTTCGACCAGGAGGAGATCGACCCAGGGGAGGAGTTCGACCTGGAGGAGATCAATTCGGTGGAGATCGGTTCGGCAGAGGCTGGCGCAGACGGCACGGAGGCCGACGCGATCGGTCGCCGTCGGCGTCGGCGGGGTCGCCGTGGCCGTGGCCGGGGGAAAACCAGCGAGGACGCCGAGGACAGTTCACCCGATCAGGGCGACAGTGGCGACCGAGAAGAACCCGATGAACCCGACTCCTCGGACGAGCCGACCGAGGACCGTGCGTGCGAGGGGTCCGGTGAGGGCGTGGCCAGGCGCCGCCGGCGCCGCAGACGCCGCCGCGATGGCGGCGACGATGACTCCGCGGTTGGCGAGGACGATCCACCGGACACGGTCGTGCACGTCCGGGAGGTCAAGGGCCAGCCGCTGGTGGAGAACGAGGTGCAGTCCATCCGCGGCTCCACCCGCCTGGAGGCCAAGAGGCAACGCCGGCGCGACGGTCGGGAGGCCGGTCGGCGGCGGGTGGCGATCCTGTCCGAATCGGAGTTCCTCGCCCGGCGTGAGGCCGTCGAGCGCACTATGGTCGTGTGTGAGCACCCCGAGCGTACCCAGATCGGGGTGCTCGAGGACGACATCCTGGTGGAGCACTTCGTCACCACATCGAGCACCGGGTCGCTGGTCGGCAACGTCTATCTCGGCCGGGTGCAGAATGTGCTGCCGTCGATGGAAGCCGCGTTCGTGGACATCGGCCGGGGCCGCAATGCGGTGCTCTACGCCGGCGAGGTGGACTGGGACGCCGCCGGGCTCGAAGGCAAGGCGCGCCGTATCGAGCAGGCGCTGTCCAGCGGCGACAGCGTTGTCGTGCAGGTCACGAAGGACCCGGTGGGTCACAAGGGCGCCAGGCTGACCACCCAGATCAGCCTGCCCGGCCGGTTCCTAGTGTATGTGCCGGGTGGGCAGGCGACCGGGATCAGTCGCAAGCTCCCGGACACCGAGCGCAAACGCCTCAAAGAGTTGCTCAAGCGGATCGTCCCCGACGATGCCGGCGTGATCATCCGGACCGCCTCGGAAGGGGTCAGCGAGGAGGAACTGGCTCGTGACGTCCGCCGGTTGCAGGCTCAATGGGAAGTCATCCAGACCAAGTCAGGTGCTTCCGGGGGTAAGGTCGCCGCACCCGAGCTGCTGTATGAGGAGCCTGACCTGCTGGTGAAGGTGGTGCGTGACCTGTTCACCGAGGATTTCCGTGAGCTGGTCGTCCAGGGCGACGGGGCGTGGCACACCGTCGAGGACTACGTCAAGCATGTTGCCCCGGAGCTGACGCCCAGAGTGCGCAGGCATACCGGGGGGAATGACGTGTTCGCCGAGTTCCGGATCGACGAGCAGATCACCAAGGCACTGGACCGCAAGGTGTGGCTGCCCTCCGGTGGGTATCTGGTCATCGACCGCACCGAGGCGATGACCGTGATCGACGTTAACACCGGCAAGTTCACCGGGGCGGGCGGCAACCTTGAGGAGACCGTGACCCGGAACAATCTCGAAGCCGCCGAGGAGATCATCCGGCAGCTCCGGTTGCGAGACGTCGGTGGGATTATCGTCATCGACTTCATCGACATGGTGCTCGAGTCGAACCGGGATCTGGTGTTACGCCGGCTGACCGAGTGTCTGGGCCGGGACCGCACCCGCCACCAGGTCGCCGAGGTCACCTCACTCGGACTGGTCCAAATGACGCGGAAGAAGGTCGGCACCGGATTGCTGGAGGCGTACTCCAGCACGTGTGAGCACTGCAAGGGGCGCGGCGTGTTGATCTCCGCGGAGCCGGTGAACGTCCGAAGCCAGCTGGCTGGGATACCGTCTGGGACGGCGTCCGGGGCCAGGGATGCCGGCAGCGTCAACGGGCGTCGGGCCAAGCCCCGCGGACGCGGGTCGGGAGCAGCGGAGCAAGTGATTGTGCAGGACCTGCCCGCTGTGGCGGTCGCACCGCTGCCGGTACCGGCAGCGGTCCCTCAGTCCATGCCATTGCCTGATGGTGGCGCGCTGGCTGGGCCTGTTGGTGCCGAAGAACCGGCGACCGAGGAGCCTCAGATGCCGGTGGCTGATGGGCCGCGGGTGTCGGCGCAGCCAGCAACACGCACCATGACACGCCGTCGGCGGGCTGCTTCGCGGCCTGCCGGACCGCCCGCCGCAGAGCTGTCGGAGGGCGCCGATTCAGCGGCCCCAGAACTTTGCACCACTGCACAGGAGGTGAGTACCCCGGTGTGACCGAGCCGAACGGTGGACCGTACCCTCATGGGCGCGGCCCGCCTGGTCGGGTCAGCCACCGTCAGTCGAACAGTCAACCGTCAGTCGAACAGCCAGGAGTGTCACCCGATGTACGCGATTGTGAAGACCGGTGGCAAGCAGTACAAGGTGGTCGTCGGGGACGTCGTCGAAGTGGAGAAGCTCGTCGGCGAGCCCGGAACCGAGGTCAGCTTGCCTGCTGTGCTTCTTGTCGATGGCGCCACGGTGACCACCGCTGCAGCCGCTCTTGGCGCGGCCTCGGTCAGTGGAAAAGTCCTCGCGCAGGTCAAGGGACCAAAGATCCGGATCCATAAGTTCAAGAACAAGACCGGCTACCACAAGCGCCAGGGTCATCGGCAGCAGCTGACCCGCGTCGAGGTCACCGGTATCTCGACGTGACCCCTGAGAGGGTGTGAGCACCAATGGCACACAAAAAAGGCGCGTCCAGCTCCCGGAATGGCCGTGACTCCAACGCGCAGCGGCTCGGGGTGAAGCGGTTCGGCGGTCAGCTGGTCAACGCAGGAGAGATCATCATCCGCCAGCGTGGCACCAAGTTTCACCCGGGCGTGCACGTTGGCCGCGGTCGGGATGACACCCTGTTTGCCCTGGCGGCCGGTGCAGTGCAGTTCGGCGTCAAGCATGGACGCAAGACCGTCAGTATTGTCCCGGCCGAGGTCTGACCCGGCCCCACATCGACTACCCTGGGCTAGGGGCGGGACCGGCGATGACCGGCCCGCCCCTAGTCGGCTGTGAATCGCCAGGAAGGTGAGGAGAAGCAGACGTGTCCCGCTTCGTGGATCGGGTGGAGATTCACGTCGCTGCGGGCGACGGTGGCCACGGTTGCGCGTCGGTGCACCGGGAGAAGTTCACGCCACTGGGTGGCCCCGACGGGGGAAATGGCGGGCGCGGGGGCGATGTGGTGCTGGTGGTGGACCCCGGTGTGCACACCCTGCTCGACTTCCACTATCGCTCCCAGGCGAGAGCCGCAAGCGGCAAATCGGGGCAGGGCGGCAACCGCAACGGCGCCATGGGTGAGGATCTCGAGCTGCGGGTGCCAGACGGCACGATGGTGCTCACGCCCGATGGTGCGGTCGTGGCTGATTTGGTGGGTAGCGCGACCCGGTTCGTCGCCGCGGCGGGCGGGCCGGGCGGCCTGGGTAACGCGGCACTGGTTTCCCGGACCCGCAAGGCACCGGGCTTCGCTCTGCTCGGTGAGCCGGGACAGGTCCGGGACCTGGTGTTGGAGCTGAAGTCGGTGGCCGATGCCGGGCTCGTCGGGTTCCCCTCAGCGGGCAAGTCCTCCCTGGTCTCGGTGCTCTCCGCGGCCCGTCCCAAAATTGCCGACTACCCGTTTACCACCCTGGTGCCGAACCTCGGTGTGGTGACCGCGGGGGAGACGGTGTTCACCGTCGCCGACGTCCCCGGTTTGATTCCTGGTGCCAGCCAGGGCAAGGGACTCGGTCTGGAGTTCTTGCGGCACATCGAACGATGCGCTGTGCTGGTGCATGTCGTGGACTGCGCGACCGTGGAGCCTGGCCGAGACCCACTGTCCGATGTGGATGCGCTGGAGCGGGAGCTTGCCGCCTACACCCCGTCGCTGGGCGGTGAGCTGGCCGCCCGCCCCCGGTTGGTAGTGCTCAACAAGATCGACGTCCCGGATGCCCGGGAGTTGGCTGAGATGGTGCAATCCGAGTTGGCGGCTCGCGGGCTGCCGGTGCATTGCGTATCCACGGTGACCACCGAGGGCCTGCGGGAGCTGCGCTTTGCGCTCGGTGCTGCGGTGCACCAGTACCGCAAATCGCTGCCCCCGGCCGAGCCGACCCGGATGGTGCTACGACCCACGGCGGTCGACGAGTCCGGTTTCGACGTCACAGCCGACCCCGATCGAGCGGAGGGATTCCTCGTTCGCGGCGAGCGCCCGCAGCGGTGGGTGCGGCAGACGAACTTCGCCAACGCGGAGGCCGTCGGATACCTGGCCGACCGGTTGGCCCGGCTCGGCGTGGAGGATGCGCTGGCCGCTGTGGGTGCCCGAGCTGGGTGCCCGGTCACCATCGGTGACGTGACCTTCGACTGGGAATCCGCCACGCCAGCCGGAGCGGCCGCGGTCCGCCTCAGCGGCCGGGGGACGGATTGGCGGTTGGACAGCGACGATCGCACCAGCGCCGGCCAGCGTAAGGCTGCCCGGCGCGTTCGGCGCGAGCCCGCGGTCGGAGAATGACGTGGCCCGCGAGTGAGCCCGCCCCGGCAGGCCGTCGCGCGAGCGCGACACCTGGTGGTCAAGGTCGGCTCGTCCTCTCTCACCACGGCAGCCGGCGGCCTGGATCGAGCCAAGCTCGACGCCCTCGTTGACGCGCTCGCGGCCCGCGTTGCCGCCGGTACCCAACTGGTCCTGGTGTCCTCGGGCGCTATCGCCGCGGGGCTGGCGCCACTAGGGCTGCACCGCCGGCCCAGCGATCTGGCCACTCAACAGGCCGCGGCCAGCGTCGGGCAGTTGGTGCTCGGGCACGCCTACACCGAATCCTGGGCGCGGCATGGCTGCACCGTCGGGCAGGTGCTGCTCACCTCCGACGACATGGTTCGTCGCGCGCACTACCGCAACGCGCAGCGCACCTTCGCCCGGTTGCGCGGCCTCGGCGTGGTGCCGGTGGTCAACGAGAACGACACCGTGGTCACCGACGAGATCCGGTTCGGGGACAACGATCGGTTGGCTGCCCTGGTCGCGCACCTGGTGGGGGCCGACGCGTTGGTGTTGCTCTCCGACGTCGACGGGCTCTACGACAGTGACCCCCGGCTCGGCGTGGCTCGGCTGGTACCGGAGGTAACTGGACCGGCTGACGTGCGTGGTGTGCAGGCCGGGAACGGTGGTGCGCTGGGTACCGGCGGGATGGCCTCCAAGCTCGATGCCGTGGCGCTGGCCTCCCACGCTGGTGTGCCGGTGCTGCTGGCCGCTGCGACGCAGGTCGGGCGGGCCTTGGGTTCGGCCGACGTCGGGACCGCGTTCGCGGCGACTGGAGCGCGGCTCTCAGCCCGCCGCTTCTGGTTGCGCCACGCCGCGGGTGCGGCCGGTCGGTTACGGCTCGACGATGGGGCGGTCCGCGCGGTGGTGCACCGCCGTCGGTCGCTGCTCGCGGCCGGCATCACCGGCGTGGAAGGTGACTTCGAGGCCGGCGACGTGGTGGAGCTGATCGACGGGCGGGGCGCTGTGGTCGCCCGGGGCATGGTGGGCTTCGACGCGGCGGAGCTGCCCGAGGTGATCGGCCGCTCCACCCGTGATCTGCCTGCCGAACTGCGCCGCGAGGTCGTGCACGCCGACGACCTGGTACCACTGTGACCCCTCGTGAGTGCGTAACAGTGTTCCAGCACTCAATACCCACTCACGAGCAGCCCTAGGCTGCTCCCATGACGCCTCCTGAGTCCGCGGTTGATGTCGTTGCCGGGTGTGCCCGGCAGGCGCAGCGGGCCGCTGTGGCGCTCGCCGCGGCGTCGGACGAGGTCATCGACGCCGCACTGGAGGCCATGGCGCAGCGGCTGACCATCGCCGCCACGGAGGTGTTGGCCGCGAACTCCGCTGACCTCGCCGCCGCCGAGCAGTCCGGGATGACCAAGGCGCTGATCGACCGTCTGCGCCTGGGCGAGGCGCGGCTCACCGAGATGGCCGGCCAGCTCGCCCTGTTTGCCCAGGTCCCGTTCCCGCCGCGGGACCGGGTGCTGGAGGATCGTCCGGACGGGCTGCGGTTGATCGAGCGCCGTCGGCCGGTCGGCGTGGTGGGTGCCACGTTCGAGGCGCGCCCCAACGTGACCGTCGATGTTGCCTCGCAACTGGTGAAGTCCCGCAACGCTGGGGTGCTGCGAACTGGGTCGGCGGCATTGCGCTCCGCGTTGGCGTTGCGCGAGCACGTCATCGCACCGGCGCTGACCGACGCCGGGTTGGATCCTGGCGCGGTACAGCTGGTGCCCGACCCACGCCGGGACAGTGCCGTGGCCCTCGTGCAGCAGCCCGAGCTGATTCCGCTGGTCATCGTCCGGGGTAGTGGCGAGACCACCCGGATGCTGGCCGCCGAGGGGGCCCGCCACGGAGTGCGGGTGATGGCTCACGCCGATGGTGGCGGCGTGCTCTACATCGACACCGCCGCCGATCCCGCGTTGGCCGTTGAGCTACTCATTGCCGGGCTGGACCGGCTGGGTGTCTGCAACCGGGTCAACCTCCTGCTGATCGCCGATAACACGCCGCACGAGCTGCACGATGCGCTGCTCGAGGCGGCTCGCCGGCACGGGATCGTGCTGTCCCTGCCGCCGCACGATCACCCGCTTGGGCACGAGTGGGCGTTGGACACCGGCCGGGAGGCAACCCTGACTGTCAGCAGGGTGACTGGTCCGGGGCACGCCGCCCAGGTCGCGAACCAGGAGACCTCTGGACTGGCTGCCACGATCGTCACCAGTGACGAGGCCGCCGCGCACGAGTTCCTGGACGGCTACACTGGCACCGGGGCATTCTGGAACGCCAGCACCCGGCTGCTCGACGGGTTCAAGCTCCGGCGGGTTCCCGAGACCGGGATCAACGTCGACCGCGTGCCCGGGCCGCGCGGGCCGGTCACCTTCGCCGACCTATACCTGCGGCAGTTCGTGGTCATCCCGCAGCTCGGGTCTTGCGGATGAGACCGAGATAACCGGCGATCCCGAGCGTGGCCAGCGTCCAGACCAGGGCTTGGAGTATCCAGGTGGAGGCGGTGAACGCCTGGCCGATGGGGCTGGCGGTGTCGAAGTCACAGCGCTGAGCGATGCCCGCTGGGGCTAGCGGCACGCTGCGGTCGATCCCGATCCCGACTTGTTCGATCAGGGAGCACGGCGAGTCGGGAACGCGGGTTTGGCTGGTGTGCGCGGCAACGTAGCGACCTGGGCCGATGGGAGTGTGCCCGGCAGCCACGCCTAGTCCCGCCGCCAGCACGACGACCACCAGCAGGGTGAGGACGGCGCGGCTGCTGCGGTAGCCGTATCCGGCGAGCCCTCCCCAGAGCCAGTGCGCGTGTTTGATCAACCGGCCACCGATCTCACCCCGGTGGTAAAGGTCCTGCTGCTGGGCGATGAGAACTTCCCGTGCGGTGGACTCGTGGCCATGGGCGCGCAGTGCGGCGACCAGCTGCTGGTAGGGCTGCGGCCGATAGTCCCGAGTGTGGTGGGTGATCAGATGCAGCCACTCGCGCCAGTCGACCGCGTGCAGCGAGGTGTAGGTGAGCCCGGACAGGGTGCACAGCGGTGCGGGCGCAACACAGCTCGACATCGCGGCAGGGCAGATCACCTTCGCTGGCAGGAACAGGTGCTTGGCCTCGACGTCCGCCAGATCCAGGACCGGCCCAGCTGGGTTGGTCAGCCTCGCGTGGTTGAGGTTGAGCTGCCCGCTGATCTGGGCGTCAGCCAGCCGCACGGTGCCGTCCTGGCTGTGCCCAGTGGCGGTGAAGCCCTCGGCGAACAGGTCGCTGTCGACCTGCAGGTGATCGCCAATGAGGGCCCGACCGGCTTGGTTGGTGAACTTCGCGTGGCTGAGGTTGAGTTGCCCGCCGATGTGGGCGTCAGCTAGCCGCACCGCACCGTCCTCGCTGTGCCCGGTGGCGATGAATCCCTCGGCGAACATATTGCTGCCGACGTGCAGGTGGTCGCCGATCAGGGCGGGGCCGGTGGGGTTGGTCAACTCCGCCCGGTCGAGGTTGAGTTGACCGCTGATCCGGGCGTCCGGCAGCCGTACCACGCCGTCTTCGCCGTGCCCGGTGGCGGTGCACCCGTCGAGGAACACCCCGCCGTTGACGGTGAGGTGGTCGCCGATCAGGGCAGGGCCGGTCGGGTTGATCAGCGCCGCGCCAGCCACATTGAGCTGGTCACCGATGTGTGCACCGGGCAGCCGCACCGCGCCGCGCTCGCTGTGTCCGGTGGCGGTGAACCCTTCGGCGAGCACCAACCCGCCGTCGACGTGGAGCCCGTCGCCGATAAGGGCGGGCCCGTTCTGGTTGGTGAGCTCGGCGCCATTGAGGTTGAGCTGCCCGATGACGTACGCTCCCGGTAGCCGCACGGCGCCGAGCTCACCGTACCCGGTGGCGACGAACCCGCCGCCGAACACGTCGCCGTCGACGTGCAGCCCGTCGCCGATGAGGGCGGGCCCGGCCTCGTTGGTCAGCCGCGCGCCGTTGAAGTTGAGCTGGCCCCCGATGTGGGCGCCCAGCAGCCGCACTGCGCCGTAGTCGCCCTCTCCGGTGGCGGCGAACCCGTCGCCGAGCAGCACATCGCCCTCGACGTGGAGCCCATCGCCGTCCAGCGCCGGAAGATGCGAGCCTGCCAACGTCAACCAGGGCAAGCGGGCACTGACCAGCAGCACCGCGTGCTCGAAGAAGCAGTCCCGCAGCTCGATGCCCACTGCGGCCGGGACGTGGGTGAGATCAAGCGTTCCCGAGATCCGCGCGCCATGGACCCGCACACCGAGCGGATCAAGACACCCACTGTGTCCTAGGACCAGTTCCCGGATCAGCTCGGCTCGGATGGTGTACCTGGGGTTATCCGTCAGGCCCAACTGCTCGGTGCTGAGCTTGCTGCACTCGACCACGCAGCCCGATGCCACGGCGTCGACCAGCGCCCGTTCCCTCGCTGAGACCTCGCTGAGACTCTTGCTCGCCACGACTGTCCAACCGTCGGTTGCTCGCTGGGGCCTCAGCTTATCGCCGCCCGTAGCTAAGCTGTGTCCATGTCCGGTTCTCGCCTCGGGGTGATGGGCGGGACCTTCGACCCGATCCACCATGGCCACCTCGTTGCCGCGAGCGAGGTGCAGGCCCGTTTCGAGTTGGACGAGGTGGTGTTCGTGCCCACCGGGATCCCGTGGCAGAAGGAGGGGCGTGCGGTCAGCCCAGCCGAGGACCGCTACCTCATGACCGTTATCGCCACCGCGTCCAACCCGCGGTTCTCCACCAGCCGGGTGGATATCGACCGGCAGACTCCCACGTTCACCGTCGACACTCTCACCGATCTGCGCACCCAGTTCCCGGACCAGGAGATGTTCTTCATCACCGGTGCTGATGCGCTGGCCCAGATCCTGTCCTGGAAGCGGGTCGAGGAGCTG
This sequence comes from Pseudonocardiaceae bacterium, assembly GCA_050699575.1. GTDB lineage: Bacteria > Actinomycetota > Actinomycetes > Mycobacteriales > Pseudonocardiaceae. The sequence continues at coordinate 15,797 of JBOHFG010000220.1, forward strand.
TTCGACCTGGCTCACCTGGTCGGGGTGACCCGCCCCGGGTTTCACCTCGACGGACAGCACCTGCCCGACCGGGCGGTGAGCCTGGTCGAGGTGCCCGCCATGGCGATCTCCTCGACCGAGTGCCGGCAGCGCGTCGCCGTCGGGCTGCCGGTCTGGTATCTGGTGCCCGACGGTGTGGTGCAGTACATCAGCAAGCGCGGCTTGTACCGGGCCGACCAGCGAGGAAGGCCCCAGAACCCCATCTGAACTGCACAGATACCGTTTGGCGGCGTTGGCCACCGTTGGCCGTCTGCGGACGTCCTGCGGACAAGCCGCGGACACGTGGAGATCATCTGTACCGTTCCAGTGTGGATCTTTTTGTCTCTTTCCGTCTCATGCGGACGTTGCGCGCGGCCTTCGAGGTGGACGCGGTGCACACAACGTCGCGGCGTTAATCGCCCGCGTCCGGCAGTCCGCTGGTGCGGCGGTCCACGTCTGGCAGATCCGGTAGCCGAGATGTTCGATTCGCCCACTACTGGTGATCTTGCCGAAAATAGCTCCTGACAAGCGGTTTCCCTGCA
>JBOHFG010000221.1:0-4580 GCA_050699575.1 Pseudonocardiaceae bacterium
CTGGAGAAGGTCATGCAGTCCAGCAAGCCGCTGGTGATCATCTCTGAGGACGTCGAGGGCGAGGCGCTGGCCACCCTGGTCGTCAACAAGATCCGCGGCATCTTCAAGTCGGTCGCGGTCAAGGCGCCCGGCTTCGGTGATCGTCGCAAGGCGATGCTGGCCGACATGGCCATCCTCACTGGTGGCGAGGTGATCAGCGAGGAGGTTGGGCTCAAGCTGGAGAACACCGACCTGTCGCTGCTGGGCCGCGCCCGCAAGGTCGTCATCACCAAGGACGAGACCACCATCGTCGAGGGTGCTGGTGACCCGGAGCAGATCCAGGGCCGGGTCAGCCAGATCCGCCTGGAGATTGACAACTCGGACTCCGATTACGACCGCGAGAAGCTGCAGGAGAGGCTGGCCAAGCTGGCCGGTGGCGTTGCGGTGATCAAGGCCGGGGCGGCCACTGAGGTCGAGCTCAAGGAGCGCAAGCACCGCATTGAGGACGCGGTGCGCAATGCCAAGGCCGCCGTCGAGGAGGGCATTGTTGCCGGCGGTGGCGTCTCGCTGATCCAGGCGGGTGCGCTGGCGTTCGAGAAGCTCGAGCTGGTTGGCGACGAGGCCACTGGTGCCAACATTGTCAGGGTTGCGCTTGAGGCTCCGTTGAAGCAGATCGCGATCAACGCCGGTCTCGAGGGTGGCGTGGTGGCCGAGAAGGTGCGCGGCCTGCCCGCCGGGCACGGCCTTAACGCCGCCACCGGCGAGTACGAGGACCTGATCAAGGCTGGCATCATCGATCCGGCCAAGGTCACCCGCTCGGCACTGCAGAACGCGGCGTCGATCGCGGCGCTGTTCCTCACCACGGAGGCTGTGATCGCGGACAAGCCGGAGAAGCACCCGGCACCGGCGGGCGGCGGCGGTATGCCCGACGGCGGCGGCATGGACTTCTGATCCGCTAGCTGGACATGCCAGGAGCCGGGCCCTCTCCCCGAGGGCCCGGCTCCTGGCATGTGGTCCCACCATCCCCCCATGGGGCCATAGGTGGTGAACCAGGGTCCTGGTGGGGGAGAACCCTCATGTGGCTGGCGGTGCGGTGCGGCATCGTTTGGGGTGTCGGTCGCAACGCCTGGGCACCGCGCCGGGACGCCCAGCCACCGGGACCGACGCCCGTGACGTGCAGCTGCCGGGGGTGCGCGACCGGGTATCCGCGGGGCAGGTCCGTCCTCCAGAGGGCGGCCCCGGGCCCGGCCGTCCGCGGGCGGCCGGCGGCGGCGTGCGTGGGCATTAGCCTGGCATCCGTGGCGCTCGCGCTGACCGGAGTCCACCGGTATCCGATCAAGTCCTGCGGTGGCCATGCCGTCGGCCACGCTGTCGTCGAGCCGTGGGGCCTGGCCGGTGATCGGCGGTGGATGCTCGTTGACGGTGCGGGTCTCGTGGTGACGGCGCGGGAGCACCCGCAGCTCGTGCTGGTCACTCCAGAGCCCGGTACCGATGGGCTGCTGGTACGGGCGCCGGACGCCGACCCGCTATGGGTACCTACCCCGGAGGGCTCCGCGCCCACCGCCGTCCGGGTCTTCGCCAGTGAGCTGGCAGCCGCACCCGCGTCGGCGGAGGCACATGCCTGGTTCAGCAAGGTGGTCAGCAAACCGGTCCGGCTGGTCTACCTCGACGACCCCACTCAGCGTCGGCCGAGTCCTGCCTACAGCCGCCAGGCGGACCGGGTGTCGTTCGCTGACGGCTACCCGTTGCTGCTCGCCGCTGAGGAGTCCCTGGCCGCGCTGAATGAGCTCATCGCGGCGGGACCACGCGCCGGGGAAGGGCCGGTGTCGATGACGCGGTTTCGCCCCAACCTGGTCGTCGCGGGCGCGCCGTCCTGGGCTGAGGACGGCTGGCGGGTGCTGCGCATCGGCGCGGCAAGCTTCCGGGTGGCGAAGGCCTGCGCCCGCTGTGTGCTCACCACAATCGACCCTGACACAGCGGCCAGGGGCAAGGAACCGCTTACGACGCTGGCCCGCCACCGGCGGTGGGACGGCAAGACGTGGTTCGCGGTCAACCTCATCCCCGATTCTCCCGGGGTGACGCTGCATGTCGGCGACGAGATCGAGGTCCTCGAGCAGGCCGGGAATGGCGAGCCGCTGCGCTAGGATTCGGCCGTGATCGCCGGGCTGCTGCTGGCGGCCGGGGCCGGGCGGCGCTACGGCATGCCCAAGGCACTGGTCGACGGTGGCGCGTGGCTGCGCCGGGCAGTGGCCACGCTGGCCGACGGCGGATGTGCCCCGGTACTCGTCGTGGTGGGTGCGCAGGCGGACCAGGTGATCCCGCTAGTGCCGCAGACCGCCAGCACCGTGCTGGCCGAGGACTGGGCGCAGGGCATGGGCGCCTCGCTGCGGGCCGGGCTGGCTGAACTGGCCCGCAGCGCGCCGCCGCAGGTGCAGGCCGCGCTGGTGCACCTGGTCGACCTGCCCGACGTGGACGCCTCGGTGGTCCGCAGGCTCGTGCCGCTGGCGGGCCCCACGGTGGTGGCCCGGGCGGGGTTCGCCAGCCAGCCCGGGCACCCGGTGCTGCTGGGCCGCCAGCACTGGGCCGGCCTCGTCGCCTCGGCGCAGGGTGACCGGGGGGCCCGGGACTGGCTGGCCGGGCGGCCTGACCTGACCGTGGTGGACTGCTCGGACCTGGCCAGCGGGATCGACGTGGACCGCCCGCCACCGCGGTGAGGCCCAGATCAGTCCGTTGTGGGTGAACCCGCAGGCCGGCTGGGCCGAATAGTCTCCAGTGGGGATGGAGTCCGGCCATCCGGGGCGAGGGAGGTCCGCGATGCGTGAGGTGCTCGACGAACTGGTGGCGCAGTGGCGCCAGGGCAAATCCACCGCGGTGGGCACGGTGGTGTCCACCTACCGCTCCGCACCCCGCCCGGCGGGAGCGTCGATGCTGGTGACCTCCGATGAGCGGGCGGTCGGCAGTGTCTCCGGTGGCTGTGTGGAGGGTGCGGTCTTCGAGCTCGGCCAGCAGGTGCTGGCCGAGGACACCCCCGTGCTGCAGCGCTACGGCGTCTCCGATGACGATGCCTTCACCGTCGGCCTGACCTGCGGGGGCATCATCGACGTGTTCGTCGAGAAGGTGGACCCGGTGCATTTCCCCGAGCTGGACGAGGTGGCCGCCTCGGTGGCCGCGAAGGAGCCGGTCGCGGTGGTCACCGTGGTCGCGCACCCCGACCCCGGGCGCGTCGGGCTGCGCATGGTGGTCTGGCCCGACCGGCACTCCGGCACGATGGGCTCGCTACGCGCGGACGAGGCGATTCTCGAGGACGTCCGGGGGGCGCTGGCCGCCGGCCGGACCGTCACCCTGCACTACGGCCCCGAGGGGCAGCGCCGCGGCGAGGGCATGAACGTGTTCGTCAACTCCCTCGACCCGCCGCCCCGGATGCTGGTGTTCGGCGCGATCGACTTCGCTGCCGCGATGGCCCGGATGGGGGTGCTGCTCGGCTACCACGTGACGGTGTGCGACGCGCGGCCGGTGTTCGCCACCAAGAGCCGCTTCCCCGACGCGCACGAGGTCGTCGTGAACTGGCCGCACCGGTACCTGAAGGCTGAGGCCGAGGCCGGGCGGATCGACCAGCGGACCGTGATCACCGTGCTCACCCACGACCCGAAGTTCGACGTGCCGGTGCTCGTCGAGGCGCTGCGGATGGACCTGGCCTACATCGGCGCGATGGGCTCGCGGAAAACGCACAAGAAGCGCGAGGAGCGGCTGCGCGAGGCGGGGGTGACCGACGAGGAACTGGCCAAGATCGCCTCGCCGATCGGGCTGGATCTGGGCGCACGCACCCCCGAGGAGACCGCGGTGTCCATCGCCGCCGAGGTGATCTCGCTGCGCTGGGGCGGCGGTGCCACTGGCGGCGTCACCCGCTTGGCCAACGCCGAGGGCCCCATCCACGGCGCGCACCCCATCGTGGAGCCCGAGCCAGTCAAAGCGTAGGCCGCGCGGGGACGCTCACGGGGTGGCCTTGGCGCACGCTGGGCAGACCTGCTCGGGGTCGGGTGGGTTACCGGAAAATCCCAGACCGCGACCGAACTGGAGCACTTTGGGCACGAACGTCACCCCGCACGCGGCGACCACCGTGCCTCGGGGGGACGCAGCGCGCCCCGGTGCGTGTCATGATCACCGATCGACCGCAGGAGCCAGACCACGGGAGCCAGACCACGGGAGCCCCACTCATCCGAGCCACTTGATCAACGCATAGCGGAGCACCCGTGCCACTTCCTCATCGATCGTGACCTTGCACGCGCCGGTGGTGTGCGGGTCCAGGTCGATCTGCCCGCTTCGGGTGCTCACCGCCAGGGTCATGAAGCTCACCTGGCGCCCGTACGGCACACAGGGTGCGTGGATCTCCCTGGGGCAAGTGCCGTTCCGGCGTGGCAAGGGTAGGTCGGTCATGCCGCACCTCTCGTTGGTGGTCAGTTCCGTTTGTTCCTTGATGACGCATCTGGTGCCGGGGGCCCGGGGGTCACGCGCGGGCCTCCGGCCGTTGCTGTCGCCCGCGCCCGCCGGGTCACCCGGGTGTGCCGCGGCAGCCCGGCACCAGGTGCAGGACGCACTGTGGC
>JBOHFG010000222.1:0-14946 GCA_050699575.1 Pseudonocardiaceae bacterium
GCCGTCTGGCACACTGTCACGGCTGCTGCCCACGCAGTCCGGTTCCGGTTCACCCCAGGCAGGCACGATGGGGACCCGGCGGCCATGAGGAGAGGACATCCATGAAGCAGGGCATCCACCCGGAGTACGTCCAGACGCAGGTCACCTGCGGCTGCGGCAACGCCTTCGTCACGCACAGCACCAAGCGTGGCGGTCAGATCCACGTCGAGGTGTGCTCCAACTGCCACCCCTTCTACACCGGTAAGCAGAAGATCCTGGACACCGGTGGCCGGGTGGCGCGGTTCGAGAAGCGTTACGGCAAGCGGCAGAAGTAGACTCCGCAACCAGTGGACACCGCGGCAGTCCAGGCGCTGCTGGAGCAGCACGCCGAGCTGGAACGTCAGCTCGGCGATCCCACGCTGCATTCTGATGCCGAGGTGGCCCGTAAGGTTGGGCGTCGTTATGGGGAGCTGTCCCGCATCGTGCGCGTGGTTCGTGAGCTCGATCGGGTTCGCGGGGACGTCCAGGCCGCCCGCGAGCTTGCGGCTGAGGATCCCGCCTTCGCCGCCGAGGTGGACATTCTCCAAGATCGGGTCCCGCGGCTGGAAGTTGAGCTGGCCGACCTGTTGCTGCCCCGGGACCCGCACGACGACTCCGACGTGGTCATGGAGATCAAGTCAGGGGAGGGCGGCGCGGAGTCGGCGTTGTTCGCCGGGGATCTGTTGCGGATGTACTTGCGCTACGCCGAGCGGCATGGCTGGCGCGCGGAGGTGCTCGACGCCACCGAGTCCGACTTGGGCGGCTACAAGGACGTCACGGTGGCCATGAAGTCCACCCAGTCCGGGGTCTGGGAGCGGTTGAAGTTCGAGGGCGGGGTGCACCGGGTGCAGCGGGTCCCGGCCACCGAGTCGTCCGGGCGGATCCACACCTCGGCGGCGGGGGTGCTGGTCTACCCGGAGCCGGACGACGTCGAGATCGAGCTCGATGAAAAGGACCTGCGCATCGATGTCTACCGCTCCTCGGGTCCCGGGGGGCAGAGCGTCAACACCACCGACTCCGCGGTGCGCATCACCCACCTGCCGACCGGGGTCGTGGTGTCGTGCCAGAACGAGAAGTCGCAGATCCAGAACCGGATCCGGGCCACCGCGGTGCTGCGGGCCCGGTTGCAGGCCCTGGCCGACGAGAAGGCCCAGCACGAAGCCTCCGAGCAGCGCCGCTCCCAGGTGCGCACCGTGGACCGCTCGGAGCGAGTGCGCACCTACAACTTCCCGGAGAACCGGATCTCCGATCATCGCGTCAACTATAAGGCCTACAACCTCGATGCGGTGCTCGACGGGGATCTCGACGGGGTGCTGGACGCGCTGGTCGGGGCTGATCGTGAACTGCGCTTGCGGGGTCCGTGAGTTGGACCCCCAGTGAGCCGGCAGCCGCTGCGTCTTGCGGTCCTTGACGCGCAGCGGATCCTCACCGACGCCGGTGTGGCCTCGCCCCGGGTGGACGCTGAGTTGCTCGCGGCGCATGTGGTCGGTGTGCCGCGCGGGCGGCTGCCGATGGTTCCGCTGGTCGACCCATCTGTGGTCGACGAACTGCGCAAGCTGGTGTCGCGGCGCGCCGCGCGGGTGCCGTTGCAGCATCTCACCGGGGCTGCCGCGATGGGGGCCATCGACGTCGCCGTGGGCCCCGGGGTGTTCATCCCACGCCCGGAGACCGAGGTGCTGCTGGCGTGGGGTCTTGCCGCGCTGGACGGCGTGGCACAGCCGCTGGTGATCGATCTCTGCACGGGGTCCGGTGCGCTGGCGCTGGCGCTGGCGCACGCCAGGCCCGACGCGCAGGTGCACGCCGTGGAACGGGACCCGGTGGCACTGAGCTGGGCCCGGCGTAACGCGGACGCCAGAGCCGCTGCAGGGGACACACCGGTGGTGCTCTACGCCGGGGACGTCGCTGATCCCGGACTGCTCGGTGCGCTAGAGGGGATGGCGCACCTGGTGCTGTGCAACCCGCCCTACGTGCCGGTGGGTGCGTCGCTGCCGCCCGAGGTGGCACTGCACGACCCACCTGATGCCGTCTTCGCAGGTCACGATGGTCTCGCGGTGATCCCTGAGGTGGTGCGGACCGGGACCCGGTTGCTCCGTGCGGGCGGCAGGATCGCGATCGAGCACGACGACTCGCATGCGGTGGCGGTCCCCGAGCTGCTGGCCGCCCGCCGAGTGCTCACCGACGTGGCCGACCACGTCGACCTGGCCGGCCGCCCGCGGTTCGCCACCGCCCGCCGCGTCAGCGCGGGATCGTGGCCTCCGCTCGGTCGCTGAGCTTGTCCAGCGCGACCGTGGCGACCGCCTGCATGCCACTGGCGTTGGGGTGCACCGGGTAGGCCGGTCTGGTGGGTGTGGTGCCCTCGACCCATTTCTCCTCAGGCAGCTGGCAGACGTCGTGGCCCAGTGCGTGCGTGTAGGCGTCGACGAATTCCGCGCCGTGGTGAAAGGCCTGGTCAGCCAGCATGGTGGTCAGCTGCTGTTCCAGACCGTCCACGTACGGCACATCGCCGCGGGCGATCGGGAAGTCCGGGTAACACCCGATCTCGGGCGGCAGGATTCTCAGGTAGCCCACCAGCAGCACGGTCGCATTCGGGGAGCGCGCCCGGATGCCCTCCAGCACCGCGGCGACCTTCGGTGTCGCGACGGCGATGCGCTGCGCGTAGCTGTCGCGACACCGTCCGGCTTGCGCGGCTGCGGCCGTTCGGACAACGCTGGTGGCGCCAAGCTCGAGCAGCGTGAGCAGGATGACTACAGCACGACGATACCCGAGCACTGTGAGCCCCCACCTCCACCCGATACAGATCGGGCCCCCATGGTCACATGCTGTCAACGGTCCCTAGCTTATCCTGGGATGGCGGGCCGTCGTAGTGTTCGGATCCGTGAGCATTGTCTATGACTGCGCGCTGCCGGATACCCGCCGTGCCGGGCTGGCCGCGGCGGTGGATGCGGTCCGGCTAGGTGAGCTCGTGGTGCTGCCTACGGACACCGTCTACGGGCTGGGTTGCGACGCGTTCTCCGCCACAGCGGTGCGGGAGCTGCTGGACGTCAAGGAGCGGGGCCGGGACATGCCGGTTCCCGTGCTGGTGGGTTCCTGGTCCACGGTGGATGGCCTGGTACTGGGGGTGCCGGCCCGGGCGCGAACGTTGATCGAGGCGTTCTGGCCGGGCGGGCTGTCGTTGATCCTGCCTTACGCGCCGTCGCTGACCTGGGACCTGGGCGATACCCGGGGCACCGTGATGCTGCGGATGCCGCTGCACCCGGTGGCCCTTGAGCTGCTTCGCGAGGTGGGTCCGATGGCGGTGTCCAGTGCCAACCGCTCGGGTCTGCCGCCGGCGTCGACCGTCGAGCAGGCCCGTGAGCAGCTTACCGATCAGGTATCGGTGTATCTCGACGGCGGGACCGCCAGCACGACGGCTTCCACCATCATCGATCTCACCGCGGACGAGCCCGTGGTGCTCCGTGAGGGCGCTGTGACTGTTGCCGACATCGGCGAGGTGCTCGGCCTGACCATTGAAGTGGCCCGCTAGCCTGCCCCGGTGGGCCCTGTCCCCGTTTCGTTCGGATTGCCGCTGCGGGAGTACCTGCTGGTCGGCCTCACCACTGCGGTGGTGACCTTTCTGCTGACCGGGTTGGTGCGGCTGCTGGCGCTGCGTGCCGGTGCGGTGGCGATGCCCCGTGAGCGTGATGTGCACCGCGCCCCGATCCCGCGGCTGGGTGGGGCGGCGATGTACGGCGGGATCCTCGGTGGCGTCCTGCTGTCTCACCAGCTCCCCGTGCTGCGCCGGTCCTTCGAGTTCTCCGGGGATGTCGTGGGGGTGCTGGTGGCCGGCGGCATCATCATGCTGATCGGTGCCTTGGACGACCGGTTCGAGCTGGACTCGCTCACGAAGTTCGCCGGGCAGGTCACCGCCGCGGGGGTGCTCGTGCTCTACGGCGTGCAGTGGTTCATCTTCTGGGTGCCGTGGAACGGTGGCGCCGGCTCGGTCGGCTCGGTGCTCGTGCTGGGGCAGGACCAGGCGGTGTTTGTCACTGTCGCGCTGGCGGTGGTGCTGGTGAACGCGATGAACTTCATTGACGGCCTGGACGGGCTGGCCGCCGGCATCGGGTTGATCGCCGCGGTCGCCATCGGGGTGTTCACGCTGCAGCTGCTGCACCGTTCTGGTGGCAGTGTGTCGGTTTACCCGCCGACGCTGATTGCCGCGCTGGTCGCCGGTGCGTGCCTGGGTTTTCTGCCGCACAACTTCCAGCCGGCGCGGATCTTCATGGGCGACTCCGGAGCGATGCTCATCGGCCTGATGCTGGCCGCGGCGTCGACCAGCGCGTCGGGCAAGGTTGACCCCGGCAGTTACGGCGCCACCGACGTGCTGGCGTTGTTCTCCCCGCTGCTGGTGGTGGCCGCGGTGCTGTTCGTGCCGCTGCTGGATCTGCTGCTCGCGGTGGTGCGCCGCACCCGCGCGGGGCGCAGTCCCTTCGCCGCCGACAAGCTGCACTTGCACCATCGGCTGCTGGAGATCGGGCATTCGCACCGCCGGGCAGTGTTGTTGATCTATTTATGGGCGGCGCTGCTTGCTTTTGGCGCCGTTGCGCTGACGTTGTTCGACGTCTACGTGGTGGTGTGGTCGATCGCGCTCGGGCTGCTGATCGCCGTGCTGGGGTCGATGGTGCCCCGGCTCCCCGCGCGCTGATCGCCTCACCCGGCAAGAAGCGCAGCTAGAGGCGGGTCGGGTGAGCAGCGAGTCGTGTGATAGCTTCTGGTTTGTCCCGCCCGGGGGTGGGACTTCAGGTCAGGTCGGCCCATCGGCAGTTCATGATCATGGTTTTTTGTCATGAGTGCTGCCCCTGGACTGCGAGGAGTGCCTTTGAGTGATGGCGACGCCGTGCGCCCGCTGAGGTAGGTGGTCGTGGCACAGCCCAACGGCCCGGAACTTTCGACATTACTCGGCCTCGGCGCCGCGACCGCGGCAATCCTCGTGGTCGGCCTCGGCCTCGGCTGGTTGGTTGATCAGGTTGTGGGCAGCCTCCCGGCGTTCACCCTGTCCGGCTTGGCGCTCGGCATTGTCGGTGCCGGGGTCTATATCTACACCAAGTTCACGAAGTTCCTGAAGGAGTAAGCCCCGCACCCATGGTGTCAGCACCCCATCAGCCCATAGGAGGGCCACGATGACCCTCGACGCGAGCACGCCTGAGGTGACCGCCCCTGGTGTGACCCTCGCTGATGCCACGGCATCTACGCGAGCAGCCATCAATCTACGCCGGGCCGCGCCCCTCGCGGCAGCCCTGGGTGGCATCAGCGTCGTGGTGCTCGCTCCGCTGGGTTACCCGCTGGCGGCGGCGTTCTTCTGCGGTGGGCTCGGGCTGGGTCTGCTCAACACGGCGCTGGTACAGCGTTCTGCGGCGCGCTTCGCGGCCAGTGGTGACCCCAACAAGCGGCGGTTCGCCGTGGCTGTCCTCGCCCGGCTCGCCCTGGTCACCGGGCTCGCGGTCGGCTTGGCGCTGGCGTTGCAGCCCGAAGGCCTCGCGGTGTTCGCCGGGCTGGCTGCCCTGCAACTTTTGATGATCTGCATTGCGTCAGTTCCGCTGGTCAAGGAGCTGCGCCAGTCCGGAGTCGGGGGTCCCCCGTGATGCGAGACCACGTACTGGCCGAGGGCGGTGGCGTCCAGGTCGGCGAACATCTGCAGTGGCACGTGCTGGGCTTGACGATCAACGCTGACACCGTCATCTCCACCGCGATCGCCGCAGTCATCGTTGTCGGGTTCGGCCTCTACCTGGCGGCGAAGTCGACGGCCAAAGTGCCCAGCGGCCTGCAGTTGGTCTTCGAGACGGTGACCGACCGGGTGGAGCGCGAGGTGGAGAGCAACGTCGGCATCCGCACCGCGCCCTTTGTCGTGCCGCTGGCGATCAGCCTCTTCTTCTTCATCCTGATCTCGAACTGGTTGGCCCTGCTGCCGCACGCCTGGGAAGAGTACGTGCGACCGCCGACGTCGGATGTGAATCTCACCTTCGCGCTGGCCCTGTTCGTGATGGTCCTCGTGTGGGTGACCGGAATCCGGGTCCAGGGTAAGCACTACTTCAAGCACTTCGTCGAGCCCTACCCACTCCTGCTGCCCCTGAACATCATCGAGGAGCTGGTCAAGCCGGTCACTCTCGCCCTTCGGCTGTTCGGCAACATTCTCGCGGGCACCGTGATGGTCGGTGTCATCGCGCTGTTGCCCGCGGTGGTGTCGTGGGCCCCGACCTCGGCCTGGAAGCTGTTCGACCTGTTCATCGGCATTCTCCAGGCGCTGATCTTTGCCCTGCTGACGATCATTTACTTCGGAATGGCGGCCGGCGGTCACGAGGAAGATCGCTAGCTTCAGGACACAAGAGAGGAAGACATGAGTTTCTCCGCAGTGCTTCTGGCTCAGCCGGCGGGTAGCACCACCGGTTCGGTCGAGATGGCTGGTGCCTTCATCGGGGGTGGCCTGGCGCTGGCCGGTGGCGCCATCGGTGCCGCGATCGGTGACGGTCTGGCTGGTGGCGCGACCATTCAGGGTGTCGCCCGCCAGCCCGAAGCTCAAGGCCGGTTGTTCACCATCTTCTTCCTGACGGTGGGTCTGGTGGAGGCGATGTACTTCATCAACCTCGCCTTCATGGCGGTGTTCGTGTTCGCGCTCGCCAAGTGATGTGACTGGTAAGGGGTCGTCATGAGTACGCACAACCTGGCCGAGGGTGAGAAGAACATCTTTTTGATCCCCAACGCGACGTTCTTCGTCGAGTTGGTGATCTTCCTGATCGTGGTCGGGGTGGTTTGGCGCTACGTGGGGCCCCCTGTGAAGCGCGCGATGGGCGAGCGTCAGGAGATGGTCCGCCGGCAGATCCAGGAGAGTCAGCAGGCCAGTAAGCGCCTGGCCGAGGCGCAGGCCCGCTACTCCGAGGCACTGGCCGAGGCGCGGGTCGAGGCGGCCAAGATCCGGGAGGCCGCCCGGGCCGACGCGCAGGAGATCAAGGGCGAGCTGCGTCAGCAGGCCGAGCAGGAGGTTGCCCGGATCCGCGAGCGCGGCGCCGAGCAGCTGGCCACCCAGCGCGAGCAGGTCGTTCGTGAGCTGCGTGGTGAGCTGGGCAAGCTCGCGGTCACGTTGGCTGGTCGCATTGTGGGTGAGTCCGTCGCCGACGATGCCCGGCGGACCGGCACGGTGGACCGCTTCCTGGACGAGCTCCAGGGTATGGCGGAGACGCGCTGATGCAGCCGGCGAGCAGGGCGGCCTTGGCCGCGGCACGGGAGCAGCTCGAACACGTCATCGGCCCTGAGGGTGTCGGGGATCGGGACCGTGTGGGTGACGACTTGGGCGCCGTCGCCGCGGTGCTCGGCGAGCACCCGGTGATCCGGCGGCAGCTGGCCGATCCCGCGGCACCTGAACAGACCCGGCGAACGATGGCCGAGGCCCTGTTCGCTGCCAAGGTGGGTCCGACCAGCCTGCAGATTCTGGGCGATGTGGTCGCTTCCCGGTGGTCTCGCCCGCTGGACCTGGTCGACGGCATCGAGGAGCTGGGCTGGCAGGCGTTGCTCGCCCTCGCCGAACGGGACCAGAGCCTGGATGACGTCGAGGACGAGCTGTTCCGATTCGGCCGGATCCTGGTGGCGCACCCTCGGCTGGCGACGCTGCTGGGAGATTCAGCGGTCCCCGCTGCCCGGCGTCTGGAGTTGCTAGACACCGTGCTGGCCGACCGTAGCCGCCCGATCACCCGCCGGCTGGTGGGGCAGGTAGTCCGGGCGCCCCGACGGCGCCGGATCGAGGAGGTCCTCGAGGTGCTGGTCGACCGGGCAGCGGCTCGACGGGAACGCTCAGTGGCCCACGTCACCGCGGCTGGCCCCCTGTCGCAGCAGCAGGAACAGCGCCTGCTTGACGTCCTCAACCAGATCTACCGTCGGCCGATCTCACTTAAGGTCGACCTCGATTCTGAGCTGCTCGGCGGGTTGGTGATCCGGGTGGGCGACGAAGTCATCGACGGCAGCGTGGCGGCCCGGCTGGACCAAGCGCGACAGTGGATGTCCCGGTGAGGATGCCCCAGGTGAGCCGCATGATGAACACACCAGACGACGAGAGCAGGGACCGATAGCCATGGCGGAGCTGACGATCTCCTCGGACGAGATCCGGAGCGCGATCGAGAACTACGTCACTTCTTTCTCGACCGAGACCTCGAGGGAGGAGGTGGGCACGGTTATCTATGCCGGCGACGGCATTGCCCGGGTCGAGGGTCTGCCCTCGGCGATGACCAGCGAGCTGCTGGAGTTTCCCGGTGGTGTGCTGGGCGTTGCGCAGAACCTCGACGTGCGGGAGATCGGTGTCGTCATCCTAGGCAACTTCGCGGCCATCGAGGAGGGGCAGGAGGTTCGGCGCACCGGCCGGATCCTGTCGGTGCCGGTCGGGGAGAACTTCCTGGGCCGAGTGGTGGACCCGCTGGGCATCCCGCTCGACGGCCTGGGCGACGTCGTCCCTGACGAGCAGCGGGTCCTCGAGCTGCAGGCGCCTTCGGTGATCGATCGGCAGCCGGTGAAGGAGCCGTTGCAGACGGGCATCAAGGCGATTGACTCGCAGACCCCGATCGGTCGTGGCCAGCGCCAGCTCATCATCGGTGACCGCAAGACCGGCAAGACCGCGGTGTGCATCGACACCATCCTCAACCAGAAGTCGAACTGGGCCACCGGTGACCCAGCCAAGCAGGTGCGCTGCATCTACGTGGCGATTGGCCAGAAGGGCACCACGATCGCGGCGGTCCGCCAGACCCTGGAGGATGCCGGCGCGCTGGCGTACACCACCATCGTCGCGGCACCGGCATCGGATTCGGCCGGCTACAAATGGCTTGCGCCCTACACGGGTTCGGCAATCGGCCAGCACTGGATGTACCAGGGCAAGCATGTATTGATCATCTTTGATGACCTGTCCAAGCAGGCCGAGGCCTACCGGGCCATCTCATTGCTGTTGCGCCGCCCGCCGGGTCGGGAGGCCTACCCGGGTGATGTGTTCTACCTGCACTCGCGGTTGCTGGAGCGTTGCGCGAAGCTGTCCAACGAGCTGGGCGCGGGATCGCTGACCGGGTTGCCGATCATCGAGACCAAGGCCAACGACATCTCGGCCTACATCCCGACCAACGTCATCTCCATCACCGACGGCCAGTGCTTCTTCGAGTCCGACCTGTTCAACCAGGGGGTCCGGCCGGCGATCAACGTCGGCGTGTCGGTCTCCCGGGTCGGCGGCTCGGCGCAGATCAAGGCCTTGAGGTCGGTCGGCGGCACGCTGCGGCTGGAACTGTCGCAGTACCGCGAGCTGGAAGCGTTCGCGTCGTTCGGGGCGGAGAACCTGGATGCCACCTCGCGACGTCAACTCGAGCGTGGTGCCCGGCTCACCGAGCTGCTCAAGCAGGGGCAGTACACGCCGATGCCGGTCGAGGAGCAGGTCGTGTCGATCTTCCTCGGCACCCGGGGGCACCTGGACGACGTGGCGGTGGCCGACGTCCGGCGTTTCGAGTCGGACTTCCTCACCACCGTGCGCAAGAACCACAAGGACATTCTGGACACCATCCGGGAGAGCAAGCAGTTCAGCGAGGACACCGAGCAGCAGGTGGTGGACGCGGTGACGGAGTTCAAGAAACAGTTCACCACGACGGACGGTTCCACCCTGGGACAGGAGGCCGAGGCCGAGTCGATGGACGCCGACGAGATCAAGCACGAGTCGGTCAAGGTCACCAAGCCGGCCCAGGTCACTAAGTCGACCCAGGTCACCAAGTCGGCCCAGCGCAGCAATGTGAAGAAGTGACGCGGTCATGGCAGCGCAGCTCAGAGTCCTTCGTCGCCGGATCCGCTCGGTCCGGTCCATGAAGAAGATCACTAAAGCGATGGAGCTCATCGCCACCTCGCGGATCGCGCGGGCCCAAGCCCGGGTCGAGGCGTCCCGGCCGTACGCCACGGAGATCACCAAGGTGCTCTCCGCGCTGGCCAGCGCCGCGGGCACGCTGGACAACCCGTTGCTGGTCGAGCGGGAGAACCCGACCCGGGCGGCGATGCTGGTGGTGACCAGCGACCGGGGCCTGTGTGGTGGCTACAACGCCAACCTGATCAGGGCTGCCGAGGAGCTGCAGGCACTGCTGCGCGACGAGGGCAAGTCCGTGGCGCTGTACCTGATCGGTCGCAAAGCGGTAAACTACTATACGTTCCGCGGGCGGCCGATCGAGCAGTCCTGGACCGGGTTCTCCGAGCAGCCCTCCTACGCGGACGCTGCTGCCGCCGGCACCGTGCTGGTGAACGCGTTTCTGGCCGGCGCTGACGACGACAGTACCGGTCCTGGACCGGACGGGGTGCCAGGTGTGGATGAGCTGCACATCGTCTACACCGAGTTCCGGTCGATGCTCACGCAGACGCCCCACGTGCGCCGGATCGCACCGCTGGAAGTGGAGTATGCCGAGAGCGACACCAAGTCGCAGTCGGACAGCCCGACACCGCTGTATGAGTTCGAGCCCGACGCCGACGAACTGCTCGCCCACCTGCTGCCCAAGTACATCAATACCCGGATTTACGCGGCGCTGCTGGAGGCTGCGGCATCAGAGCAGGCCGCCCGCCGGCAGGCGATGAAGGCCGCCACGGACAACGCCACGGACCTGATTCAGGACCTCACCCGTGAGGCCAACCGGGCCCGCCAGGGCATCATCACCCAGGAGATCAGCGAGATCGTCGGCGGCGTGGAAGCGTTGTCCGCCGTGGGAAGTGATAACTGACATGAGTACAGCTGAGAAGTCGACCGCCACTGACTCCACCTCGGCCGGGATCGGTCGGGTGGTCCGGGTTGCTGGTCCCGTGGTGGACGTGGAGTTCCCCCGGGGCCAGCTACCGCAGCTGTTCAACGCGCTGACGGTGGAGATCGAGCTAGAAGTGCTGCGCAAGACCATGACGCTGGAGGTGGCGCAGCACCTCGGTGACAACACAGTGCGCACCATCGCGATGCAGCCGGCGGACGGTCTGGTACGGGGCGCCCCGGTGACCGACACCGGGTCGGCGATCTCGGTACCGGTGGGTAGTCAGGTCAAGGGCCACGTGTTCAACATGCTGGGCCAGTGCCTGGACGCCCCGGACACGACGTTCACCGGGGACCGCTGGACGATCCATCGCAAGCCGCCGGCCTTCGACCAGCTCGAGGGTCAGACTGAGATGCTCGAGACCGGGTTGAAGGTCATCGACCTGCTGACCCCGTACGTGCAGGGTGGCAAGATCGGTCTGTTCGGTGGTGCCGGCGTGGGTAAGACGGTGCTCATCCAGGAAATGATCATCCGAGTGGCCCGTAACTTCGGTGGCACGTCAGTGTTCGCCGGCGTTGGTGAGCGCACCCGGGAGGGCAACGACCTGTTCCTGGAGATGCAGGAGGCCGGCGTCCTCAAGGACACCGCGCTGGTCTTCGGTCAGATGGATGAGCCGCCCGGCACCCGGATGCGGGTGGCGCTGTCGGCGCTGACCATGGCGGAGTACTTCCGTGACGAGATGAACCAGGATGTGCTGCTGTTCATCGACAACATCTTCCGCTTCACCCAGGCCGGTTCCGAAGTCTCCACCCTGCTGGGCCGGCTGCCCTCCGCGGTGGGTTACCAGCCGACGCTGGCTGATGAGATGGGCGAGCTGCAGGAGCGGATCACCTCGACCCGGGGTCGATCGATCACCTCGATGCAGGCGATCTACGTGCCGGCCGACGACTACACCGACCCGGCACCGGCAACCACCTTCGCCCACCTGGACGCCACCACGGAGCTGTCTCGGGGGGTGTTCGCCAAGGGTATCTTCCCCGCCGTGGACCCGCTGACCTCGTCCTCCACCATCCTCGACCCGCAGTACGTGGGGGAGGAGCACTACCGGGTGGCCCAGGAGGTCAAGCGGATCCTGCAGAAATACAACGAGCTGCAGGAGATCATCGCCATCTTGGGCATGGACGAGCTGACCGAGCAGGACAAGGTCGTCGTCAACCGGGCCCGCCGGATCGAGCGGTTCCTCAGTCAGAACATGTACTCCGCCGAGCAGTTCACCGGTCAGGAGGGCTCGACGGTTCCGCTGAAGGAGACCATCGAAGCCTTTGACAAGATCTGCAAGGGTGATTTTGACCACATGCCAGAGCAGGCCTTCTACCTCTGTGGTGGGCTAGAGGATCTAGAGGCGAAGCACCAGAAGCTTCTGGAGAGTTGAGGAGACGCCGGTGGCTGAGATGACAGTCGAGCTGGTCGCGGTGGAGCGCGAGGTGTGGTCCGGTAACGCGACCGCGGTGTTCGCCCAGACCACCGCGGGCGAGCTGGGCATCCTGCCGGGGCACACGCCGCTGCTCGGTGAGCTCGTTGAGGGCGGGATCGTCAAGATCACCACCACCGATCGCGAGACCGTGACGGCGGCTGTCTTCGGCGGCTTTCTGGCGGTCACCGGAGATAAGGTGAGTGTGCTGGCCGAGGCGGCTGAGCTTGCCGAGGAGATTGACCCGCAGGCCGCCCGGGATGCCCTCGCCCGCGCTGGCTCCGGAGCGGACGCGGAGTCGGTACGGGCCAAGGCCACCGCGCGGCTCAAGGCGCTCGGCGAGACGGTCTGAGATCCTGGTCGGGCGGGTGAGGGCCTTCATGGAGATCCGCGAGATCGTCTGGTTGGTCCTGCTGGCCGGGGTGCTGTTGCTCAGTGTGCTGGCGTTGCGGCGAGTCCGGCTGGTCCGTCAGGGCGGGGTCGATGTCGCCCTGCGGTCGAGCCCGAATGACGCTGGCCGCGGCTGGCACCAAGGGGTTGGCCGCTACCGGGGCGATGGTTTCGCCTGGTTCAGCCTTTCGAGCCTGCGCTCGGGCCCTGACCGGGTGCTCGAGCGGGAGCGGCTGCAGATCGTGGAGCGCCGTGGGCCCACGCTGCCGGAGAGCCACGCGGTGCCCAGCGGGTCGATCGTGCTGCGCTGCCGCACCGGTGCCGACGAGCTGGAACTGGCGATGCGCCAGGACACCCTCACCGGTTTCCTGTCCTGGCTGGAGTCCGCCCCGCCCAGCAGCAACCCCTGGGGGTCGTGAGCTACCGCTGTTCTCCGCCGGGCTTCCAGAGCACGTCGCCATCGGGATTGGCGACCCGGGACAGGATGAACAGCAGATCGGAAAGCCGGTTGAGGTAGCGCGCGGTCAGCGGGTTGGTGCCCTGCTCATCCACCGTCAGCAGCGCCCAGATGCTCCGTTCGGCCCGCCGGGTGACCACTCGCCCGGTGTGCAGCAACGCCGCACCCGGGGTCCCACCCGGCAAGATGAATGAGTTCAGTTCCGGCAGCGGGTCGTTGAACTCGTCGCACCAGCCCTCCAGTCGGGTGACATAGCTCTCGTCGATCCGCAATGGCGGGTGCTTCGGATCTCTGCTGATCGGGGTGCACAGGTCCGCACCCACGTCGAACAGGTCGTTCTGCACCCGCCGCAGCACCACGCACAGGCGTTGCGGCAGCGCTCCCAGCGCCAGGGCCACGCCGAGCGCGCAGTTGGCCTCGTCCACGTCGGCGTAGGCGACCAGCCTCGGGTGAGTCTTGGACACCCGAGAGAAGTCGCCCAGCCCGGTCGTCCCATCATCTCCAGTGCGCGTGTAAATCCTCGTCAAATGCACAGCCACAACCGCACCCTACTACCCGACATGGAGCCATATCGGGCCTATTGGACCGTCATTGCCCCGAAATGTCTCCATGTCGGGGGAGGATGAGGAGGGGGAGCTCGCCGTGCGCGTAGCGCTGGCGGATGAGTTTCTTGTCGAACTTGCCTACCGAGGTCTTGGGTACCTCGGTGATGAATGACCAGCGCTCGGGGAGTTGCCAGGGTGGGACCGAGGCGCTAAGATGATCGCGCAGTTCGGCGGCGCTGACCGTCCTGCCATCGGCGATGACCACAGTGGCCAGCGGCCGTTCCCCCCACTTGTCGTCCGGGACGGCGACCACCGCGGCCTCGAGGACCTTCGGGTGGCCCATCAACAGGTTCTCCAGCGCCACCGAGGAGATCCACTCCCCACCAGACTTGATCACATCCTTGGCGCGGTCGCTGATGGTGATGAAGCCGAGCGCATTGAGGGTGCCGACGTCGCCGGTGCGCAGCCAGCCGTCCTGGAACCTCGCGGCGTCCTCCCCACTGGCCTCAGTATCCTCCTCGGGGTCGGCTCGGTAGTACCGCGCGGTGACCCACGGCCCTCGGACCTGGATCTCGCCGACCGAGGTGCCGTCGCACGGCAGCACGACGTCGCCCTCGCCGACGACGCGACCCTCAATACCGGCGACGAGCCGCCCCGCGCCCGCCCGGTAGCGCCAGGCCTCCTCGCCCCGCGCGCTGACCGGCGGGGTGGCCACCGAGCCGATCGGGGACGTCTCGGTCATCCCCCAGGCCTGTGTGATCCGCACGCCCAGCTCCGCGAAGGCTTTCATCAGCGCCAGTGGGACGGCGGAGCCGCCGCAGAGTACCTGGCGGATCGAGAACAGGTCCCCGCCGTGCTCACGCAGGTGGCGCAGCACATCGCCCCAGATCGTCGGCACCGCGGCGGCGATCGTGGGGCGCTGTGTCTCAATGAGCCTGACCAGCGGCCCGGCCGCGAGGAAACGGTCCGGCATGACCAAGCTGGCGCCGGACATCAGCGCGGCGTAGGGGAGTCCCCAGGCATTGGCGTGGAACATCGGCACCACCGGCAGGATCCGGTCGGCTGAGGTCAGCGCCGCAACCTCACCGGTGCAGCAGCACATCGAGTGCAGGTAGGCCGAGCGGTGGCTGTAGGCGACCCCTTTGGGGTTGCCGGTGGTGCCGCTCGTGTAGCACATCGCCGCGGCGCTGCGCTCGTCGACGTCCGGCCAGTCGTAGGTGTCGGGCTCGCCGGCGATGAGGTCCCCGTACCGCTCCACCTCGCCGAGCACCGAGGCGTCGCCAGCGCCGACGACGACGATCC
>JBOHFG010000223.1:0-1327 GCA_050699575.1 Pseudonocardiaceae bacterium
GGTTGCGACCTCACGTCGCAACCACGGTTTGTTCCGCTCTCCCCTCGCCCCCGCCGCCCCTGCCAACCAGAATCCTCGTCGTGCAACGGGTCCCGGCCCTGACCACCGCAATCTGGCACAACGACCGCACCGGCCAACCGATCAAACGCTCACTCCTGGCCTATGGCCACTGACCCCTTGGAATCGATCATCTAGGCTTCGAGCAGGAACGCCCGCTGCTGGGGGTGTTGCCGTCGCTACACTGCGAGATCAGCGCCAAGCCCATCAGCCGGCAAGGTCGATAAGCTTTCCTGCGTGCAGTTCGGCTCGGCCCGCTACTCGGTGCCCAGCCAGCTCGTCGGTGCCACCCAGCGCCCGTGATCGATGGACTCACGAACCCCCGCAACCGGCCTGGTGCGGGGGTTCGTCATGCCGGGTTGCCTCCTCGGTTATCGGGTGTGCGCAGCAGGGTGGCGATGCGGTCTCGTTGCTCGGGGGTCAGTGGTGGGAAGGAGTCGACGACGGCCCGGACGTGTTCGGCGAGTACCATGGCGGCGCGCTCCGGGGTCGCGGGGTCGGTGTTGCTCGGCGGCAGCTCTTGTGCACTCCGGGCCGGCTGCCTTCGCGAGGGTGGCGGCGATCTGGGTGAGTCAGTGGTGTCGCTATCCGGTGCTGTCGCGGTGGGTCGTGCATGCTCAGCGCTGTTTCGTGTCGTGGTGGTGCCGGGTCGTTGTTGTGAGTGGTGTAGCTTGTTTATCAGATATGTTTCCTTTCCCCAGGGGCGACTGAGGTGGTTGGGGGGCTTGCTGATGCGTCTTGCCCGGCCTCTGCCAGCGGGTGCGGGATACGCGCACTGGCCGGCCGGTGAATCAGCCGGTGTCGGTTGCTGCGTCGGAGTTGGTTTCTTTGGTGGCCGCTCGGTTGACGGCTGTCCGGATGTCTGCTGTGAGGTAGCCGCGCACTCGTCGTGCCGCGCCGTCGCCGGTGGGCACGTAGTGGCGGGTGGGCCGACACCCTAGCTCGCCCATGTGCCGGGCGAACAGGGTTGGTTCCAGGTCTAGTTCGTCGGTCAGTTCGGCTGTGGGCACGAATTCCCGCCTGTGCGGGCTGAGGTCATCACCGAGGTAGTCCACAATGGATGCCAAGGGTTCTGGCAATTCGGGTAACCGGGCCGCACTCCACCCTTCGGTCTCGGCGGCGGTGTCGGTACCGAGGGCCTTGACCACGCTGGCGGGGTCGATGGCCTGTGGCTGATGGTCGCCGGCCGCGTGACCGGCCAGTGTTCCGGCTGATTCCCGTAACGCCCGCCCGCGGGCGCAGATGTCTCGCCATTGCGGGTTGGGCATGT
>JBOHFG010000224.1:0-25057 GCA_050699575.1 Pseudonocardiaceae bacterium
CACACCTGAAACCGGTGGACGAAATCGTCGTTGATGTACTCCAGCACCACCACACCAGCACTGGGCGAAGCGCTGACGAGTGACCCGTTGCTGGGATCAGCCGCCACCGTGCGCGTAAACAGGTCTAACCCCATGTGAGCCCCCGGATCGACAGGACACTTGTCAACCACCGGGTCCGGGGTGGCATCGCGCCCAGCCGTACTCCCTCGAACCAATCGGGCAACGGAATAAACACTAGTAGCAAGCGTATCAGAACACTGACCTGCAGGTAAGCCCGCGTCATGACGATCCGATCAGAAGCTCGTTTGCATCTGCGAATCGCAGGGTTGTCGGTTTGAGTCCAACACGGGAAGCCGGACATAACGCGAGCGACGGTCCCCGCACGAATGGGCTCTGACCAGGCTCGACGTGGCAGTTCGCGTGCGCACGGCTACACTGATGACGTTGCCCCAGACCCCGGCATGTGCGGTGGCCGCCGACGCAGAGCGCGCCAGTGAGTGCTTTTTGAGCTGGGTATCGACGGTGCCGCCTATATTCAACAGGTGGCCCTGCGGTGAAAATTTGCTGCCGGCTCCACCGGCTGTTGACACCATCCGCTACGCCACCTTGACCCCAACTACCGCCCGCCGCGGGTTATTGCTCCGACGCTGTCGGGTGCTGAACCGCTGACAACAGATGAGGACACATGTACATCGTTGGCTACATCGCAACAACCCTGGCTGCGATCATCGCCGTTGGAGTGGTTATTCTCGGAGTGATTATAATTCCAGACATCCGCCGCTACCTGCGGATCCGCAACATGTGACCGGCGACTCGTCGCGTGTTGTTCCAAACCGGCGATAACTCAGCGTGACCGCTCGGTGACTGCAGTTCTGACCGCGTCGACCCTTCCCGACGGGGTCGCCTCGGCTGGGCCCCACGATCGGCTAACTGGTCGGGATGCTGGCCCGTGACACCATGGAGTGGACCGATGACCTCTGGGTGGCTCGATGAGTTCGAGGGCCAGCATGGCGCCGCGGCCTCTGGCCTGACCCACGGCCGGGCATTTGGCGGCGAACGCGTTCAGCCGACCCCGAACTAGGTCGAGGCGAAGGTGGTGGTTGCTCAGCTGCCCGGCACTCCGGCAGACCCGACGACGGTCAAGATCGCGGCTACGAGGAACGCAACGCACGACAAGACGACCAGGGCGGTACGCCCCGTTGAGTGCGTCACCAGGAAAGTGGCTGCCAGAAACAGCAGACCGAGCGCAATCAACAGCGGGTAATAATTCATGGTAAACCACCTCAAGCGCAAGTGTCGTCACTCCCGCCCTCACCCCGGGCACCGGACCGGGTCCGGGCCGGGTCGACTTCCCGTTCGGGATGACGTCGGAGGTATTCCTCCTCGAGCTGCGCGGTGCGGCTGCTGTGTTCACGCAACGCATCAGGTGCGCCGTGCAGGAAAGTTCCGTGGCGGGTCGTGTGGAGACGCTCCAGCTCACGGAGCAAGTCTGTCTCTGCAAGATTCTCGGGGGGCACACCTGGCACGTTGTCCTCCTGTGACCGGATAGTGCAAGACGGGCAGCCCGTAGCTGTGCAAGCTCACCGGCGCGAGCGGGTGGGGAGGCAATTGCTGATGGCGCGACTGCTCACGGTGACGCAACGTCGATGTCGAGTATGCCTGGTTTCACGCTCACGCGATGTCGGCGCGCCGTGCGGCGTAGGTGAACTGCAGTGTCGGCGGTCACAAGCCTGGAGTGGTCAGGTGTGGTCGAGGCGAGGGAAGAGCACTTCCTGGACCAGCAGGAGCAGGGCCGCGGCGGCGGGGATGGCGACCAAGGCGCCCACGATACCGAGGAGGGCACCGCCCACCAAGACCGCCACCACGGTTACCAGGGCCGGTACCTTGACCACCCGACCGATGATTCGGGGAACGAGCAGGTAGTCCTCGGCGAGCCGGTAGGCCAGGAAGAACCCGATGGTGGCCAGACACACGGGCAGCGACACACTCAGCGCGACCAAGCAGACCACCACACCCGCGATGGTCGAGCCGATCACGGGGAGCAGATCCAGGATCGCCACGAAGATGCTCAGCAACAGCGCATAGGGCACCCCGATGATGATCAGGAAAATGAAAGTGAGGATCCCGGCGATCAACGAGATCAGCAGGTTGCCCAGCACGTAGCTCCCAACCTTGGCTAAGATCTCATCACCGAGGAGGATCGCGCGGGGACGGCGGGAATGCGGCACCAGCCGATACAGCGTCGCGCGGATGCGGGGCAGGTCGATGAGGAAGTACACGGTGAGCACGATCAGGATCAGAGCGGTGGTCAGGGCGCTGAACACTATCTGACCTGCACCGAGCAGTCCGTTGACCACGGCTGAGGCATCACCGCTGAGGGTTTGCTGTAAGCGCTGTTGCACATGGAAGCGCTCGTTGAGCTGACCCAGCAGCGAGTTGTGATTTTGCAACCGTGTCAGGATGGCCGGGGTTTGCGTGATGAACCCGGTGGCCTGGCCCACCAACGGGGGGATCGCCGCGACCAGGAATCCACTTACCACCGCCAGGCCCGCCACGAGCACGGTGAGAACCGCCGCCCACCGCGGCAACCAGCGCCGAGCCAGCACCGACACCGCGGGTTCCAGGCCGATCGCCAGGAACAACGCCAGCCCAATCAGCACCAGCACCCCGCGGGCAGTGATGAGCATTGCGACCGCGCCGACGGTGACCGCGACCCCAGCGGCAGCGCTCATACCCATCAGGAACGGTGAATGGCCGTTGAGTGGACGTCCCGGTGGGCCCAGCGGGTACGCCTCGGTGCTGATCCGGGCCGCGACCGCCTCGGCGTCCGCGATGGGATCCTCGGCCCCGGTATGTGGTTGAGTGATCAGAGCATTGTGGCCCGTCGTCGGCCCCGAGCCGCCGACCCCGTTCCTGGACCGCCCGGTCTCCGGATTATGCGCAGATGCCACTGTTCCTCCTACTTCCGTTCAGCGGCGGGACTGCTCGCCGCGCGAAGGGCGTCAACGGCGCTGCACTGCGATACTTGTCAACTGGTGCGGCGTCGAGGACCAAGTTGACCTCGACGCCGGCCCGGGCTTTCTTGAGATGCTACCCGCCAGGCACTGAACCCTGACGACAGAGATGGTGGGGCCACACATGTCAGGATCCAGGATATGTCAACGGTGTTCCGGCAGTTCAACGCCTACCGGGGAGCACCGTGCCCGGTGACGCTACCGAGACCGGATCGAGTTGTTTCATGCCCGCAGTGCCAGCGTGCAGCACTTGGGGCCGCCACCGGCTAGGCGAAGCTCGGAGACGTCGACGAACACCGGCTCGAAGCCGCGGGCGGTCAGCGCGGCTCCCAGTTCCACCGCTTCCAGCGGGAGCACCACCGAGCGGCCGTCGGACACTCCGTTGAGCCCCAGGCACGCCGCGTCTACCTCACCGGCGAGCACCGCGTCGGGGAACAACCGAGCCAGCACCCGTCGCGAGCCGGACGAAAACGCCGGTGGGTAGTAGGCGATCAGCGGTTCCGACGGGGAGTCGTCGAGCACCAGCAGGCAAGTGTCGAGGTGGTAGTAGTACGGGTCGACGAGCCGAAGCGAGACCACCGGCACGCCGAAAAGTTCCTGCGCCTCGGGGTGTGCCGCCGGTTCGGTGCGGAACCCGGTACCGGCCAGCAGCAACGAGCCGGTCCACACCAGGTCTCCCTCACCCTCGTTGACCGCGCTGGGCCGCACCAGGTCGGACGCGCCGTGGGCGCGGAACCAGCGCCGGTAGTGCGCTGCCTCCGCGGCCCGCTCCGCGTTGCGAAACCGGGCACCCAGGACCACGCCATCAAGGACCGTGCCGGCGTTGGCCGCGAACACCATGTCCGGTAGGCCCGGCTCAGGATCGATCATCTCCACGGTGTGCCCGAGCGCGCGATGAGTGCCGACCAGCGCGTTCCACTGCTGCATCGCCCGCGTGGTGTCCGTTAGCCGGCTGGGGTCCATCCACGGGTTGATCGTGTAGCTCACGGTGAAGTACCGCGGCGGGCACATCAAGTACCGGCGCGTGGTGGCGACCCGCAACGGCCTCGTGGAACGCAGCGCAGACGACATAATCTCATGGTACGGAACGCTGTATACGGCTTACAATGTGATTTTGTTGCCACTCTACCTGCGGAATCTTGCGTATGGACGCGATCGACCAACAGATTGTGGCGCAGCTGGTTGCCGACGCCCGATCCAGCTACACGAAGATCGGCGGGATCGTCGGGCTCTCCGCGCCCGCGGTCAAGCGCCGGGTTGACAAGCTGCTCGACGCCGGCGTGCTGCGTGGCTTCACCGCGGTGGTCGACCCCGGGGCGCTGAGGTGGGGCACCGAGGCTTTCGTCGAGGTGCACTGCCAGGGCAACGTGGCGCCGTCCCAGATCCGGGACGGCTTGCTTCTGCTGCCCGAGGTGGTGGCGGCCTACACGGTGTCCGGTGCGGCGGACGCGATCGTGCACCTGCGCACCGGGGGCATCGCGCACCTGGAAGCCACGCTGGAACGGCTGCGGGCAGTGGACTTCGTGGAGCACACGGTCTCCACCGTGGTGCTCTCCACCCTCCTAAAGCCTGGGCTTACGCCTCGTGAGTGGCATGAAGTGCTATAGCACTGCTACACACTCACGACTATGGATGTGTTCTTGGAGCGCCGCGGCGGCGTGGCCGTGCTGACCGTGTCCGATCCGGCCCGCCGCAACGCGCTGAGCGTCGAGTTGTCCGCCCGGCTGGCCCAGGCCGTCGCGACCTGCGACCGCGACGAGTCGGTGCACGCCATAGTGATCACCGGCGCCCCACCCGCGTTCTGCGCCGGAGCTGATCTCGGGGCGCTCGCCGCCGCAGGTGAGTCGGGTACTGAGGCTGACCTGCACCGCATCTACGCCGGCTTCCTCGCGGTCGCGAATGCCACGCTGCCCACCATTGCCGCGGTCAACGGGCCCGCGGTGGGCGCCGGGCTCAACCTGGCGCTGGCCTGCGACCTGCGCCTGGCCGGCCCGGGTGCGTGGTTCGACGCGCGCTTCCTGCAGCTGGGCATCCATCCCGGCGGCGGCATGACGTGGCTGGCGCAACGCGCTGTCCATGCTCAGATCGCCGCGGCGATGGCCCTGTTCGGCGTGCCGCTGGACGCCCAAGAGGCGGTGCGCGTCGGCCTGGCTTACCGCCTGGTCGAGGTGGACGGTGACCCGCGCTCCCCCGCCGCGCATGAGGCGGTGGTGGCCGCCGCGGTGAACCTCGCGGAGCGGGCCGCAGCGGCGCCCCGCGACCTCGTCGTCGCCACCAAGGCCGCGCTGCGGGCCACCGCCACAATGCCCGAGCACGCCGACGCGGTGGCCTACGAGATGGGCCCGCAACTCGCCTCACTGCGTTCCGACGCGTTCACCCCTCCGCCGCGCTGACTCTGGAGCCTCATCCGTCGCTGGCGCGAGTTCCACGGTGATCATGCGCACCGTTGCCTCACGAAGCACCAGCTCGCGGACACTGCCGGCCCGGAGCAGGTCCGGCTCGCCGATCGAGAGCACCGCCAGCTGATTGGCGTTGTCCTCGACGACGAGGCGGGCGACTTCGCCGCGCTGTGAGCGCCGCTGCTCGGACTTGGCCTTGCGGATCTCGGCGAGGACTGAGCGGACCACGTCCAGCACAGACGGGTCAGCGTCGCTGACCGCCTCGCGCAGCTCGTCGCTGCGTGGCCAGGGAGCGCGGTGCACCGACCCGGTCTGCCACCAGGACCAGACCTCCTCGGTGACGAACGGCAGGAACGGCGCGAACATGCGCAGCAGAATTGAGTGCGCGAAGGACAACGCGGCCTGAGCCGACCGGGCCGCAGAGCCCTCGTCGTAGGCGCGCTGCTTCACCAGCTCGACATAGTCGTCGCAGAAACGCCAGAAGAACGACTCCACCAACTCCAGCGCCCGATGGTAGTGGTACCCATCGAACGCGGCTGTGGCATCGTCGACCACCGTGGCCAGCTGAGCCAGCATGGCACGGTCCAGCCCCTCCGTCACGTCGGCCAACGTCGCATCCTGCCGGCCCAGCCCGAGAACAAATTTCCCGGCATTGAGCACCTTGACGGCGAGACGGCGACCCACCTTCATCTGCGCCTGATCGGCCGCGGTGTCGGTGCCCGACGCACTCTTGCACGACCAATACCGGAAACCATCCGCCCCATAGGTGTTGACCAGCGGCATCGGGGTGAGCACGTTGCCTTTGGACTTCGACATTTTCTTGCGGTCAGGGTCCAGAATCCAGCCGTTGATGGTGGTATGCCGCCACGGCAGCACACCGTGCTCTAACTCCGAGCGCAGCAGGGTGGAGAAGAGCCAGGTACGGATGATTTCCGGGCCCTGTGGCCGCAGGTCGGTCGGGAAAACCCGGGAGAACAGATCCTCGTCATCAGCCCAGCCGCCGGCGATCTGCGGGGTGAGTGAGGACGTCGCCCACGTGTCCATCACGTCGGGATCGCCGATGAAACCGTCGGGTTTGCCCCGCTGGCTCTCGTCGTAGCCGGGAGGCACGTCGGCCTGCGGGTCGACCGGCAGGGTTGCCTCGTCCGGCAAGATCAGGGTGTCCCGAAGCACCTCTCCCGTGCTGTTTAGCGGGTACCACACCGGGAAGGGCACGCCGAAGTAACGCTGCCGGCTGACCAGCCAGTCCGTGTTGAGCCCCTCGACCCAGTGCTCGTACCGCAGGCGCATGAAGTCGGGGTGCCAGGCGAGCTCACGACCCCGCCGGATCAGCGTTTCGCGCAGCTCGGCGTTGCGCGCGCCATTGCGGATATACCACTGCCGGCTGGTAACGATCTCCAGCGGACGCTCGCCTTTCTCGTAAAACTTGACCTCGTGAATGATCGGCTGAGGGGCACCGATCAGGTGGCCCGACTCGGTCAGCAGCTCGACGACGTGGCGGCGCGCCTGGTTCGGGAACGTGCCGGCCAGCCTCGTCCAGGCCTGCGCACCGGCGCCGCTGAGCCAGCCCGGCGTCTCCGCCTGGAAACGACCATCGCGACAGATGACCGACCGGGTCGGCAGGTCCAGCTCCCGCCACCACACCACGTCGGTGGTGTCACCGAACGTACAGATCATCGCGATGCCGGAGCCCTTGTCGGGGTCAGCAAGCTGGTGCGCCACCACCGGCACCCGTACCCCGAACACGGGAGTGGTCACGTCAGTGCCGATCAGCGACCGGTACCGGTCGTCGTCGGGGTGGGTAACCAGCGCGACGCAGGAGGGCAGCAGTTCAGGGCGAGTGGTCTCGATCTCCACCAGGGCACCGCTGTCGACCCGCGGGAACGCGAGACGGTGGTACGCCCCCTGCATCGGGCGATCCTCGAACTCCGCCTGCGCCACGGCTGTCTGGAAGTCGATGTCCCACATCGTGGGTGCCTCAGTGGCGTACGCCTCACCGCGGCTGAGATTGCGCAGAAAAGCGCGCTGGGCAACCCGCCGCGACCGGGTATCAATCGTCGCGTATGTCAACGACCAATCAACGGACAGCCCCATGGTGCGCCATTGCTGCTCGAAGTCATGCTCGAACTCCGCCGTCAGACGCTGGCACAGCTCGACGAAATTGCGTCGCGAAACGGGTCGGCGGCCCTTCGCTCCCTCAGTGACGGCAAGATTGGGCTCGTACGGGACGCCCGGGTCGCAGCGCACACCGTAATAGTTCTCCACACGGCGCTCCGTCGGCAGGCCGTTGTCATCCCACCCCATCGGGTAAAAGACCTCGCGCCCGCGCATCCGCTGGAACCGGGCGATGGCGTCTACCTGAATATAGCCGAAAGCAGTCCCGAGATGAATGAAACCGCTGACGGTCGGCGGCGGAGTGTCGATGGCGTAAACCTCGTCACGAGTCCTCGACCGATCAAAACGGTATGTACCCTGATCCTGCCAGAGGACATCCCATTTCGTCTCAAGGCCATCGAGTGACGGCTTCTCCGGGATGGTTGCCATGCCGATACAATAGACCTCGCCCGAGGCGCACCGTGACAACGGGCGGTTGAGGCGGGCCCGGAGTCAGGCGGTGCGGGCGGAGAGGTAGGTGGTGACGGAGGTGAGGGCGTCTCGGGCTGGACAGGGAGGCAGAATCGCTAGCTCGGCGAGGGCGGAGTCGGTGTGGGTGCGCAGAGTGCGCATCGCCCGGTCCAGGCCGGGTGACTCACGCAGCAACCACAACGCCTCCGCGATCAGCGCATCGTCGGTCAGCGGACCGGCCAGCAGGGTCCGGAGCCGGTTGACCCGAGGACCCGGTTCGACCAGGGCATAGAGCATCGGCAAGGTGCGGACCCCCTCGCGCAGGTCGGTCCCGGGGATCTTGCCGGACTTCGCGGCCGGCGAGGCGATGTCGATGATGTCATCGGAGATCTGGAACGCGGTCCCGATCTTCTCACCGAACCGGCGCAGCGCATCGATACGCTCCTGCGAGGCGCCGGAGAACATCGCGCCGTAGCGGCCCGCGGTGGCGATCAGCGAACCGGTCTTCTCCGCGACCACCGCCAGGTAGTGCTCCACCGGGTCGGCGCCGGAAGCCGGGCCCAGCGTCTCGCGCATCTGGCCGGTGACCAACTCCGCGAACGTGCAGGCGATGATCCGCACCGCCTCCGGTCCAAGATCAGCGACCAACCGGGAGGCGTGCGCGAACAGGAAGTCACCCGTGAGGATCGCGACGGTGTTGTCCCAGCGGGCGTTGGCGCTCACCGCGCCCCGGCGCAGCGTGGCCTCGTCCATCACATCGTCGTGGTAGAGGGTGGCGAGATGGACCAGCTCCACGACCGCCGCGGCACGCACGACGTCAGCCGTTCGTCCCTGATCCGGGCCGAACTGGCCGGCGAGCAGGGTGAGCAGCGGCCGGAACCGCTTACCCCCGGCGTCGACCAGATGCAGCGAAGTCTCCGTGAGGAAACGGAACTCGCTTTGCACCTCCCGGTGCAGCAGCTCCTCCACCTGTTTCAGGCCCTGCTCCAGAAAAGCGCGCAGCTCAGGGTCAGCCAGCTCCACGCCGGCGAGCTGCTCGGATGTCGAGTTGCTCATCTGCGATCAGGAGGCGAACACGCCGAGAGCGGCCCAGTTCAGGGCGAAGGTGGGCAGCACCCCGAGCAGCAAGGTGATCACCACGCCGAGCGTTATCGCTACCGTGGTGAAGGCCCCGGGCACACTCACCGTCGGACCGTCAGCGGCAGGTTCACTGAAGTACATCAGCACCACCACCCGGAGGTAAAAGAACGCGGCCACCGCGCTAGTCACCAGCGCTACCACCACCAGCGGCGCCATCCCGTCCGCCAAAGCGGCGCTGAACACCGCGAACTTACCGGTGAACCCACTGGTCAGCGGGATGCCAGCGAGCGCGAAGAGCAGAAAAGCGAACACCGCGGCGGTCAGTGGTGAGCGCTTGGCCAGCCCGGCCCACTGCGACAGGTGCGTGGCCTCCCCGTCCGCATCGCGCACCAGGGTGACCACCCCGAACGCGGCCAGCGTGGTGAAGCCGTAGGCGAGCAGGTAGAACATTGTGCCGGACAGGCCCTGGGCGGTCAGCGCGATCGCCCCGACCAGCAAAAAACCGGCGTGCGCCACCGACGAGTACGCGATCATGCGTTTGATGTCGGTCTGGGTCAGGCCGAGCACCGCACCGATCACCATCGAGACGATGGCGACCCCCCACAGCAGCGCGCGCCACTCCCAGCGAGTGCCCTCGAAGGCCACCGTCAACACCCGCAGGATCGCGCCGAAGGCCGCCACCTTGGTGCAGGCCGCCATGAACGCCGTCACCGGAGTGGGCGCACCCTGGTAGACATCTGGGGTCCAGGTGTGGAAAGGCCCGACTGAACCCTTGAACAGCAGACCAACCACCAGCATCGCCAGACCACCGAACAACAACGTGTCCGACCGGTCGGTACCCACCGACGCCTCAGCGATCCGGGACAGGCTGACCGAGCCCGCGTAGCCGTACAGCAACGCCACTCCGTACAGGAAAAACGCTGAGGAGAACGCCCCGAGCAGGAAGTACTTGACGGCCGACTCCTGGGACAACAGCCGGCGCCGCCGGGCCAGCCCGCACATCAGATACAGCGGCAGGCTGAGCACCTCCAGCGCGACGAACATGGTGAGCAGGTCGTTGGCCGCAAGAAAGACCATCATCCCGCCCAGCGAGAACAGGAACAGTGGGAAGACCTCGGTCTGCATGACGGTCCCGGTGGCCGTGCCCCTGTTGGTGCCCACAGTTGTGCCCACGGCCTGCGCGCGGTCGGCGGCGGTGCCCGGACGCACCGCGGCGTCGGCGGTAAATGCACCGCCCGGCTCCACCGTGCGATCCGCGATGAGCAGCACCGCCGCGAAACCCAGAGCCAGCAGCGTGCCCCATAAGAACAGTGCGGGGCCGTCGACGGCCACCGTCCCGGCCAGCGTCACCACGTTGCGCGCGTCGCGGCTGAAGGAGTACAGGTGCACGCCCAGTGCCACACCGGCTGCCCCCAACGTGAGCAGCGTCAACGCGACCTGGGCCGACCATCGCCCGGAGCGCGGCACGAACGCCTCCACCAGCACGGACAGGCACGCCGCCCCGAGCACCACCAGGACCGGGGCGATCGCCCCGTAGTCGACCGCGGGGGCCTGCACGTGCGGGACCTGCGCGGCAAATCCTGCCCCGAGCACTTCAGTTGCCTCCCTGGCCGACGACCGGGTCGGACAGGCCGACCTCGGTAAGCGTGGCCCCGACCGACGGGGTGATCACATTCAACACCGGCTGTGGGTAAAGCCCGAGTAGCAGGATCAGTGCTACCAGCGGCGCCAGCACGGTGACCTCACGCATCGACAGATCAGCGAACCGGGCGCGCGCCGCCACCCCTGGCGCCGTCGCGGTCCCCGGCCCCTCAGCTGAGCCGAGAACGGCCGCGCCCCGCACGGGCCCCTGCATGACCCGTTGGTAGACCCACAAGACATACAGCGCGGCCAGGATGATCCCCGTGGTGGCCAGGATCGTGTACACCGGCTGACGCGGGTAGGAGCCGACGAGCACCAGGAATTCCGAGACGAACGAGTTGGTGCCGGGCAACGCCAACGAGGACAGCCCGGCCAGCAGCATCATCCCGGCCAGCACCGGAGCCAGCTTCGCCACCCCG
Source organism: Pseudonocardiaceae bacterium (assembly GCA_050699575.1). Classification (GTDB taxonomy): domain Bacteria; phylum Actinomycetota; class Actinomycetes; order Mycobacteriales; family Pseudonocardiaceae. The sequence continues at coordinate 11,119 of JBOHFG010000224.1, forward strand.
CCGTAGTCGCTGATCAGCCGGGAGCCACCGCGGGCCATCAGCATGCCAACCACGATGAACAGCATTCCGGTGGAGATGCCGTGGTTGACCATGTAGAGCACCGCACCGGCCTGCGCCTGGGTGGAGAAGGCAAACACCCCCAGCGCGATGAAGCCGAAGTGCGCCACCGAGGTGTAAGCCACGAACCGCTTCATGTCGGACTGGCCGACGGCGAGCAACGCGCCGTAGAGCACCCCCGCGACGGCGAGCACCAGCACCAGCGGAGCCAACGCCCGCGAGGCGCCGGGGAACAGCGGCAGGCAGTAACGCAGGAAGCCGTAGATGCCGACCTTGTCCATCACGCCGACCAATAGCACACCGGCGCCTACGGGCGCCTCCGCACCGGCGTCGGGCAGCCAGGTGTGCAACGGGACCAGCGGCGCCTTGATCGCGAAAGCGATGAAGAACCCGAGGAACAGCCAGATCTGGGTGCTCTGCGGGATGCTGCCGGCGATGCGCACCAGGGCCGCCCAGTCGAAGGTGCCCTGGCCCAGCCGCTGCGCGCTCACCACGAAGATGCCGATCACGCTGGCCAGCATCACCAGCCCACCGAGCAGCGAGTACAAGAAAAACTTCACCGCCGCGTACTGCCGTCGCGGGCCACCGAAGCGACCAATCAGAAAGTACATCGGCACCAGCATGACCTCGAAGAAGAGGTAGAACAGGAACACGTCGGTGGCCGCGAAGACGCCGATGAGCAACGACTGGAGAGCCAACAGCAGCGCGTAGAAGCCCGCCGGGGTGCGCCCCTCGGGTAGCTTCTCCGCCCACGAGGAACCCATCACGATCGGCACCAGCACGCTGATCAGTGCGATCATCACCAACGCGATGCCGTCGACACCGAGCGCGAAGCGGGTGCCGAACGCCGGGATCCACGGAATGGACAGGGTCAGCTGAAGTCGTCCGCCACCCGGCTGGTAAGCCGACCAGACCAGCGCGGCCAACACCAGCTCCCCCAGCGCGAAGGCCAGCCCGATGGTCTTCGCCGCAACCGGAGCCGAGCGCATCGGAGCGACCACCACACTGCCCACCAACGGCAGCAGCAGCATCGCCAGCAGCAGGCCCGCGCTACTCATACGTAGCTCACCGCCAGCAGCAAGGCGATCACCACGAGGGAACCGCCGAGCATGCCCAGCGCGTAACTTCGAACGAAGCCGGTCTGCAGCCGGCGCAGCCGGCCCGACGTGCCACCCAGCAGCGCCGCGATGCCGTTGACCACTCCGTCGACGCCTTTGTTGTCCACGAACACCAGAGCCCTGGTCAGCCAGGTACCCGGGCGCGCCAGGATCGCCTCGTTGATCGCGTTGGCGTAGAGGTCGGCCCGGGCGGCGGCCACCGGCAGCGAGACCCGCGCAGGTTTGACGACCGGCACGGGGCGGCGGCCGACCACCAGCCAGGCGACCAGCACACCCAACGCGGAGATCAGCACCGTGAGAATCGGGACCAGCTCGACCGGGAACGGGGCCTGCGCAGGCACCAGCGGGCCCACCGAGGGCTCCAACCAGCGGGCCAACCGCTCATCTGAGGCCAAGAAGTAACCAGCGACCAGCGAGCCGATCGCCAGCGGCACCATGGGCAGCCACATCACCGGCGGGGACTCATGCGGGTGGTACTCCTTGCCCTCCGCGGTACGGAGATTGCGCCAGCGCTCCTCGCCGAAGAACGTCATGAGCATCAGGCGGGTCATGTAGAACGCGGTGAGCCCGGCGGCCAGCAGCGCGAGGCCGCCGAAAAGCCAGCCCGCGCCGAACGCTGCCTCAATGATCGCATCCTTGGAGTAGTAGCCGGACAAAAACGGGAACCCGATCAACGCCAGGTAACCGCAGCTGAAGATCACGAAAGTGATCGGCAGGTGCCGGGCAAGCCCACCCATCCGCCGCATGTCGACCTCGTCGTGCATCCCATGCATCACCGAGCCCGCACCCAGGAACAGCCCCGCCTTGAAGAAGCCATGGGTCAGCAGGTGCACGATGCCCAGCGCGTACCCGGCCGGGCCCAACCCAACGGCGAGGATCATGTACCCGATCTGGCTGACCGTGGAGTAAGCCAGCACCTTCTTGATGTCGTCGTAAGCGCAGCCGACGATCGACCCGATCAGCAGCGTGACCACGCCGACCAGCGCGACGACCAACCGGCCGGTCGCGCTGAGATCGTACAGCGGGTTGCACCGGGCGATCAGGTACACCCCGGCGGTCACCATCGTCGCGGCGTGGATCAGCGCCGAGACCGGGGTGGGGCCCTCCATCGCGTCGGGCAACCAGGCCTGCAGCGGGAATTGACCGGACTTCCCGCAGGCCCCCAGCAGCAACAACAGGGTGATCGCCAGCAGGGTGGGCCCGCTGATCTGCCCGGCGCGGGCGAACACCTCAGTGAACTGCACGGTGCCCAGAGAGCGCCAGATCAAGAAGATCGCGATCGCCAGGCCGACGTCGCCGACCCGGTTCATCAGGAACGCCTTCTTCGCCGCCGTCGCGGCACTGGGGCGGTCCTGGTACCAGCCGATGAGCAGGTAGGAGGCCAGGCCCACGCCTTCCCACCCGAGGTAGAGCGTGACGAAGTTGTTGGCGAGCACCAGCACGAGCATCGCCGCGACGAACAGGTTGAAGTAGCCGAAGAACCTTCGTCGCCCAGGATCGTGGGCCATGTAGCCGATCGCGTAAAGGTGAATCAACCCACCGACGCCGGTGATGAGCAGCACGAAGGTCAGTGACAGCGGATCGAGCCGCAAGCCATAGCTCACCTGCAGTGAGTTGATCACGAACCAGGTCCCAACGCCCAGCTCCCGGGTCCGCTCCGACGCGTCGAGGCCCAGCCACTGGGCGAACAGCACCACGCCATAGCTGAAGGCGGTGAGCACCGCCGCGCAGCCCAGCAGGTGCCCCCAGGCGTTGGTGCGACGTCCACCGACCAGCAACACCAGGGCACCAACGGCCGGCAACGCAACGAGCAGCCACGCATACTGAGCGGAACCAACGGCGGCAGTCACTGAGGGCAAGACCTCGGTCATGCCGGGTACTCCGTTCGTCGGTAGCAAGCAGATCTGGTAGCACTCCAGCACACCGAGGCAGCACCAGCTACCACGTCGTCACCTTCCGCCAGTTTAGGGTGGTGGCCGCGGGGGCCAGAGAGGGGATTCACCTGGGTACCAACACCACGTCGGTGAGGGCAGATACCGGAGGGTTGCCAGCCGCGCCGGCCGGCGCGGAGGCTGGTCGCGCAACAGTGGATCAGTGCGGCCGGTAGGAGTCGGCACGATGCGCGATGGTGACAACCTCAATGAGGCTTCTCCGGCAGCTTGCGCAGATCTCGCTGGGCCCGTGGTGCATAGGTGAGGGTGTAGCGGGCGGTCACGACCGGTTCAGAAATTCGGTTTCGACGTCATGTGCGGGGATTCCCAGGCCGGCCTCCAGCTCGGCCTCCCCCTCCGCGATCGCCGCCACGAGCTCGGCGTCGGCGGGGACCGCGATGGTCTCCTCCAGCGATTCGAGGTACTCGGCGGACACCAGCGCCGCGACGGTGCGGCCGCCCTGGGCGATGTTCACTCGGCCGTGGCTGCGCGCAAGCTCAGCCACGACATCGGCGAGGGGCCGCTGGTCAGCAGGGATGACGGCCACAACTCTCATTATGACCTGCCTGCACCCTGTCGCTGAACCTCGATCCCGTTGGCACGAGGTGACAGGTCTGCGCACGGCGTTGCGCGGGTTCGTCACCCGAAGGCTGTTCGCCACTTGCCTGCCGATCACCCTGGAGGCAGGGCACAGCGCGACCAGTGGCGAGCAGCATGCCCGTGTAACCGACTTCCGCACCCACCACCACTGATCAGCGTCGAAGGGGCGCAGCCCGAGACCCCTAGGCGCGCCGACACCACATCAAGTCCAGGCGCAGCTCCGGCTGCACCCGTTCCACTACGTCCAAGCCGACACTCTCGAGCCGCTTCTCCAGCTCCGCCGTGCTCGGCGACCACTCCGCAAGGCGCTCACGGTCCCCCGGACTGTATATCCCAAGCATTTTACGATTCTTACACGCGAATTCTGACCACGTCCCCAAGAACAGTAAACCTTTGTCGCTCAGCAGTGAGGCCATCCGTTTCAATGCTCTCTGGAGGCGGTCCTCATAATTTCGCGAACGATCCCACCCAAAATGGGACAGCGTCCCTAGCATGCAGGTGATCAGGTCGAATTCTCCCCTGATGCCCACCTCCCTGGTAACGAAGTCGCATTGTGAGATCTCGATCCTTCTTTCATTGGGACACTTCTGCACTATGTTCGCCTGTGCGAATCGCACACAATCGTAGTCCTCGTCCACTCCGAGGATCTTCCCGTTCGGCGCCACCCACGATCGTAGCTGGATTGGGTAACGGGCTGTACAACTACCGATGTCCAAGTATCGGGTTATCTTAATATTCCGCTCCTTTGTTTCCTCCCGTAGGACCTCCTCCACTCTCGCAAGCTCTATGGTCTTCATCCTCTCGTCTTCTTGCGCAAGTGCATACTCGTAGATAGCAAGCCAGTTCGACTCGTAGTCAATCTTCGCTTTGGCGAAGTCGACAGCCTCCTGCAGATCGTCGATGAACGCTGCCATGGGCTGCGCCCTGTCCCACAACTCTTCGAAATATCCGGTTGCCGCCTTGAGGTATGCCGGAAAGTACCGGAAGAGAGGGGAGTGACTTTCGACAGTGTGAATGACGCCATGCTTGCCCCCCTGGAAGACGTCGACTCGAAAATCGTCGTAGATTCCCAGCTCTGAATCTTTCGGGTCGGGCAGCATGCCGTCCGGCAATCTGCTGTACGCCTTGGCGTCGTCGAACACGACCTTGACTTCGAAGCCCTGCTGGAGCAGGGACCTCATGTTGCTCTTCAAATGTTCATGTTGATCGTTGAGCATCTCCAGATCTTCGTATTTCTGTAGCTGTCGCTGCAAGATGCGATGGTCTCGGTAGGCACGCACGACGAGGTTCGACGGCTGGTCGAGAAGGAACAGCCGGCGCGCCTGCCCCCCACTTTTATTGATCCGCTTCAACATCTCCTCATTGGCAGCGATAATTGTCCCCTGGTGACCCGTCCAGAAACCTGAGGACAAAAATGTCGTAGTCCAGAACCTTTTCCTGACCCGGCCGAGCGCCTCGGCGTACGTAGATATGGGTGCCGCCGTAGACCCGAGCCGGATCGGGCTTCGAGCGATTGACTCTCCAGTGTTCACAAACTTCTTGAGGGAGTCCTCGATACTGTCGAGTTTCTGCCGTTCCCGTCGGATAGTACCTGCATATCCTAGATCTGCGTCCGCAATGTTGTTGTCACCCGAGGATCGCAGAGAAAGACTCCGCAATATCGGTGCTACGATGTCTTCGATAAAGACCGCGAGGGCAGCGTTTCGCCTCGCCCCTCCTTCGGAGGGGAAGGATTTAGTCGTGACCCCAAAGATGTCAGAGGGAAGGCCAACACCTTCTTCCTCAAGAATGAAGACCTGTTTCCTGCCGAGGCGATCCACAAATATTCCGTATTCGAGAAGGACGTTTCCGCGGGCCGAGAATCCTGGTTCTCCACGAATCTTCATCTCATCATCCTTGGCAAAGATAAAGATCGCCGCGTCGACTCGTTCCGCCTTCTGCAGGAGAGCTGTCAGGGTGTACTCACCGGGGGGGAAAGCTTGGTCCCACGGGTGCACGTCGAAGTCAGGACCGAGGAGGCCTACGAGCCGATTCACGATGGGAAGGGCCTCCGATGAGCTCCCAATGAACACGGCTGGCTTTCGTCCGGACGGAGCATCGGTCTGCGGAGTCATTACCACAACCTACTTACCTCAAGGCTTGCCGGTCGTTGGTGGCAGCGGTTCCCTTCTGCGCACTTTACGGGACACGGGACCGACCAGGAGGCTGGCTGGCCGGTGAAGTCGGGGCTCAGTCAGCGCCTGCGGTGAGCGGCGTGGGGAGTAGTTTCGACCAGCGACGGCCGCTACCCGCAGCACGGGCCGTTTCGCCAAGAGTTCCGGTCGTCCACCGTCGTGGGCAGGGCTCGGACACTGGATCAGCCGGAGGTTGGGCGATCTCACCCCGAGTCGGGACGATCTGGCGACACTGTGCCGACGATCTCCTCCGCGAGCCCGAGCTTGGTGAGCGCGTGGTAACTGAGAAAACCGCACTGGTTGCACATGAGACGGACCGCTGGCAGCGCCAACCCGTCGACCAGAGATCCGCCGATGTGCGAACGAACCGGCACGACGGCCAGCTCGTCGACGAGCAAGAACGAGATGTCCGTGCAGCGAGGACATGGCAACGTCACGCCGAGCTCCCGGAGTCGGTCAACGATCTATTGCCGCTGACGATCCCCAGCTCACCGGCCCTGCGTCGGTTGGTTAATGCCTTGGGGGACGGGTATGCGCAGCCGCACCACGGTGCCGCGGCCGGGGGCGCTGTCGGCGGTGAGCTGCCCGCCGAGGAGTTCGGCGCGTTGCTGCATGCCTGGCAGGCCGTATCCCGCCGGCCCGGTTCGCTTGGCTGTGCTGGCCGGGTCGAAGCCGACACCGTCGTCGGAGATCTCTAGCAGCACCGCGCCGGCGGCCACTGAGAGCCGCAGCTGCACGTGCGCAGCGCCGGCGTGCTTCATCACGTTCTGCAGCGCCTCCTGAGCGATCCGGTAGACCGCGGTCTCGGCGTGCTCGGGCAGGCCGGTCGTCACGGTGTCCACTGCGACGTTGGGCAAGGGGGTCGAACGCGCGAGGCTCTCCAGGCTGGCGGCCAGCCCAAGGTCGTCCAGCACCGGCGGGCGCAGCCCGGCAATGGCATCCCGGGTCTCGTCCAGTGCCCCCGCGGCAAGCTCCTGGGCTCGGGCGATCTGCTTGGCGGCCCCGGCCGGGTCGGTGGCGACCGCGTCGGCTGCGGCCGAGAGGTGAAACGACAGGCTGACGATGCGCTGGCTGATGCCGTCGTGGATCTCGCCGGCGAGCCGGCGCCGCTCGGTCTCCTGGAGCAGCACGATCCGCTCGGCGAAGCGCTCCATCGCCTCCTCTCGCTCGGCGAGCCTGCTGTGCAGGCTGGCGTTCTCGATGGCCCCGGCCATCAGGCCGGCCACCGAGCCGAGCAGCTCGACGTCGGCCTTGGTGAACTCGCGGCGGTCCCGGGTGTGCACGTTGAGTACCCCGACAAGATCACCAGGCCGGGTGATCATCGGTACTGAAGCCATCGAGGTGAAGTCCTCGCCACGCAGCTCAGGAATGTAGAGGTAACGTGGATCCGCGCGCTTGTTGTCGATGATCACCGCCGGCTCGCAGTGTGCCGCGACCCACCCGGACACCCCCTGGCCGACCGGCAGCTCGATCTGTCTGGCCAGCTGGTCGAAGGGGGGTGTGGCGCCGCGGAGCTGCAACCGATCGCCGGCCGGATTCAGCAAGTGCACGAAGCAGACGTCGGTCGAGGTGGTCTTGGTGATCAGGTCGGCCACCCGCTGGACGACCACGTCGAGGTCGAGACCTGCCGACAGGATCTCGATCACCCGGTGCAGCAGCTCGGCGTCGGAATCGCCCAGCCGCGAGCACATCACTGGAACACCCCCTCGCGCAGCGCGGCGGCGACCGCGCCGGAGCGGTCCGGAACGTCCAGCTTCCGGTAAATCCCACGGGCATGCGTCTTCACCGTCTCCTCACTGACGGTGAGCCGGCCGGCGATGGCGCGGTTGGACAGCCCGGCCACCATCAGCGCGAGCACCTCGCTCTCCCGCTGGGTCAGCCCCAGGCTCGCGCCCGGCCAGAACTCCCCACCGCGCAGGTGGGCCACCGACATCGCAACCTTCGTCGCCAGGCTGGGGTCGATCAGAACCTCACCCTGATGGATCCGCTGCAGGTGATCCACCAGCTCCGCGCCGCGCACCCGCTTGAGCAGGAACCCGGCGGCACCGAGCCGCAGCGCCTGGTAAAGATACTGCTCATCGTCGTAGACGGTCAGGAACACGACCTTGCAGCCGGGTTGCCGCTGACGGATCTCCGCGCACAGGTCCAGACCGCTGGAGCCTCGTAACCGCACGTCGAGCAGGGTGATGTCGGGCTCCTGCCCGGTGATGATCTTTAATGCGAGTTCGGGATCGGTGACCTCACCGACGATCTCAACCTGGGTGGCATAGGCAGCCAGCATCGCGCGCAGCCCGTCGAGCACCATCTGGTGGTCATCCACCACGACCACGCGCAGCGGGCCCCTTGACGAGCGCTGCGTCAGCCTCATGGCAGCAGCCTACGCATCGACACCCACCGCCATACACGGCAACTTCTCGCCAAAGTTGCCGTGTATGGCACATCCTCAACAGATCCGTCCAACTCCCCGTGGGACGGGAGGGACTGATAGTGATCGTTCAGCTGGCTGGGTTACCCGGCACCGGCAAGAGCACACTGGCCGCTGAACTCGTCCACCGCTTGGCCGGCCACGCGTTACTGCTGGACAAAGACCACGTCCGGCACGCATTGTTCGGCCCCCAACACACCCTTTACACCCGCGGACAGGACGACTTCTGCGTGCACACGATGTCCGGGCCGCCGCCTGGCACCTCCACCGCACCCCCGGCGCGCATCCCGCCGCCAACCGCAACATCGAGCTATACCAGCGCCTCCACGCCAACGCCGAGCCGATCCCCGATCCCAAACTGCGCCTGAACACCGAGGCGCCCCTGTTCGAGTGCGCCGACAAGACACTGTCCTACCTGCACCATCGCCTCCCCACCGACCCGGCGTGAGCCAGCACGTATGGCGAGGTTGGTGACTCTGCGGCACCGTCCACGACTGTCGACACCTGATCGGCGCAGTCACCGACCGCACCGCGTGAATCGCGGTGCAGAGTCACCCAACCAGCCCCAGAACATCCCGACCTATACCATAATTCCTTAGCGTACGTGAATATTGGCAGCGTGAATGAAATCCTCGAGAGACAATGAAGTGGCGGCCCACATGACACTTCTCATAGTTCAACAACAGTGGGAGTGATAAACATGCCGGGATTCTGGTACGTCGGCGATCCGCTAGTTACAGTCTCGGGGCGGTTTCCGCTCAGTCGCTGCGACTTCTCGTTACCTGATCGCAGCGAAGCACCGTCTGGAGCGGCGACGCGGCCGTTTGCGCTGCGGTGGCAGAATTGGATCGCACAGCCGACGGCGTGGTGAGTGGGCTCACCGAGCGCGGCGTTCCGGTGATGCGGGTGGATCTGTCGTGGTTCCCGCAGCGGTTGACCCTTGATGCGGAGTTCCGCGATGGCTCGTGGCACGGGAATCTGCGGACCGAGCATCACCAGGTCGATCTCGCAACCGTCCGGTCGGTGTGGGTCCGCACGCCGTCGTCGTTCCAGATGCCCGTAGGCATGTCCGAAGTGGAGCGGGAGTCGCCAAACGCGAGGCCAAACTCGGTGTCGGCGGTGTGCTGCTGGCACTGCCTGACGTACTGTGGGTGAACCGTCCCGACCTGGCTGCGACGGCGGTGTACCGGCCGGTGCAGTGGGCAACGGCGGCTCGGTGCGGGCTGACGGTGCCTCGGACACTGGTCAGCAACGACCCGGCGGCGGTGGCACGATTTTCCCAGGTGTCGGTGCCGGGAGTCGTACTCAAACCATTGAGCACGAATCTCATCTACGAAGACGTCACCTACAAGATGGGCTGGACCCGCAAACTCTCCGTCGACGACATCGCTGATCTGCGTGGAATTGACGTCACCGCGCATTTGGTGCAGGACTGGGCGCCCAAGTGCTGGGAGTGCGAACTGTCAGGACAGGTCGTCACCAGTCTCCGCGCGTTCATGACCGAACTTGGGCTGAGGAAACCCCCGGTGACCATCACCGTGCCCGCCTCGACATGGAAACCGCTGGCCCGCCGCCTGGCCGACGAGCTGGACGCCGATGGTGACCTGCACACCCGGGGCTGGCGGGAGGCGTTGCTCGCCGTCCCGCGTCATGAGCTCATCCCGCGCTACTACCTACAGGACCGAGACGCTCGCCCGCTGCGCTGGACCACCCACGAACCGCACGACCCCCAGAGCACCCAGCAGTGGCTCGACCTGGTCTACTCACCGACCACGCTGATCACCGGCCTCGCCGGCTACGCCGACCGGGGCGTCCAGGCGCCGGTGTCGAGCTCGACCAAACCGGACCTGATGATCCGGATGCTGGAAGCTCTCGATGTCACCGACGGCATGCGCGTTCTGGAGATCGGCACCCGCACCGGATACAACGCCGCACTGCTGGCCCACCGCCTGGGCAGTGCCCAGGTGTGTTCTGTCGACATCGACCCTCACCTCGTCTGTACAGGCCCGCGAGCGGCTGGCCCGGCTGGGCTACACCTCGACGTTGGCCACGCCGATGGCGTCGGCGGTCTGCCCGCACACGCCCCGTTTGACCGGATCATCGCTACCTGTGCCCTGTTCGCCGTCCCCGCCGCATGGATCGGCCAACTCCAGCCCGGTGGACTGGCGCTGGCCCATATCGAAGGACCGCTCGGCGCGGGGAACCTGCTCGCCCTGCGGCGCAGCGACACACGCCGGACCCACGGTGGGTTCATCACGCCCGGTCCGCACCACCCAACCACCAGCCACCGGTCACATCACGGTCGACCCGGCCGAACTCGACGGCGGTCAACAGTTTCCGTTCCTCACCCAGCTCTACCTCCCCCCAGGCATCTTCCGCAGCATCTGGCTCACCGACAGCCACGTCGCAATCACCGAGCTACGAGCCCCGGACGGTTCCTAGTGCGAGATCACCCGCGAGCCGGACGCGACCGGCCGCTACCCCGTGCGTGAAGCTGGCCCAACGCCACTGCGGACCAACATCGGGTCCGCCTGGACCCGATGGCGTGAACTGGGCGCACCGGCCTGGCACGAGTTCGGGCTCACCGCCACACCTATTTCTCCGCAGCTGAACTTGGCGGATGCGACTTAGATGGCCACCGCGTAGCGGGGTGCACCCGACTGAGCTGAGCGGGCTGACGCCGGTGTTGATCGAGGAGTTTGCGTGGTGCCTACCTGCGGTTGCCGCAGCGGCGTCGGGAAGTGCCACGCTCCCGGAACGCGTCGGCACCACTGACGGGAAGAGCCCAGGCGTGCTGGCGCGGCGTCTCGACTTCCCTGGCTGGCCGACCGCTCCCGGGAGGACGAGCTGTTCCGCTACGATCTGGACCGATGGGGCAGCCCAGATAAGTGGGCAACCCAGGAAGACACACTCAAAACAGCCGCGTCCACACTCGTTGCGTCGCGTTCTCCATCGGACTTCCTCGCCGCCCGTGAATACGAACATCCCCCACACCGGCAGGTCGCCACCTTCGGCATCTTCGGTGTACCGACTGCTGTGGCGTGTGTGACCGAATTCGCGCCTCGGCTGGAGCATCATGGTGAGACGGTCGACGTTCTGGCCGCCGGAAAGAAGATCACGTTTGCGGCAAAGGCCGCTCCTGCATTGCACCGCCTGTTGTCTGGTCAGCCGGTTGACCTTGCAAAGACAACCGCCGCTGCTGGAGTCAATGCGGCAATCCTCGCCGAGGTGCTGGTCGGGGAGGGAATATGCGCCGAGCTGACGCCCGAGTTGCTCTCGGGCTATACCGGTCTCGCCACGAACGAGGACTTTTTGAAGGAGCACTAACCCTGGGGGTCCAGGCACTCGACACCAGCTACAACTACCTTGGTTTCACCTCACACCGGACGTTGACGCGTACCGCAGGTGACCTGTTGGCGGAGTTCACGATCTCGACCAAGGTCGGATTCTTCCCCGGCACCGCGGGCGCCGAACACTCGCTCGACCCTCGGCGGCTCCGCCGAGCTGTAGAAGAGTCGGCCGAGGATCTGTATCGCGAACCGGACGTCGTGCTCCTGCACAACCCGGAGCGAACTCTTGCCGCTCTGACGCCCGACGCAGGACGTGACTGCCTGGCAGCGGCCTCCACGACCCTGCATGAAGCATCGACAGCAGGACTGTGCGGTTCCTGGGGCATCTCCTCCTGGGACCCGCGACCCCTGCTGGCCGTCGCGACCAGCGACGCGGACACGACGATTCCGGTACCCGACGTGCTCATGACCCGTGCCGGTCTGCTGGTCAGCGCGGACATCCTGGACGCAGCCGACGCGCTCACTGCATGGTGGGGTCTCGACGTGAGCACGCGGTGGGGAATGAGCCCCTTCGCCGCGGCAGACCCGGTGTGGGCCGCGGTGAACATCGGCGCCTTCCTCGACTCCGACCAGCAATGCTCCCACCTGCAAGCCGCGTTTCGCGTCGCCTACGAGCTGCCGCCCGTGAGCCGGATAGCCGTCGGCACCAACCGCGTCGATCACCTGCGCGACCTCGTCACCGCATTGGGACTGCGCACCAACGACAACCGGATAAGCAAGTACCGAGAACTGTTGCGGGCGAAGGTCGCCACCGCAACGAGGTAACCTCTGTGGCTCCCACGTCATGCACGCAGTTCAGCGATCAGCGTGGCCGCGGCTCGCGTCGCGGACGGTACCAGGGGACTGGGATCGGTACGCTTGGCGTTCACCCGGATGACATTGGAACAGAACAGCAGTTGCGCAAGCTTCCCCGACCGGGTCTCCAAGTCGGTCCGAAACTCGCGCTCAACGCGAGCCGCCAGGGCGGGAACGCACAAGGAAACCCCCCACAAACTCACCGCATCGCGGCCCCGAGGGGCGGCTCCCCAGTCTTCCCAGTCTTCCCAGTCCAGCAGGTAGCAGTCGGGTGCGGTCAGGTTACCCCAATGCAGATCGGTATGTGCCGTCACCCACTCCTCGACGGTGGTGTCGACCTCGTCGGGGAACACCTGGTTGATCCGCCGGGTGAGGTGGTCCTGGCGCACTCCCACCCGCTCAGTCTGGTGCTCAGCCAGCGCGGCAAGCGACTTTCTGAGACCCGTCCACCACGATTCAGGAAGCACCGGTTCGGTCGCGACGACCCCGGTGGAGTTGATGACCGGAGAGCTGACCAACTCCATCTCGTCCGCACGCCAGACCACCTCGCGGAGGTCGTCACGCCAGGAGGCCGTCTGGAACCAATCGGGCTTGGTGACGCCCCGCAACACCGACGCACATTCCGCCCCCGCCCACGCCGGGAGCTCAAAAGCAGTCTCGTGGGCAGCGGCGGCCAGTGGACGAGGGGTCATACCTGATCTCCCTAGGGTGACATCAACGGACAGATGTACAAGCCTGCCTCGCGCCGCATGCTATCGACCAGTCAGGATCGATACGGCCGATCTAGCTCTGTAGCGCCTGCTCCGCGGTGGCCGGATGACCTGGCACATGCGATCGGTGGATGAGCAGGACAGGGCGCTGCACGCCGACGGCGCCAGGAGTGCCTGGTGACCCACTCGGCGCGCTGGGCGGCCTCGAGCTGATCACCCATCAAGTCGGGGTGATATCACATTCGTGTCGTTGCGACCTTCTGTGCCTGGCAAGCGAGTTCGGCGAAGTCTGGTCCCGGTCTGGTGTGCAGATCTTGGGCCAGGAGGGCTAGATGGGTGCGGGCGACTCCGGAACGCAGCGGGAGCACCGCCTCGATCGCCTGCGCGGCTCGCCGGCCAGCATCAGGCTCGCCGGCGAGCAGATGCACCCGAGCCACGATGATGCCCGCCTGCACGCCCCCACGCCCGTGGTTGCCTTCGGCGTGGGTCCGTGCGGAAGCTGCGGCCAGCGACTCGGCGGCGTCGAGTGCGCCCAGATCCAGATGAACGTAGGATGTATCAAGATCCATGGATGCACAATGGTAGAGCGAGGGTGGCTCATAGCCATCCCGGCTGCGAGCCAACGCCGACCTGACCCGGCGGACCTCCACCTCAGAGCCCGGATCCGCCCGCTTCGCTTGAACTCGAGCGGACACCACCGCCAGTTGGGAGCGCAATGGGGGGACGCGCGGGTCGTCCAGCGGTGCGTCGGCCAGGTTGTACTCGGCCATCGACGCCAG
>JBOHFG010000225.1:0-2109 GCA_050699575.1 Pseudonocardiaceae bacterium
GCCGAACTGGGTACGGCAACCAACCTGACGGTGACGGCCCGAATCCACGCGACATGCACGACACCCGACCCGGCGGCCCGAACCGCCAAGCACACGCCCACCGGGTCGGGGCTCCTGAATCACTCACCCACGCAATCGAGGAGATCGGGACTGTAAGATCAACGGTGTAACTCTTGAGATGTGAGGGGCACCTGTGACTGTGGTGGCGATGGATGTGTCGGCTGAGCCGGGCGATGGTGTGGACGAGGCGCTGGTCCGGTAGCTGACCCGGCGGGTGCGGGCTGAGGGCCTGAAGCTGACCGGTGAAGGAGGCCTGCTGGCCCGGCTGACGAGGGTGGTGGTCGAGTCCGCCCTGGAGGGTGAGATGGACGATCATCTGGGTTATGGCAAGCATGATCCGGCTGGGCGCAATGGCGGGAATTCGCGGAATGGGACGCGGCCGAAAACGCTGGTGACAGAGGCTGGGCAGGTGGGGATTGAGGTGCCGCGGGACCGGGAATCCTTGTGTGAGCCGGTGATGGTGGGTAAGCGCCAGCGGGGGTGCTCCGGGATTGATGATCTGGTGATCTCGCTGTCGGCGAAGGGGCTGACCCATGGTGAGATTTCGGTGCACCTGGCGGAGATCTATGGCGCGGAGGTCTCGAAGCAGACGATCTCCGCGGTCACCGACCGGGTGCTGGAGGGCATGGCCGCGTGGCAGAGCCGGCCGCTGGACGCCGTCTACCCGGTGATCTTCGTTGATGCGGTGAATGTGAAGATCCGTGACGGCAACGTGGCGAACCGGCCGGTCTACGTCGCGCTCGCGGTGGAGGGTACCCGCGATATCCTGGGGTTATGGACCGGGGAGCACGGCGACGGGGAGGGTGCGAAGTGCTGGATGCGGGTCCTGTCTTCAGATCAAGAACCGGGGCACCCAGGACTGCCTGATCGTCGTGTGCGACGGGCTGAAAGGCTTACCTGCGGCTATCACGGTCGTGTGGCCCAAGACTATTGTGCAAACGTGTGTCGTGCATTATCCCGATATCGTGGTTATGCCGATATCGGGCCGGGGAGCGCTGGTGGGTGGGGGTGCCCGGGCCGGTGATATCGGCATAACGGAGCTACTGGCGGTGTGATGCTGTCCTCTCGGACTTCGGAGAGGACAGCGAGCATGGATGATTTGCATGGCGTTCGTATGGTGGGTCCGCTGGGGCCGTATGCGCGGGGGTTCGCTGCGGAGCTGGCCCGGCTGGGCTTCACGAGGGGTTCCGCGCAGAAGCAGATGGGGCTCGCCGCGCATCTGAGCAGGTGGTTGTGTGATGTGGGCCTGGGGGTGGCTGATCTGGCTACCCCGGTGGTGGGTGGGTTCCTGGTGGCGCGCCGTGCGGCCTACCGGGATTTGCTGACGGCGAAGGCGCTGGTGCCGTTGCTGGGGTACCTGCGCGGGCTGGGTGTGGTCCCGCAGCCCGGGAGCCCCGTACCGCAGACCGTGGTGGCGGTCCTGCTGGAACGCTACCGGGGCTGGTTGCTGACCGAGCGCGGCCTTGGGGTCAAGGTCGCCCGTGGTTACGTGGATTTGGTCGGTCCGTTTGTCGCCGCGCATGCGGTCGGCGGGGAAGCCGGGTTGCGGGAGTTGGGCACCGGTGATGTCACGGCGTTCATGATCGCGGAGTCGCGGCGGTTGGCGCCCAGGACCGTGCAGCGGCTGGCGAGTGCGCTGCGGTCGCTGCTGCGGTTATGGCACGTGCAGGGCCTGATTGGGGGGCCGCTGGATCAGGCGGTGCCCAAGGTCGCCAATCGCCGGCCGGGGCTTCCCCAGCCGCTTCAACCAAGCCAGATAGCGGCGCTGATGGCGTCCTGCGATCAGGCAACCGCCGCTGGGCGCCGCGACCTGGCGATGTTGACGCTGCTGGCGCGGATGGGCCTGCGGGCGGGTGAGGTCGCCGGGCTGGGTTTGGACGACATCAACTGGCGGCGTGGCGAGATCACGATCCGGGGGAAGGGAAACCGCCTCGATGCGCTCCCACTGCCCGCTGATGCCGGCGAGGCCCTCGCGAGCTACTTGCAGGATGGCCGACCGGCCACCGCGCTGGACCGTAGTGTGTTCACCCGCATCAGGGCACCCCACCA
>JBOHFG010000226.1:0-27879 GCA_050699575.1 Pseudonocardiaceae bacterium
AGACGGCGCCCGGACCGGCGAGTGCGGCCAGGCTGGGGAAGGTCAGTGACACACCGAAGGCGGCCAGCCAGTTGAACAGGGTGGCGATGGCCATCGCCGAGCCCCGGATGGCGAGCGGGAAGATCTCAGCCAGCACCACCCACAGCACCGGACCCCAGGTAGCGGAGAACGTGTTGGTGAACACCACGAACGCCACCGCCGCGATGACGAACAGCACACGGGAATGGGCCGGCAGCACCAGTGCCGCAGCGCCGACGGCGAACAAGCCGGCCGACATGCCCACCAGACCAACCAGCAGCAGGGGCTTGCGGCCTCGCCGGTCCACGACCTTCGCCCGGACGACCAGCGCGATGGTCAGGATGTTCAGCCCGCCGTTGAGCGCTCCGAACAGCAACGCGGTGTGCGTGGACACCCCGAAACCGGTCAGCACGATCGGCGCGTAATACACCATCGTGTTGATCCCGGTGACCTGCTGGAAGATGGCCAATGACGCGCCCAGCAGCAGCAACCGACGCACCCACGGGGCGGACAGGCGAGCGCCGGTGCCCGTGTCGTGCCGCCGCGCCTCCAGGTCCATGATTTCGGCCAGCTCACCCTCAGCCAGCGCGGTGTCACCGCGCAAGCCGACCAGCACCGCCCGTGCCTGCTCGGCTTGCCCTCGCCGCACCAGCGACCGGGGAGTGTCGGGCATCGCGAGCATCCCGACCACCAGCACGACCGCGGGAAACACCCCGATGAGCAGCATCCACCGCCACGAACCGGCGAAAGCCAGCCCGTAGCCGACGGCCGCAGCCGACGCTACCCCCACAATGATCATGTACTGGTTCAGGGACGTGACCACACCACGATCCCGCGCTGGTGCCATCTCAGCCAGATACAGCGGCACCAGCACCGACGCGATGCCCACGGCCAATCCCAACACCAACCGGAACACCACCAACATCGCGACGCTCCCGGCCACACCGGCTCCCAGCGCCCCGACGGTGAACACCACTCCGGCGGCCAGCAGCACCCGCTGCCGCCCCTGACGATCAGCCACCGGGCCGCTGCCCAACGCGCCCAGCATCGCTCCGAATACCGTGGCGCTGACCACGGCACCTTCCAGCAGGGGCGTGAGCGGCAGGTCACGCGGAATGAACAAGATCGCGGCACCGATGATGCCGCCGTCGTAACCGAACAGCACCGCCGCCAACGCACCTAGCGCATACACCCATCGGGTGCTCACTCGGACCTCGAACAGGGGCGCGATCATCAACTGTCTCCGATGCGTTGTTCTTGGGCGAGCGCGTGGGCGATCTGCCTGGTGCTCGGGTACAGCTCCCGGTACAGGGCGTAGTGGCGGTCGTAGATCGCGACGGACTCCAGGTGCGGCTCGGTCGTCGTCGAGATGGGGTTCCATCGGGTCATATCCGGTGACTCCCCGATCCCGACGGCGGCGAGCAGCGCGTCGCCCAGGCACGCGCCCATCGTCTGGCGCGGCAGCTGCTGTGGGGCGCCCAGGACGTCGGAGACGATCTGCGTCCACAGCCCGCCCTTGGTACCGCCGCCCACCGCGACCAGCCGGCGGTACCGCCCGCCGACGTCGCGCATCGTTTCCAGGTTGTGCCGCACTCCGTAGGCCGTCGCCTCCAACGCCGCCCGGTAGATGTCCCCCCGGTTGTGCCGCAGGGTCAGCCCGATCAGCACGCCACGGGCGTCCGGGTCGAACAGCGGCGTCCGCTCACCGGCGAAGTAGGGCAACATGAGCAGGCCGTGTGCACCGGGCGGTGACTGCTGGGCTTGCGCGACGAGCGGGTCGAACGAGGACTCCCCGGTCAGCTTGCGGATCCAGTCGGTGATCGCGCCCGAGGTGGCCATGCCGGCGGCGAGGTTGTGGGTGCCGGGAAACGTGCCCACGGTGCCCCACAGGTTCGGGCTGCGGCGCGGCCGGTCGAGCACCTCGACCAGGAACATGGTCGTTCCGTACATCAGCATGACGTCGCCGGGTGCGGTGACGCCGACGCTGGTGGCCTCCGCCCAGGCATCGATCGTGCCCGCCACCACGGGCGTTCCCGCCGGAATACCGGTCTCCTCGGCGGCGGCCGACCGTACCTGGCCGACCACATCGCAGGGCCAGTACAGCTCCGGCAGCTCAAGCCCGGGGGCGATGAGCTCGGTCCATTCCTGGATCCAGCGGTGGTGCACCGGGTCGTACATCGGGGTGCACTGGCTCGCCGAGTGATGGTCCAGAACGTAGCTGCCGGTGAGCCGGCGCACGATGAAGCTGCCGGCCATCAGGAAGCGGCGGGTAGCCGCCCACGTCTGGGGTTCCCGCGCGCGCAGCCACGCCAGCTTGGGCCCGACCGCTTGCGAGGTGAGCACCGACCCGCAGCGTTCCAGGATGGCCGTTGCGCCCAGTGTCTGGGTCAGCTCCTCGATCTCGGCGGTGGCGCGGGTGTCCACGCCGTACAGGATCGCCGGCCGAAGGGGCCGATCGTCGCTGTCCACCGGGAGCAGGCACGGACCGATCCCGCTGACGCCCACCGCGGCGACCGGTTCTCGCACCGCCGCCGTCAGTTCGTTGCTGATCGCCGCGAAGTCCGCCCACCACACCGCCTGCGCGTCATGCTCCACCCAGCCGGGGCGAGGCATGGACACCTCGTGGGCGCGAGTCGCGGTCGCGACGACGGTGCCATCGGAGCGGACCAGCACGCCCTTGGAACTGGCGGTGCCGATGTCGACACCCAGCAGCAGTGAACTCACCGAGCCGCACCCAACCCGGCCCACTCGATCTCGAGCATGCGGCACACCGCGCGCAGCTCGGCGACGTGCTCGCCGGGTACCGCATGGATATGGTTGGCCCCGAAGCTGGACAAGAACTCGTCAGCCTCGACCTCCAACCGGGCGAACGCGTGCGGCCACTCAAACGTCGACTGCCGGGCCAGCGCCTCGTTGGTCGCGTCATCGTAGGACTCGAAGGCGCCGCGGGCGACGTGCATCCGGTAGCGGCCCTCGATCCGGGTCAACCGGGCGAAGGTGGCGCGCCCGGGCGCGGCGACGAACGACACCGAGGCGCCGCCGGCGGGGAAGTAGAAGATCTCGGGGTAGAAGTTCACCGAGCGCAGGTTCTCCGCCGGGTCCTCGCTGCGCGCCGCGAACCAGGTGGCGTGCTGCCCGGAGTTGCACAGGTCCCAGATGTCGCGGTCGGCGTGGTAGTGGCGCACGTCGGCGAAGAGCACCGGCGTGCCGATGAGACCCTTGAGCAGCTGCATCGTGAGCGCACCGTCCATGTCGGATTCGGTGGCGCACACGTGGGTGGGCTTGGGGCCTTCCCAGTCGTACGGGTCGTTGAGGAACGCCTCGGTGATGTCCATCGTGGCGAAATGCGTGGTCAGCTCGGGCTGGCCCTTGATCCCGGAGAAGTCGAGATGCCACTCCTCGATCAGCTCCCGCACCGCGTGGTAAGAACGGATCTGACGTTCGAGCAGCTCAGGTGTGAGCTGCTTGCCGTCGTAGTGCACCCCGGCGGCGTGGCGCTCCAGCCATTGCCGGCCGGCAGTCACCCGTGACTGCTCGACGGCGGCGCTGCGCCGCACGATCTCCCACTGGTCGATCTCCTCAACATCCACCCCGAACGTGCTCATCCACTGATCGGTGTCCGCCACCGCGGTGTACATCCCCATCGGCCGGCCGCCGATCCGCCCGAAGGTGCTGCCCGACAGGGCGGACACTGCGGCGGCGGCCCGGACCGTCTCCTCGACGCGGTCCAGCACGGCTGGGTCGGCCACGTCGCCCCACACCCGGGTGTGCGGCCGGCCGATCTGGTCCAGGCCCCCGCCGGCGGCCAGCATGCCGACCATGCCGGGGAACTGTGGGTCGATGTTGGAGAACAGCAACAGGGGGCCCGGGGACGCTGCTGCGGCGAGCATCGAGAAGTGCGGGAACGCCCACACCGCATAGTTGAAGATGGTGAGATCTGGCCGCGCGTCCGCGACCCGGCGAGCCTCGGTAGTGGCCAGCGTGTTGGTCCAGATCGGCTCTGCCGCGCGGATGACCTCATGCCCGGCCTGCTCCAGCGCTTGCGCGATGCGGCCTTCGACATCGCGGGTGAACGCCGTGATGTCGGCATGGACGAAGTCACGTCCGTCGGAGAACGACAACAGTCCGACCCGTGCCATTGCTGCTCCTGCCTGCTGAGACGCGGTCATGGTGGCGCACCCGGGATCGCTCGGTCTGAGCATCGCCCGCACCGACGCCCCACCGGGCGACGAACCTATCACTCAGCTGGACCCCAGCCCGACATGGAGACATATCGGGCTCTCGGGGACCGAATAACCCCGATATGTCTCCATGTCGGAGCCGTCACCGGGCGAGGGTGATCATTTGCGCCAGCTCGCCCTTGGACAGGGCGGTCTCCTCGAGAACCTGGCCAACGGTCTCGCCGAGCCGGGCGGGTGCGCGTCGCACCTCATCCTCGTCGCGTGGTCACGAAACTCCCGCACGCCCACGGTCTTCAACTTCGCGATGGTGACCACCTCGTGGCCACGATCTACCGACCGGGTGGGGCTCGGTCAACAAGACACCTCCCGGCACGCTCCGGTGGTAGCCCTCCATGGAGCGCCGGCCAGCACTGCAAGGCTGGACATCACCCCTGCTCGCCACCCCGGCAAGATCAACCATTGATATCACATCTATTGCCCCGCTGGCACGAATCATCGAGAGTGGGCCCCATTTGGAGGATGGTGGATTACTATGCGTCAGGTTAACCTTCTTGCAAAGCTGCTACGCGACCCAAAGGAGTCATCATACTGATGCGTTTACAGTAACCGGTGCTGAATGAAATTACTGACCCGTCGCACAAGGAGGCTAACCGATGGCAGGAAACTTACTGCGCTACCGCGATCCTGATCCGTGTGCCCCCGCGGACCTGCGTTCACCGAGGACGATTGGTAACGGTGGTTGGGATGCGTTCAGGACAGTGTTCGCCGGCGGTTGCGGTGCGGTCTATGCCATCACGACCAATGGCAACCTGCTACGTTACCGCGATCCTGATCCGTGCGCCCCCGCAGACCTGCGTTCACCGAGGACGATTGGTAACGGTGGTTGGGATGCGTTCAGGACAGTGTTCGCCGGCGGCTGTGGCGCGGTCTACGCGATCACAACCAACGGTAATCTGCTACGTTACCGCGATCCCGATCCGTGCGCCCCCGCAGACCTGCGTTCACCGGCGACGATTGGTAACGGTGGTTGGGACGCGTTCAGGACAGTGTTCGCCGGCAGCTGCGGCGCGGTCTACGCCATCACGACCTAACTGCGTTGCCGGCTGGGCCTCTGCGCAAGCTGGCCGACGATGCCATCAACTTTGCTCTCCAGACTTGTTTTCGCGGTCATCGAACGGAGTGGGTGGTTCAGCGACGCCGCTCAGGTAGGCCCAGGCGGTCCGGACCGCGTCATGGGGCAGTGGCATCTCATTCCTCGTCCGGCACTCGATGAACGTGAATCTCAGTCAGCGCCCAGAGCGGCGACCCAACGGCGTCGCTCAGCGCGGCGCGGGCTCGATTCCGAGCTGCAAGGCCAGCGTCGCCGCTCGTCAGCGCCGCAATGTCGAACCTGAACTCGATCTGGGCGGCAACGTGCACCCGGAACTGGTCCATCGGCTCTCCGCCAGCCGGGGCACTCATCGCCACGCGGCCCGTCTGCGAACCGCATTCACGAGTTCGCGCCAACGCTCGATGAGGTCGACCGCGCGGTGCACGATTGCCCGGAAATGCTCGCATGGCCGTAGCCTCCGGGCTGGGCGGATCGCTACCAATCCCGCGGCGCTATCCCGCCGTGCGGTAGCGGGATGAGATGACCTGCGTGACGCACCGCGCTCACCACGTCCCAGTAGGGTTACCTCACAACTGGCCGTACCACCTCAGGAGCACTGTTCATGGCATCGAGCATGGGTGATCCGCTGCGGGTCCCGGAGGGGTTCTGGCGGCGTGAGGACGTCGGCACCGCCCTGGATCACCGCGATATCGGTGCCCTGTTCCGGCTGCTGAGCAAGCACGCTGGTGCCAGCCAGACCCGGATCGGGATCGCGACCGGTCTACCCCAGGGCACCGTCTGCTTTATCATGAAGGGCAAACGTGTGGTAAGCGTCCTCGACGTGCTCGAGCGCATCGCCGATGGGCTGGACCTGCCCGACGAGGCGCGCGTGCGGCTTGGCCTCGCACCGCGCGGGGGACTGCTGGACGTGCACGGGTCCGGGAGGGAGGACACCACGAACCGGCGCACCGCCCTCACCCTGGGTCTCGTCACCACGATCAGCCCGGAGACCCTCACCAGCGTGCTGCGGGACTCGGCCGGCGAGGCGCTGGAATTCACTCGTGGCACGGCCGTATCCGCCGTCGGCGCGGGCACGCTCGACCATCTCGAAGCCGTGCTGACCGACCTCGAACGGTCAGCTTGTGTGCAGCCACCTGCCGAGCTGTTCGCCGTGGCCCGGGTCTATCGGCGGCGTGTCGAGCAGCTCATCCAGGGCCGGCACACGCTCAGCGAGGAACGGGAACTCTACGTGTACGCCGCCTGGCTATCCGAGCTAATGGCCTCCCAGGCGCAAGATCTGGGCTTCCCGCTCACCGCCGAGGCGTATGCCATCGACTGCTACGCCCACGGCGAGCAGGCCGGGCACGGCGTGCTGTGCGGCCGGGCGACGTCGACGATGGCCTCGGTAGCCCTGTATACGGCCCAGCCCCGCAAGGCAGTCCTGGCCGCCCAGAAAGGGATCGGCAAGATACCCGACCAGCATCCCTTGGCCGTAGCGTTGCGCACCCAGGCCGCCCGCGCCTACGCCCGCCAGGGCCAGCGCGCCAAGTGTGCCGAGCTGCTGGCCGAAGCTCAGCAACTGTACGAGCGGCTGCCCACCAGACCACCAGGCCGATTCTCGGTCGATAACGGCATATTCGCCTCCTATGCCATTACTGCCCATCCTGCCTCGTCCTACCTCTGGCTAGCCGACTACCAGCAGGCCGAGACACATGCCCGCACAGCGCTCGCGGCGTTCGGGTCGGCCGCTCCGGCGGACCGTAAGCCCACCCGGGAAGCCATCGCCCGCATCGACCTCAGTATCGCGTTGGTTCACCTCGGATCGCTCGACGAGGCCACCGCACACGGCAGCCAGGCACTCTCCTCAGCACGCCTGACCAATACGGCCCTGACCCGGGCGGATGAACTCGACCAGGCCCTCATGACCCGCTTCCCCCAGGAGGCCCTCGCGCAGGGCTTCCATGAGCAATACCAGCAGACGACCCGACACGCGAACGAACAACACACCTGACGTCGAAACCAGACACGAAACCGACCTCACTACCAGTGTGCAGCCCAGCCAGCGCAGGTCCACGATCTCCCGGCCGATCTGGTCCAGGCCCCCGCCGGCGGCCAGCATGGCGGTTGTGTTATCAGCCGCTTCCCAAATCGTATCCGGTTGGTCCGGGGTGAACCAGCGCTCGCGATCGCGGGTCACCATCGAACAAGTGACCCGCCCCGCGCGTGGCTCAGTTGGTCTCAACGCTGCGCTGTGCGATTGTTGCTTCCATGGGCCAGGTCATGTCGATGCTTGCGCGTCCGGTCTACAACTATGCTGAGGTCGACCGACTGCTCCGCCTAACCCCGGGCACCGCCAAGCGGTGGATCGACGGTTACGAACGAGCTGGACAGCTCGACTGCCTCAACGAGATGGCGCAAGGCTTCGGGGATCGGGTGACCTTGGCTGGCTACGTCGGCCTCAAGACACTGCGCCACATACCAGTCTTCTTCCTGGTGGACCGCGGCGGTGACGTTTCGAGGCGTGCCCTTGATCCCTAGTGTGACATGTCCCCTCGACCGCTAACACCAACTTCACGGCGCATATCGCAAACGGGGGCCAGGAAGATTACCGGTCGTCGTGCCGTCGGCGGGTGAGCAAGGTGGTGATTCGCTCGTCTAACTCGCGCAGGTGCGGGGAGGCGGGCCGCAGCGGGTGCAGCTGCCCTTGCAGGGTGCGCAGCCGGTCCAGGGTGCGGGTGGAGTGGATCTCGGCGGCGATGCGCACCGCGTCACGACCGACCGCGGCGGCCTGCTCCAGGTCGTGGGCAAGCAGGTGGGCGATGGCGAGGTCGGTCTGGACGAAGCATCGGGGGCGGACCCGCCAGGGCTCGTAGCCGTGCAGTGCCGTAGTGCTCAGAGTGACGGCCTGCTTGAACTCGCCGATGTCACGGAGACCAGGGGCGAGGTCCGCGGTGAGCGCGGCTTCGGTGTAGAAACCCAGCCACGGGGGCTCCTCGTCGGGGCGGGCGCGCTCGTAGTAGCGTTCGGCTTCCAGTACCGCATGGCGAGCCGCGCGGGCGTCGCCGAGCAGAGCAAGGCCACGTCCCTCCAGTGCGTGTAGCTGGGCGGCCAGAGCTGGGGTAGCCGCGCCTTGGGTAACGGTCAGCCCGGCCCGAGCGAGCGCCACGGCCTCGCGCCCGTGTGCCTTCCAGTGTGCCCGCACAACGCAGCCCGTCATAGGGATCCTCCCCGGGCGGGGCGCAGTCGATAAACCCGCACTCGGTCACGCTGACCTCACGCTGCAACCATTGAGTGAGCACACCGGCTACCAGCCTCGGCACCGGCCAGCGCGGCTGGCAACCATCCAACATCCGCCGTACCGACGTCGTGCTCGTCCCTACGTGCTTGTCCTCCCTGGCCCCGGCAGCCACCACCGCGCGACTCAACGCAGCGTTGCTCATCTCCGCCTCCTCCAGCAACCCCCGCAACGCGGTATTTCCGCTCATCGCCCCTTGTCCCCCCGTCTCGCTCCTGACCGAGCATCGAGAATGGACTGCCGGTCGAGGCCCTGGAAAGGCTTTCGACGAAGTGCGACGCAAGTGAGACCCCCGGACCTCATCCGGTCACTGCCGCGTGACAACCGGCTGAGTGGTCGGCACCGGAATCCCGTCGAGAGTCGTGAACTCGACGTTACTGACATCTCCGGCACGACGAAACGTCCGTACTGTCGAGTTCACGGGCCCCACCCACCAGCGCGCCACCCCGGGGCACCAAGGCGACGTCGTTGAGCGCGGCATCACCAGGTCCGCGTAGTGGTAACCCGCCACAGGGCAGAACAGAACCTATGGTTCTATACTTCTGCTATGGCGTTGAGTATTAAGAGCGATGAGGTGGACTGTCTGGCGCGAGAACTGGCCGCCGAGACCGGTGAGTCCCTCACCGAGGCCGTCGTGACCGCGCTCCGGGAGCGGCTCGTGCGCGAGCACGCGCGCCGAGGCCCGCAAATGAGCGTGCGGTTACGCAGGCTGACGGTGTCGATCCGGGATGATCGTTGCCTGGTTCCGGTGAGTGCTCGTTTTGCGCTTAGCCAGATCGGGATTCCCGCCAGCGAGGAGGTCCCCAGCGGAGCGGGCACCAGGCCGTTCGCGTTGCGGTTTGTCCGGACACCGAATCGGGCCATGAACGATCCACTGCCACCGTATCGGTACTGCCCGGTGCGGCAGGTCTCAGTGAGTGATGACGACGATGAACCCGTGGAGTGGCAGTCGACCACGGTCGGGTCGAAGGACGGGAAGGAGAACCCGCAGGAGGACTGGAAGCCGGACCTGCCGTTTCATGCCGAGTCATGACGGTTCTGGTCCTGACTGAGGAGTGCGATCCAACTGCCGACCGGGTCATCAATGAGCTAAATCAGCGTGGGGTGCCAGTGTTCCGGTGTGACACATCGTGGTTTCCGAGCCGACTCCACCTGGACGTGCACCTTGACGGTGATCGCTGGTCGGGGGTACTACGCACCGCGCATCGAATCGTTCAGCTGAGTGATCTGCGAGCAATCTGGTATCGTCGCCCTACAGTGTTCTCGTTTCCCGAGGAAATGTCCGGCCCAGAACGCCAGCATGCAGGGTGGGAAGCAAAATTCGGCTTGGGTGGGGTACTGATGTCGTTGCCGACCCTGCACGTGAACCACCCCAGCCGGGAAGCGGATGCGTGTTACAAACCTTTCCAGCTCGCGACGGCGGCCCACTGTGGTCTCACGGTTCCCGACACCGTCGTGACAAACGATCCCACTGCGGTGCGCCGGCTCGTTGATCGTACCGAGGGCAGAATCGCGGTGAAGATGATGGGGTCCAACATCATCGTTGAGCACGGCGGCCCGAAAATCTCCTACACTCACCCGCTTGATGCCCACGACTTAACCGACCTGTCCGGCGTGGAGGTGACCGCGCACCTGTTCCAAGAATGGATCGGTGACAAGGCATACGAAGTCAGGGTCACCGCAGTTGGTGACGTGTTGTTCGCCGCAGCCATCCACGCGGCCAGCGACGCCGCGCGCATCGACTGGCGGTCGGACTTCAACGCGCTGACGTACACGCAGGTGGACCTGCCACCACAAGTCAACGCTGGTATCCGACGTTACCTGGCGGCAATGGGCCTACGGTACGGAGCATTCGATTTTGTTGTCACCAGCAACGACGACTACATTTTTCTCGAGTGCAACCCAGGCGGTCAATACGGTTGGATCGAGGCCAACACCACTCTGCCGATCACCGATGCACTGGCCGATCTCCTGGAGAAAGGGTAATAGTGGTGATCGACTGGAAACCTCGCGCGCAAGCCCTGGCCGATCAACTGGCCACGGCCGGGCACCTACGCACAAGCGACTGGCAGAAGGTTTTCGCCACCGTACCCCGGCACGAGTTCGTGCCTTCGTTCTACGAGCACACCAGCCCAGGCCAATGGCAGCGCATTGAGGGCACCGATGCCACCCAGCGGGACCGATGGCTGTCAGCGGTGTACTCCAACACCACCCTGGTCACCGCGGTGGAGGACGTGACGCTGCCCCGCGCGCCCGGGCAGCGGAGTTTCGCGGTCGCGGTCTCC
This sequence comes from Pseudonocardiaceae bacterium, assembly GCA_050699575.1. Taxonomy (GTDB): domain Bacteria; phylum Actinomycetota; class Actinomycetes; order Mycobacteriales; family Pseudonocardiaceae. The sequence continues at coordinate 10,870 of JBOHFG010000226.1, forward strand.
TCCAGCACCGAACCGGGCCTCATGGCACAGATGCTCGAGGACCTCGATGTGCACACCGGACACACCGTGCTGGAAATCGGCACCGGAACCGGCTACAACGCCGCGCTGCTGTGCGAACGCCTCGGTGACACCCAGGTGCACTCGGTGGACCTGCGCGCCGATCACGTCGACGCTGCCGCGCTCCGACTCGCACAAGCCGGTCACCACCCAACGCTGGCCGCTGCCGACGGCGCCGACGGCCTGCCCAATCATGGCTGCTACGACCGGATCATCGCCACCTGCTCAGTCCAGTACATTCCTCCGGCCTGGATCGACCAACTTCACCCCGGGGGGATGCTGCTCGCCGACCTGGAAGGAACGATCTACGCGGGTAACCTGGCCGCGCTGAGCCGCCAGAACAACTCGACGCTCCAGGGCCGGTTCTGCGCGCAGTACGGCAGCTTCATGCCTATGCAACACCAACTCGGCATCCACCCCGGTCGCAGCCACCGCACCAACCCGGACCCCGGGACCGAACGGACTACCACCCTGCCCCCGGACGTCGTACACCAACGACAGCGTCCGTTCGCGTTCTACGCCCAACTCCACCTACCCCACAGCACACAACTACAGCCAGCCGCAGCAGGAACCCGCACCCGGCTAGTGGCGCCCGACGGATCGTGGTGCGAGGTCACCGACCGATCCGACACATCCGGGCACCATCACGTCATCGAAGGCGGACCGCAGCGTCTGTGGCAGCTCATTGAGCAAGCCCACGAGCGATACATTGCCTTAGGGTACCCCGGATGGGAATGCTTCGGGATCACCGCCACACCTAGTGAACAACGCATCTGGCTGGACACCCCTGGCAACGTTGCGAACTGGCCCATCCCGATGACCGGAGCCCCCTGAGGACACCGGTTGACCGGACATACGATTCACCATCGTGGACCGGCGGAAGACGCGGCGCGGCGCCCTGGACAGCGGGTGGCCAGGGGGGTGGCCAGGGTCGGACTTCCTCAGCCAGGTCCGCGAGGTCTGCCGGCTGCGCACCGACCAGGATCGCTCGACGTCCGGAGCCGAGATCCTCGAGCGGAGCCGCGGGGCAGCCGGGGTTGAGTTCGATCACCTGGTGGTGTGTTACACCCGCGGCCCGTGGACCAAGGAACTTGTCGTCGGGGTGTGTGATGGGCCGGCCAGCGCTGAGACCGTCACACACTTCCGGGACGCGGTGTGCGCCCACATCACGACGGAGCGAGAACCGGAGCTGGTGTATCGCGGGCCCGCGGATGCCGGCGCTGAGCACGCGGCCCGGGAGCACGGCATCTGGTTACGCGACTTCGCTGAGTACCAGCACGTCTGGGAGCACCACCGCTACCTCGCGGCACAGACCCAGCGGCTGCGCGCCGATCCGGAGTACCCGCTGCAGCGGCATGTGGACAAGCGGTGGTCGGAGCTGGGCGAGGCTACGCCCACCCGGCCACGGCCGCCGAGCACATCATGGACCTGCTGGACACCGACGGTCCACGGTTCGTGCTGGTGTTGGGCGACTTCGGCACCGGCAAGACGTTCCTGTTGCGCGCGCTGGCCGAGCGACTCGCCCGGGAGGGCAAGATCGCGCTGCTGTTCGACGGTTTCGACGAGCTGGCCCAGCGCACCGACTACGACCGGGTCATCGACCACTTCACCACCCTGCGGGAGGCGGCCGGCGGCGCGGCCAAGGTGATCGTCACCAGCCGGCACCAGTACTTCGCCACCGACCGTGACGTACGCACCGCGCTGGGCGGCCAGGCGCAAGCGCTGCCCGGGTCGCGGATCATGCGGTTGCTCCCGCTGGACGCCGGCCAGCGGCGCACCCTGGTGGTGGAGGACTTCGATGACGCGGCGGCCGCGGAGCACTTCCTCACCCTGCTGGGCGACGTTCGTGACCTGCTCAGCCTGGCCGAGAACCCGCGGATGCTCAGCTTCATAATCCGCTGGTACCGGGCTGGGCTGCTCACCGCCGCGAACCTCGCCGAGGACGACCAGCCGATCACCGCCGGGCGGCTCTACGAGCGACTGCTCACCACCTGGTTGGAGCACGAGTACCAGCGGCAGGACGAGCCCGGCGGGCCCGGCGCGCTGTCGGTGGCCGAGCGGCTCGACGCACTTGGCGAGGTTGCCCTGCAACTGTGGCGCAACGGGGAGACTGCCGTTGAGGCGGCGGAGCTGGGCAGCGCGGCGGCGAAGGTCGCCGACCTAGCCCGGTTGCAGATGCGGCCGGCCGAAGCGGCCCAGGCGGTGGGTTCCAGCACGGTGCTGGTGCGAGTCGGCGGGGACGCGTTCGGCTTCATCCACCAGTCCGTGCTGGAGTGGCTGATCGCCCGCTGGGCCGCACAGGCCTTCAGCGCAGACGGTGACAACGAGCGGCTGGCCAGCGGGCCGCTGAGCCCGCTGATGGTCGACTTCCTGTGCGACCTCGCGGGCGACGACGCGGTGGTGAGCTGGGCAAGCCAGGTCGCCCGCAGCGCTACCGGTGCGGAGTTGGCCGCCAAGGCGAACGCGGCACTGATCCTGCAGCGGCGGGGCATCACCGTGCAGGCGGTGAACTACGCAGGCACGGACCTGCGCGGCAAGGATCTGTCCACTCACGACTTCACGGAGGCGGACCTGACCGCAGCCGACCTGTCCGGCGCGGTGCTCCCCCGCGCGCTGCGGGGCGCCACCCTGCACCGGGCGCAACTGGTCGCGGCCCAGCTGAACGGTGCCGATCTCACCGGCGCCGACCTGCGTGAGGCGGACCTGAGCCGGGCGCGGCTGATCGGCGCGGATCTCCGGGCAACCCGCCTGGCCGGAGCTCAGCTGGACCGTGCAGTCCTGGTCGGCGCCACCCTTGATCCTGGGGGCCTGGATGAGGCGGCCAGCACGTTCGGCACCGCCTTGCCCGGCTTACCGGCGCAGGTGCAGCTCGGGTCCACCTCGCCCATCGGCGCCCTCGCCGCGATCCACGGCGGCGATATCCTGACCACTGGCCACGATGATGGCACGGTGCGATTGTGGGACCCGGTCACCGGAGTGTCCCTGCGTACCCTGGAAGGTCATACTGGTGGAGTTTGGGCGTTGGCTCTTGGTCCGGACGGCAGCTGGCTGGCCTCTGCCGGTGATGATGGCACAGTACAGCTGTGGGACCCGACCACCGGAAAAGCCCTGCGCACCCTAAAAGGCCACACTGGTGGGGTCCAGGCGTTGGCCACTGGCCCGAACGGCAGCTGGCTGGCCTCCGCCGGCACCGAGGGCACCGTGCGGCTGTGGGACCCGACCACCGGGACACCGCTGGCTACCGTCGTGGCATCGGACGCGGGATGGGCGGTGCTGCTCCCCGACAGCAGCTACAAGCTGCACGGCCAGCCCGTCGGCCTATGGTGGACGATCGGGCTGTGCCGATTCGACCCCGCGGATCTGCCGGACATTGCCCCTTACCAGCCGCATCTGCGGCAGCTACCTGATGACACCCCGATCCGCTGACGAGCGGTGGGATCGGCTCACCCAGCCTGCGAAGACCGCCTGGCGCTGGGCCTGGGCCACCGCGATCGCCCGCACCGGCACCACCGAACCATCGGGCGTGCTAGTGGACGCCGTGGATCTGCTCGCCGGCCTGGCCCTGGCCCATCTGCGGGACAACCCGGTCAGCCAGTTGCTCACGCACTTTCGCCTCCCGCCCGGTGCCCTGCTCGGCGACCGCGGCACCCGCCGCTACCAGGCCGACGCGGTGCTCGCCGCCGCCCGCCGCCTCCCAGACGCCACGCTGCCGAAGCTCCACGAGCAGGCTGAGCAGGTCCTGGAGTACGCCCTGTCCGCGATGCCGCCCAGCGCCGACGGGCTGGTCACGCTGTCCATGCTGTTCGGTGCGTTGCTGGAGACCACCAACCTCGCCTCGACGGCGCTGCGCACCGAGCTGGGTAACCGCGGCGTCGACGTCGAACCGGTCCTGAAGTCCTGCCGCGAGCACCTCGGCACCCGCACCTCCTACGCGGACTACCTGCGTGATCACCACCCCTACCGGCCGCCCGAGGCCCAGCTGCCGCGCTATGCGCCGGACGAGCCGCGCCAGCGCCGCCCGCCGAGCCACCCGGGCGCCGAACTGCCGGATCTGGTCGGCATCGGCGCCGAGGTGGACGCGTTCACCTACCTGATCGCCTCCAGGAAGCTGACCCCGCCGCTGGCCATCGGCCTGTTCGGGGACTGGGGATCGGGCAAGAGCACTTTCCTGCGCAGCGTGCAGCGCCGGATCGACCAGCTGGTCAGCATTGAGGTGGAGCAGCCGCCGTACTACCGGAGGATCGCACAGATCGAGTTCAACGCCTGGCAATACGTGGAGGGCAACCTATGGGCGAGCCTGCTGGAGCATCTGTTCCGTAACCTGCGCCGGGCCGGTGAGGACGACGCGGACGATCTGCTGGACGACCGCCGTCGGGAGTATCTGCAGCGGATCACCGAGCGCACCGCGGAGCACCGCAGGGCCGTCAAGCAGCGTGACCAGCTGGCCGGGGAGCAGCAGCGGGCCGAACAACGGGTCCAGGACAAGACCCGCGATCGAGACCAGAAACTGGCCGAGCTGACAGCCGCGCAGCGGCGCAATCCGTTGCGCGGCTGGACGCCATCCCAGGAGCTGTCCGCAACGCTTGCCGAGGTTGGCATCGACACACTGGTGACCCAGGCCGAAGAACTGCACCAGACCCTGGCGAACACCGGCGAGACGTTGCGCCGCGCCGGCCCCGTGCTCGGGGCACTGCGCACCGGAGGCTGGCGCTATACCGTCGCCTTGGTCGTCGTGATCGGCCTCGGGCCGCTGGTCAGCTTTGTCCTGAGCAGCTTCGATGCCTCCGCGGTGTCCAACGTGATCGCCAGCGTGTCCACCTTGCTGGCCGGGGTCACCGCCTACACCGCGCGCGGCAGCAAGGTGCTCACCAACACGCTCGGGATGATCTCCCAGGCGCAGGCCAAGCTGAACGCGGAGCTGGACGCCCAGCGCGAACAGCTCAACCAAGAGATCCACGACGCCGAGAGCACGCTGGCGGACACGCAGCGGGCGTTGGAGTCCGCGTGTGTGGAGGAACAGCGGCTCACCGCGTCGGTCGCCGAGCTGGAGGCCACGCTGGCCCGCATCACCCCGAGCAGTGTGCTCGCTGACTTCGTCGACCAGCGGATGACCAGTGACGACTACCGCCGTCATCTCGGCGTGCCCGCGCTGGTGCGCCAGGACCTGGAGCGGCTTTCCCGACTGATCCAGCAGCACCACAACACCCCGACGATCAATGATCAGCACGCGATCGACCGGGTGGTGCTCTACATCGACGATCTGGACCGCTGCCCCACCAACATGGTGATCAAGGTACTGGAGGCGGTACACCTGCTGCTGGCATTCCCGCTGTTCGTCGTGGTGGTCGCGGTGGACGCCCGCTGGCTGGAGTCCTCACTGCGCGAGCACTACACCCAGCTGAATACGCAAGCGGCGGTGCCCGCCGACTATCTGGAGAAGATCTTCCAGGTGCCATTCTGGGTGCGCCCGCTCGGTGCGAACACCCGACGGCAGATGGTGCGCGGCCTGCTGGCACCCAACCTGGCCGGCCCGATCCCGGTGACCGGTACCGGCGAGAGCCCAGCCACCGACCTGCCCGGAGCCGACCTGCCCGAGACCGACTTGCCCGAGTTCGTCCGGCTGGTGGAGTCCTTCGGGGTCACCGACCCGGCAGAGCTGCCGTGGCTGCAGGCCGCGAAGCTAACCGTCACCGGCCCGGAACTGGACCTGATCCAGGACATCTCCGAGCTGATCGGCGCCACCCCCCGGGCGGTCAAGCGTTTCATCAACGTTTACCTGCTGCTCAGATCGATGGGCCGCAGCCGCGGCTGGCCACTGCCGGAACAGGGCCAGGTCGCGGTGCTGCTCGCCATTGCCACCGGGCTGCCCGATCTGGCCAGCGACCTACTGCCCAGCTTGGCCGCGGCGCAACCCCAAACCCTGCGCACGGCATTGGCCAACGCTGCCGACGGGCCACAGCTGGCTCGGCTGAACGCCTGGCTGAGCGAGCACCCAGCCTGGCACGACGTCACTTTATCGGGGACGGACCACTGGGTCGACCTCATGCTGCGCTTCCGCTTCGACCGCGTCAGCACACCACGATGAGCGCGGGGCTCACCGTCAGTGCTGCTTGCGGAGCAGATCCACTACGTCGCTGAGCTGGCTGGCGATACCGTCAACCTTGCTCTCAAGTCATCGAACCGCTGGTTGACCTTGGCGAAGTTCGTTCTGGTCTGGCCCGCGAACTCCTCGATCAGGCCGTAGATCGCCGCAAGGTCGTTGGCGTTGCGGTTGATTCTGGTCTCCATGCTCACAGGCTCACTCACCGTGCCATTCCTACTCTCAGTTGGCTACTGTCACCCAGCGCGGTGCTACAGGACGGGCAACGGCTCGTCTTTCCACAGGTTGTGGAGCTGGGTGGCGTATCCGGCGAGGTCGTAAGAGGAGCAGCCGGCGCCGCCGTAGCCGATGTAGTTGCCTCTGGCGTCCCGCCGCCCGCCGTTCATCACGGCGGCGATCCCGTGGTGGGCGATCATGCTGCGGATGCCGGCGGTGATGTTGGCTACCGGGTCGGTGATCGAGCTGCCGGCCAGGCTGGGCAACACGCAGGCTCGGAAGGTGCTGGGGATGGTCTGCATGAGGCCCTGCGAGGGAGTGCCTGCCGCGGCGTTGCTGTCCCACCTGTTGATCGCGTTGGGGTTACCGCCGGACTCATGCATGATGATTGACTTGATCCCGGGCGCGAGGGCCTGGGGCAGACCCATCAACCCGAGCGCCCGGGAAATCCAGCCGTCGAGGCTGTGGCTGTTGCCGGCTTGGTAGGGCCGCCCGAGACGGTTCTGTAGCGCCTCCTGGTACGCCGCTTGGTCCGCCCGCTCGACGGCGCGGCGCAAGGCAGGCACCCCGGTGGCCACCTCACGGGTGGGACTGAGCTGCAGGATCTCCGGTTCCAGGGACGGCCCGGTAAGTGCCGCCGGCGCGACTTCGGCGAACTGCTCGGATCCCGCGGCTGCCGCGGTGGCCTGCATCGTGTGACCGGCGACGGCCAGCGCACCCGCGGCGACGGCGGCCGTCACGGCCCGGCCACGCAACGCCGGACCTGGCCGGGGCACGCGATGCGCGCCGCGAGGTTTGGACTCGAGTGCGGGGGGGAAACTGAACTCAGGATGCTGCTGACGACCACGAGGGGAGCGGTGACGCGCCAACGGTGTATCCCTTCCGCGCCGGGACCTGATGCACGGGCCAGGTGTCGCTCCCCATTGGGGGCGTCGGGAACAACACCTGCCTGCGATCAGATCGTGATCTGCGACCGCAGAAAAATAACGGTAAGGCCACGACTGCGGCAAATCGTGTAACAGCGGCGTCGTGTCGCGTGCGCTCGGTGCAGTAACCGGTGCGCCGAACGGTAGGGACACTGACTCGCCGGACGTCGTGGTGTCCGGTGGCCGACGACGAGCGGTGTTGTCAGGAGTCGGGTCTGATCGCGGCCCGGCGGTACACGAGCACTGCCCACAACACCAGCGGGATCTGCAGCGGCAATCGCCCGTAGGCCAGCGCGCGCATCCAGCCCGGCCGATCCGCCCAGTCGATCGCCATCTTCACGTTAGCCGGGAACACCGCGACGAATAACAAAGCGGCCAGCAGCCCCCCGAGCCGCCGGGTGCGCGGCGCCGCGACCAGCGCCGCGATCACCAATTCGACCATCCCGGAAACATGGGTCCAGGTGCGGGCGGTGCCGGGCAGCTGCTCGGGGACGATCGCGTCGAACCGCGCGGGGGCCGCGAAGTGCAGTACCCCGCTGCTGGTCAGCAGCACGACCAGCCCAGTGGCTGCAGTAGGCCGGAGAGCTGTCATGGAAGAGATCATCCCACGCCCCGGTGCTCGCGCCACAGCACGACGGTGAGGCTCTCCTCCCCGACGACGAACTCGGGTGCCGAGCCGTTGAACTCCCGCAGCCGGCCAGGGCTCACGATCTCCAGCCGGTCAGGGTAGAGACCAAGCTCGACGTCGGTGTGTGCCAGCAGGTAGTCGCGATGGATTACCACGTTGACCAGCGCCTCGCGGACGGGTTCAGTAGGCAGCCCCGGGATCTCCACCCGTCGGACGCCGTCGGCCAGCTCGGCCCGGACGCCGACATTGCGGCGTACGAAGGCGAAGGCCGACTCAACAAGCCCTGGCTCGACGAGTTCTCCAGAGAGGGTCATCAGCGGCGTCAACGGCCCCCGAAGCGTGGCACGCTCGATGGCGGCGTATCCTTCTCGACGCCGGGATAGGCAACCGCGTCGACTCCTGACTGCGGCAGGTAATGGGTCGTCGCCCGGAAAGACTCACCGTGGCAAGCTTACGGCCGCGCCCACCGGTCAGCCCCCAACGCGCTCGGCGTGGGTGGCGAGCTCGGCCGCCACGACCCGGCTGTAGATGTGCGGATTGCGGGTGACGTGCACGCCCACGCGCATCGCCTCGGCATCCACACTGTTGGGCGGACGCCCAGGGGATCTCACCTCGACCCGGTCGGCAAGCACGAATACACGGGTCGGGCCGGCGATTGTGTAGTCACGGTGCACCAGCGCGTTCACCACGGCCTAGCGCAACGCTGCCATCGGGATCTCCTCGCGCTTCTCTTTCTCGAACCCGACGATCTCGTGACCAGTTCTGAGATGGAGCCGCAAGAACGTCTCGATCTGAGTAATGACGTCGAGCAGTGGGCCGACCAAACCCTTTCGATCCACAAAATCGTCCCCTATGTCGTCGCCCACCAGTGCTCCAACGACGACGCGGAACGATTCTAGTTCGGCTTGCGGGCGTCGCCCGAACAGCACGAGCCCACCCACGGCGGGGTGGGAACCGTCGAACATGCGCCAGGCCCGCAACAGCCGCACCAGATCGTCGTCGACGTCCATCTGGTTGGTGTCATCGAGATACCGGGTGACCGCGTCGAGATCCAGGTCAGCCAGATCAAGCCGGGGGAGCGCTTGTTCGTCGTAGAACAGCGAATACGCCGCTTGGAAGAGCCTGAGCAACTCCTCTCGACTCGCCCGGCGACACCGCGCCCCGGACCGGACGTAATAGCGGCCCTCTCCGGTGGAATAGGACCGCTGGTCACCCTTGGCAATATAGTGTGTGGATCCTCCCAGCGGAGGATACGATCCCGCAGCTCGTCAGGTGTCACAGGCGACATTCTCCCCGATACGGCCGGTATCTCGGTTCTCGACACGGCTCCACCGCTCGCCCTGTTCTGGTGACGGCACTGGTCGCCACCTTCGGCATCCGGATCCCGGCCGATCAGAAGACGCAGCACAAACGGCTGAAGGTGCTGCTCGACCAGGGAGTGATCAACAAACGGGTGCACTCCTGATTCGACGCGGTCCGCGATACCGGGAACAAGGCCGCGCACGAAGGCTTCGCGGCGCAGCGGGATGCCCTGCGGTTGGTCCGAGCCTGCTACGATCTCGGCCCCTGGTTCCACCGCACGGTGACACAATCCCGGGAAGCGCCACCGTTCGTCCCACCCCAGCTGCCCCGGCCGGCCGCGCCGCCTCGCGACCAGGCCGACGCCGTCGCGCTGACCGAGCTGAACGGCCAGTTGGGCACCTATCATGCCGAGCTGGTCGAGATGCGGCTGCGGCTGGATGAGCAAGCCTCGCTGGCCGCTGCCGAAGCCCAGGCCCAACGCGCCGAAGCCCCGCCCCGGCTCGACGCGGTCCGCCGGGACACGCTGGTCGAGCAGGCCCAGATCGCGAGCCGGCCGCCGCTGTCCGAGCTGCAGGTACGCCGCGTCATCGACCGGATGCTGACGCAGGCCGGCTGGGTCGTGCAGGACGTCTCCACAACGAACCTGCAGGCGGCGACGGGGGTCGCGGTCCGCGAGGTCAGCATGGCCCGCGGCCGGGCCGATTACCTGCTCTATGTCGAGGGCGCGCTCGTCGGGGTGATCGAGGCCAAGCGGGAGGGCGTCAGCCTGATCGGCGCGGAGCAGCAGTCCGACCGGTACGCCGCCGGGCTGACGACCGGACAGCAGCTCGCCGCCTGGCGCACCCCGCTGCCGTTCCGGTACGAGTCGACCGGGGTGGAGACCAGGTTCACCAACGGTCTGGACCCCGTCCCGTGCAGCCGAAGGGTGTTCGCCTTCCACCAACCCACGACCATCGCCCGCTGGGTGCGGGAGGCGAAAGCGTACCCGCGGGCGCCGACGCTGCGGGCCCGGCTGCGCAGGATGCCGGAGCTGATCACCCACGGCCTTCGGCCGAACCAGATTGAGGCGATCACCGGCCTGGAGCAGTCCTTGGCGGCTGACCGTCCGCGCGCGCTGATCCAGATGGCCACCGGCGCGGGTAAGACCTACACCATGGTCAACGCCTCCTCCCGGCTGCTCAAGCACGCCGGGGCCCGGCGGGTGCTGTTCCTGGTCGACCGCAACAACCTCGGTAAGCAGGCCAGAGCGGAGTACGGCCGGTTCGAGACTCCGGACGACTTCAGTAAGTTCGCCGAGCTGTACAACGTGCAGCGGCTGACCAGCAGGACATTGCTGGACTCGGCGAGCGTTGTGATCAGCACGGTGCAGCGCCTGTACGCGATGCTGCGCGGGGAGGAGCTACCCGCGGAGGACGACGATCCGGAGTTCGATGACTACGACATCAATGAGGCCGTCGAGCTGGAGTACAACGCCGCCATCCCGCCGGAGACCTTCGATCTGGTCGTGGTCGACGAATGCCATCGCTCGATCTACGGGAAATGGCGCGCGGTGCTGGAGTACTTCGACGCGCATATCGTTGGGCTGACGGCTACTCCCGTTGCGCAGACCTTCGGGTTCTTCCACGAGAACCTGGTGTCGCAATACACCTACCGTCAAGCGGTCGCCGACGGCGTGAACGTCGACTTCGAGATCATGCGCATCCACACCCCGGTCGGTGAGCACGGCGGCAGCATCCCGGCGCACACCCTCGTGCGGATCATGGACCTGCACACCCGCCGAGAGCGCTACGAGCAGCTCGACACCGCGCTGGACTACCGCGGCGAGCAGATCGGCCGGTCGGTGATGAACCCCAGCCAGATCCGCACCGCGATCCAGGCATTCGCGGACGGGTGGCCGGAGTACTTCCCTCACCGTTCGCACGTGCCCAAAACACTGATCTTCGCTAAGACCGACGTGCATGCCGACGAGATCGTCAAGGTGGTCCGAAAGGTCTTCGGCGGGGGCAACGAGTTCTGCACGAAGATCACCTACCGGTCGGACGATCCGGAGCAGGCGCTCAAGGACTTCCGCACGTGTTCTTCCTGCGCGGGGTGTCCAGCGTGACCTACTTCGAGCAGATGAAGGGACGCGGCGCGCGCACCATCGACGCCGACGAGTTCCAGACCGTCACCCCGGACGCTGTGGGGAAGACGAAGTTCCTGCTGGTTGACGCCGTCGGGGTGACTGACTCGCCGCTAGTGGAAGCCAAGCCGCTGGAGCCGGCCAGCCAGCGGCAGGTCAGCCTGCAGAAGCTGCTGGCCCGGGCGGCCAGCCACAGCATCATCACCGACGAGGCAGCGGCACTGTCCGCGCGGCTGGCAGCGCTGAACGGGCAGATCACCTCGGCCTAACGGGCGGAGCTGGCCGCCGCCGGAGGTCGGTCGCTGCACCAGATCGCCTGGGGCCTGGCCGAGGCGACCGACGCCGACGCCCAGGAACAGGCCCGGGTGGCCGGGAGCTTCGCGGCGCAGCATGCTTTGGTGGTCCAGGCGGTGGCACCGCTGGCCGATCCAGAGTTCCGCGCCCGGATCCTCAGTATCCGGCGCAAGTACGATCTGCCCTTCGATGAGCACACCCAGGATATGTTGATCTCGTCGAGGTGCGCACGCTGGACCGGGACGGCGCGCGGCAGACCGTCGAGGACTGGCGGGCTTACCTTGAGGAGAACTGGGACTTGACTGCCGCGCTGCGGGTGGCGTTCTCCGATCCTCGCCGCGACCCTCGGGTGGTGTACGCCCAGCTAGCCGACCTCGCACGACAGATCGAACGTCCGCCGCACCAGTGGACGCCCGCTGTTCTGTGGGAGGCGTATCGCAAGCTCGGCATCGCCCGCGGCAACGGCGGTCGCAAGGGCGTGCCGGAGCTAGTCAGCATCCTGCGCTACGAACTTGGGTTGGTTCCCGAACTGCACGCCTATCACAGCCTCGTCGAGGAACGGCTGGCCAACTGGCTAGCCCGCCAGGAGCAGTCCGGCCGCCGGTTCACCGTCGACCAGCGCTGGTTCATCGACTGCATCGCCCACGTCATCGCCAGCCGCCTGCACGTCACCGAGGACACCCTCGACGACCCACCCTTCACCGAATACGGCGGCGCCGACGGCTTCTGCCAAGCCTTCGGCGACGACGAGCGCGCCGCCGCCCTGCTGACCGAGCTGAACCAGGAACTCCCCGCATGAGCAACCTGCCACCTGGCTGGGAATGGGCCACCCTGGAAAATCTTGCTGGTCCAGTGGCGCGCGCTATTACGGACGGACCATTTGGCTCGAATCTCAAGTCTGAGCACTATACTGAAAGCGGTGCCAGAGTTGTTCGATTACAAAAGCATCGCGACATAACCCGCTACATCCGCCGGATCGTTGTAGTACGCAGACCCGCCGATGACCCCGACCACGACGGTGTGCCCGTCGTAAAGGTCGAACCCGCAGGGGGAAGATGCGGTGAGCACGAAGGTGAACTGGCGGCCTGGTTCCTGGAGGATCTCAGCACGCGCTAGCCGTGCGGCAACGCGAGCATCAACCTCCGGCTGCGACAGGGCATCGGAGGTGAACACTGCCCGGACGTACTCCTCGGTTTGGAGAAGACCCTGAGATCACGAGCGGGTGGAACACCGAGATGTGGGTAGATCGCACCTCGTTGCGGCGCACTCGTAGTTCGTGGGTTGCTGCGGAGCGGCTGATCGAATCACAGCCGAGGCACCCAGCGCGCGGGCGTAGCGGTCGGCGTCCTGCGGAGAGGGGACGAACCGGCCTGCCTCCATGCGAGAGGCCTTGGCCTGGGAGAAGCCCGCGAGCCGTCGCAGGCTCGCCTCGCAAATGCCGGTGGAGGTCGTCGGCGTCTGAGGCCGTGTTGTAGAAGGACAGTGTCTCCAGCCGGGACAGGTCCCAGGTGTGGTGCTTAGCCACAAACTCGCCCAGCTGGTCAAGGGTGACTTCACGGACCCCAGCACCAGTGATGGGGGCACGATCACAGCGCCTTCGTGGTCAGGCAAATTCAGCTCCGCTAAGACCGCAGCGTCCGGTTTGTCGCCTCGCACGACCACTCTCCCGTCGTCCAGTGGCCTGCGGATCTCGGGGCAGTCCATACACCTACTGCTGAGCGGACAACCAGCAGACATCCACGATCGAGTCTCTTCGCGCCACCGCAGCCAGAACCGTGCAGCGGCCATCCCGGGCGAGCCTCCACCGCCAAGCCCATCGACCAGATGGCGACGTTGGTGGGCCCGAAGCACATCCGGCAGTCACACCACTCGGGGTGAGGTCGTGCGAAGGTTGTCATACGCGTAGTACATTCTTGTCGGGTGGGCGCGACCACCGATGGATACGACGGCATTCCGTACGACGAGTTGCCCATTGATGCAGTGGAGGTGCGTCCGGACCAAGAACAGCACCTCGCGCGGCGGCAGCGGACGGGCTCGCCCCATGAGGTCGACATTGAGCCGTCCTGGGCAGTCGAGGCCGCCTTAGACCCCAGGGCCCTGGTGGACGACGGCAGGAGCCGCACCGGACTGTCGATTCGGGTCATCGGCCTGGCGTCGTCCTGCCCGGCGGCGAACGGCGATCCACACGGAGCTGTCCTGGTCGTGTACTTGGTGCCTGCGGCGGCACCGCCCGATGGAAGCTGGCTGGTCGTGACCGCATGGCTAGCCGGAGGGCAACAACGACGGATCTACTGGGAGGAACCCGATGAGTGACATGGACCTCGACCAGACCCTGCGTGCTCTCGCCGAGGAAGCGGAGCTGGTACGGGAGGACACGGTCCCTCCCACTGCTCGCCGGAAGACACGGCGAGCAAAGAATCCGAGCCAGGTCTATTCGGTGCGGATCCCAGTGGATCGACTGGAACAGCTGCGGCTCGCAGCGGCGGCTCGCGGATCGGCACCGTCGGTGTTGATCCGCGAACTCGTTATGGCATTTCTCGATGATCAGCCGGTGGACCCGACCATTACCACCGCTGCTGAGGCGCTCGAAGTGCTTCGGCAAGTCGTGTTAGGCCAGGCCCGCGCCGCCAGCGCTACCGAAACTCGGCCCACCGGGTAGCTCGACTCTGCTGAAGTGGTCAGCGGGTGGTGGTGAGGAAGGCGTGCCAGGCGGTGGTGGGGATGGTGATGGCGGGGCCGGTGCGGTCCTTGGAGTCGCGGACCAGCACCGCACCCGACGCGGGCGCGACCTCGACGCAGCCACCATTGGTGCCGCTGTAACTGCTGGTGTGCCAGCCGATCTCGACGCAGTTACCGTTGGTGCCGCTGTAACTGCTGGTGTGCCAGATGATGTGATCCGGCTCAGGCGCGGTCATCGTGGTCCTCTCGATCCGCGGAGAACTCGGTTGCCAGGGTGGCAATCAGCTCCCTCGATTCTCCCTCGCTCAGCGCGGTCTTCGCCAGCGTCGCGAGGATGTGGTGGTAGGCCTCGATCTCCACCGGCTTTTCCAGGAACAGGCAGGAGGTCTCGCTCTCCAGATAGACCACCGGCTTGAACTCGGTGAACTCCATCAGCCTGAAAGTCCCGTTGATCGCGGCGTGTCCCCCGGCCGCCGCGGGTATCACCCGCAGCGTGATGTAGGGACGCAGCGCCAGCCGCCCAAGGTGGTAGAGCTGGTCGGCCAGCACCTCGGGCCCGCCCACCGGCAGCCGCAGCACGAACTCGTGGATGAAGAAGGTGAAACGGGGCGGGCAGTCCCGGCTGAGCAGGCTCTGCCGGGCCAGCCGGGCAGCCACCCGATCGTCGACCTCGTCCGCCGGAATCGTGCCCGCCTCACGGATCAGCGCGCCGGTGTAGTCCCCGGTCTGCAGCAGACCGGGCACGACCGTCGACTCGAAGTCGCTGATCGCCACCGCCTTGTTCTCGTGGTCGATCAGGGTCACGAGTTGCAGGGGCAGTCGGGAGCCATGCTGCTGGAACCAGCCCGCGGTGTGCTGCTGCTCGCACAGCTCCAGCAGCCGCTCCCGCTCCTCGCTCGGCGCCTGGCAGACCGCCAGGAACGCCGACGCCTGTACCGCGCTAACATTGCGCTTGCCCGAGATCAGCCGGGAAACCCAGCTCGGTGACAGGTCCAGCAGCCGCGCGACGTCCTTGCCGGCCAGCCCGGCGTCTTTCATCGCCCGGCGCAGCCCGTCCGCCAGCTCACGGCTGCGCACCGTGGGCTCATGATCTTCCATAGTGACCTCCCTCGGCAGCAGATCCTATATCACCAGTACAGACAGTGCTTCATCGGGCATTGCGTGCCCCTGGGGGCAACCGGTTATGTGATCGCCGCCGACGCGTTCCGGCTGCTGCTCGCGGATCTCCATGACCACCTGTGCGAGGCGGAGTGCCTGGCCAGCCTGCCCGGCAGGTGGTCCGACGAGGACATCGACTCGGTCCGCAAGCTGATCCCCGACCTGCTCCTCATGATCCGAGGGCTGCTCATCGAGCACAAGATGACCCCCAACGGCACCTGCCGGACCTGCCCATCAGCCTGGCCCTGCCCGGTAGTGACAACAATCCACGCGCTGGTCAAGGACCCGGACCGGGAGTTCACCGCGATCCTCCACCGGACCAGGGACCACCGGACCAGGGACTAGGTGTCGGGGAGCAAGTAGTGCACACCGCGCCGTGCTCCGACCCGCACGAGCTGACCAGACTCCACCAGGTCCGTCAGCAGGCGAAGGGCCTCGACCCGATCCAGGGACAGGCGCTCGCGCAGCTGCCCGTTGGTGACCGGACCCTCCTGAGCGAGATCCAGCACAAGATCGTGAAGATTGGCGCGGGAGAGCTGGAGACCGGGTGGTGGGGTGATAGTAGCTGCCAGCCGGTAGCGGGCCGCAGATTTCTCCCCCTCCTGCACCAGCAGGCCGGCGTCACACAAGCGGTGTAGCGCGCCCCGGGCGTGCGTGCTGTCCACCCCGAGCTGTGCCCGAACGGTCGCGTTGGTGAGCACGCAGCCTCGGGCGGCGTGCACCAACAGGATGCGGTCGCGGGGCCGAAGCTCGCCCCGATTCTCGATCTCACCTACCCACGCGCGCTCCGCGATGGTGACGGTGCTGGTCAACGGAAGATCGACGGTGACCGAGACGGCATCTGCATCGAAGATCGGTGGGTCGAGCAGGCGTTCTGCCATCACGTCCTGCATGACGTCGATTCCGCGGCCCACGTCCTCGGCGAGCCGGAACCTCCGAAGCGTTGCGATCACCTCGGTGTTCCTCGCTGCGTTCTGCTCGCGGAGGTTCTGCACTGTCACCGGCTCGGGCAGCGGCCCAGGCGACACGATCCGCACCTTGGTGGGTCTGATCTCGATGCGCACACACCGCCGGTTGTCCTCATACACCCGGTGAGCTACGGCGTTGGCGATCGCTTCCCTCAGCACCGGCAGCGGGATCCGTTCCAGTTCGTAGCGGTGCAGGCCGACCACGGCCACATCGGTGCCGATCTCCTCCGTGACCCGCGCTGTCGCTTCGGTAACTTGGTGCGGAAGCGGTCCGGTGATGCGGTATCGCTTGTCCTCGGTCGTCGCCGCGTCGTCCCGGTACCGGAACACCTCGATATAGCTTCTGCCGAGCTCGCGTTCCGGCTCGCGGAGCAAGTAAAGCGCTCCAGTCACGGTGAGAACGTCGCGTCCGCCATCACGGGTCACCAACCCCCACTCGATGAGACGCTCTGACACGGGGACCGACCAGCCGTATGCTTGCACTAACTTTGCGACCAAGACAGCATCCGCAACATCCGACGGGCACGAGGTCGGCGTCGTCTCGAAGCGTGCGAGTGCAT
>JBOHFG010000227.1:0-2290 GCA_050699575.1 Pseudonocardiaceae bacterium
ACAACCCGTCGACATCCCAGCCGCGATCCAGCGGGAAACCGCCAACAGCGTCCCCTCCCGACACCACCAGGTCCCACAGACCCTCCGGCGACGACACCCCGCCGGGGAACCGACAGCCCATCCCCACGATCGCGATCGGCTCGTTGCTCTGCTCGTCCATCTCGCGCAGGCGTTCGCGCGCCTCGTAGAGGTCCAGCGTCACCCGCTTGAGGTACTCGCGAAGCTTTTCCTGATCTGCCATTGCTTTCACCTGTTTTCGAGACGAGATTCAGGAGTTGTCGAGCTGCTTGTCGATGAAGGCGAAGAGCTCGTCGTCGCTCGCGTTCTCGATCCTCGCGGCGACGTCATTGGCGGCCGGCTCGCTCCACTTCGCGGCCAACGCCTTGAGGCGCAGCGAAATCGATCGCCGGTCGGCGTCGCCGATCCGACCGAGGAGCGCTTCCAGACGGTCGAGCTCGGTGTCGACTTCACTGGAAGAGTCCGGCAGCAGCAGCTCGAGAATGTGTTCGGCCAGTAGCACCGGCTTGGGGAAGTAGAACACCGCGGTGGACGGCAACCGCACGCCCAGCGCCGTGTTCAGCCGGTCGCGGAACCGCACGGCCATCAGCGAATCGAACCCGAGGTCCTTGAACGCCCCGGTTGCGGTGACCTGAGCGGCAGACGTGTGCCCGAGCACTGCGGCGGCGTTCTCCCGCACCAGGTCCATCACGATCCGTGAACGCTCCTTTTCGGACGCTCCGGCGATCCGCTCGCGGAGTGCGGCGGCACCGTCGTCCTCCACCGGCTCGTCAACCGCCTCCAGCAGCTCGACCAGCAACGGAGAGACCCTGGTCGCAGTGAAGGTGGGACCGAACCGGCTCCAGTCGAGATCGGCGATGGCAACCGCGGTCTCGTCACCGTCAAGCGCCTGCTGCAGCGCCTCGATCGCGAGACCCGGATCCAGCAGCTTCAGCCCGCACCGGCGCAGGAACTCCTCGGACTCACCGGACGCACCCATGCCCTCCCCGGCCCACGGACCCCACGCCACCGCGGTCGTCGCCAGCCCGCGGGCACGGCGCTGTTCCGCCAGCCCGTCGAGGAATGCGTTGGCCGCGCCGTACCCGACCTGACCGCTACTGCCCCACACACCGGACACCGACGAGAAGAGAACGAACGCGTCGAGCTCCTCACCGAACAAGGCGTTCAAGTGCATCGCACCGCCGACCTTGGCCGCAGCAACCTCATCCAGCTCCCGGCCGTCCACCTCGGCGACGGGCGTGAACTGCCCGACGCCCGCAGCATGCACAACGATGCGGATCTCGTGACCGCCAGCGCGAAGCGAGCCCACCAGAGCCGCAACGGCGTCGCGGTCGGCAACGTCACAAGCGGCGATCGTGACTTCGACTCCGAGCTGCTCCAGCTCCTCCCGGAGCTCGGCAGCACCCGGCGCGTCCTCGCCACGCCTGCTCGTCAGGACCACGTGCTCGGCGCCACGAGTAGCCACCCAGCGCGCCACACGCGCACCAAGACCACCGGTGCCGCCAGTGATCAGCACCGTCCCCCGAGCCCGCCACGAGCCCGTCTTCGATCCCAAATCAGCACGCACCAGGCGACGCCCGTAAGCACCTTCGGCCCGCAACGCAACCTGATCCTCGTCGCGGTCGAGAACAGCGGCGAAGCCGCGTTCGATCACCGGACCGGGGTCGGCCGGGAGGTCGATCAGACCACCCCAGAGGGTCGGGTGCTCCAGGGCGATCACGCGACCCGCACCCCACACCTGCGCCTGCTGCGGATACAACACCGGGTCGTCGGCACCGGTACCGACCGCGCCCTGGGTCACCGCCCACACCCGCATGTCCAGACCCGCGTCGAGAACGGCCTGCACCAACGTCGTCGTCGCCTGGACACCAGCGAGCAGCGAGACCACGCCGGTCACGCCAGCCTTGGTGGTCAGCGCCGCACTCCACACCGCCCGATCGGGGTTCGTGGTGTCGAGTTCGAGCACCTCCGCACCCAGGGCAGCGACGACCTGATCACGCAAGTCCGCAGCAGCACCAGCAGGGACGACCACCAGCCACCGACCCTGCTCCACATCAGCGCGGGCAGGTGCCAACGGACTCCAGGTGACGCGGTAGCGCCACTGGTCGATGACCTCGTCGCGGCGAGACTGCGCAACCGGTACCTGCGTGATCCAGTACCGCTCCCGCTGGAACGCGTACGATGGCAGCGGAACCATCCGCCCGGCAGGCACAATCCGCGCCCAGTCGACCTGGGCACCGCGGGTGTAAGCCTGACCAACCGCGGTCAGCAG
>JBOHFG010000228.1:0-2853 GCA_050699575.1 Pseudonocardiaceae bacterium
CACCGCCCCGTCAACCGCCAGCCCACCAACGACGGCACGCTAAACCCACCCGCCCAGCCAGCGGAGCCGGCCCCCTGGCCTGCGCAAACGCAGCAGATCGTTGTTTTTTCTCTGAAAGCTACGGGGAGGCCAGAAATCCGCAACTGGCGACGCCGAAGGATCACCGGGCACCCGAACAGTTGATCTCCCACGATTTTGGTCGGTCTCCGCATCCACGAGACCCAGTCTGACCCCACCCGCAACAGGGCAACCGAACGCCCCAGCCCGTCAACCTGATAGTGCTGTGGGATGTCTGACAATGTCAGGGTCAGGGTCGTACTGCGGTGAGCAGCATGTATCCGATCTGCGGGTGCACGCTGAGCTGTTCGGCTAAATCGGCAGCCGCCGTCAGGTGTGATGAGGCCTCGCCGCTGCAGGTGGGGGCGGCTTGACGGAACGCGGCGGCAATGTTGTTGTACGAGCGCTGGACGTTCTCGCGGACATCCGTGAATTCCATGAGCCGCAGACCGGCACGGTGTACGTATTCCTGGTACATCTCAGCGGTGCTGAAAGAGAGGTCGAAGCTGTTGATCTCGCCGTCCTGGTAGAAGTCGGCCACGACCAGCCGTGCGCCGGGGCGCAGTACCCGGGCCAGGTGACCGAAGACGGCATTCTTGTCCTGCATGTGAAGTATGGATTCGATGGCGTAGGCGCCATCGAACGAGGAGTCCTCGAAGGAAAGTTCCATGGCATCTGCTAGGTGGAACGAAGCCCGTCCCGGCAGCCCCTCGTCCTGCGGGCGGGCCCTGGCCAACTGGAGCTGATGATCGCTGACGGTGATTCCGATCACCTGCAGGCCCCGGTCGGTGGAGATCTGCACGGACGCCCTCCCACTCCCGCAGCCGACATCCAATACACGACCTGGCCCGGCCAAGGCCAGCCGATCGGCCACCAGATCCGTCAGCCGGTCCGTGGCCGTCTCGATGGGGCTGTCGTCCTTCTCGCTTTCCCAGTAGCCGAAATGAAGGTTGCCGCCGAGGCCCTGCGCGAGTGGATCGGTGAATATGTCGTACATGGCCCCTACCTCGGCGGGGCTGTACTGCTGCTCCGTCATCCCTGTTCCTGACCTCTCTGTGTCCGTCCCGCATGTACCCGATCTGTGGATAGGGGGAGGTGCGGTGATCAGCATACTATTTGGTGTTGGCACTGTTAGGTTGGCGAGTTCGTCGAATCGGAGATATTCTCGTGTCTCGTTCGCGTCGTTCAGCATCTGACAGTGTCCTTCTTAGGCCCGCAGGTGAGGCACCCTCCGGTAAGTGAAAAATCGAATAATGAGACAGATCGGCAGGAACTCACCGCGTAGCCTTCCTTCTCCCATTTTAGCCCGCTCCCCGATCAGGGCTAGCGATCCTGGCTGCGTCATGAGGTCGTGCCTACTGGTGATGTTGTGCTCATGGTGCGCAGGTACTGGCGTAGTACCTGTTCGGTCACACCGCGCGCGACGATCGGAACAAAGCCGTCGAGGGGTTTCTTGTCCTGTGGTATTGAGCTTCTCTTGTTAAGTGGGTCGCTGACCGAATCGAGAGATAGCACCGCGGCCAGTACCTCGTACTCCTCAACAGATCGGCGCGCGATGTCACGGTGCCACTCGAGGCTCGGTTTGTACTCGATCTTATGGCCGATTCGGCGAGCTTGTTCGACGATCTCCGTCAACGACGCCCGACGTTGCGCGGTCAGGACGAACGACCCCTCGTGTCCCGGCCCGGGGTTGTGCCCGACCAGCAGCCGTGCTGCCTCGTCGACCGGTATCCAGTCCTCGGATAGCTCAATATTCGGCGCTGTGCCCAGTTCCAGGATGCACCGGATCACGCGGACGAGGATGTCGCGGTCATTGCCTCGTCCGGTTTCACTGTCGCCCATGAGTCTGGGGACGCGGTATATCGTGGCTGGGATGCTGTGTGTCCGTGCCTCGGCGACGACCTGTTCTGCTCGCCATTTGCTCTCCACATAGCCGGAATCGTTGCCCGGCACCGCGGGATGGTACCCTGCGGCCCCGCTGGTCGAGACGAAGCGTAGTGGCTTGCACCATGTTGTTGCCGCAAGGAAGAGCAGTTCCCGGGTTCCGTTCACGTTGGCGGCTTCGAGCGTTTCGTAGGAATGTAACGCATCCACGTGCGCGCCGTTGTGGATAATCAGGTCGATCTCGTCAGCCAGGCGCTCGTACTCAGTATCTCTGAGATCGAGGCGTGGGCACGCCAGATCACCCACGACGACGCGAATTCGATCCCGGGGAAGGACTTCCTTCGATAACCCGTAGCGCTCAAGGTTTGCGCGAAGCCTGTCCCACCCCTGCCTCGCGCTGTTCGCTCGCACCAGGCAGTGCACCATGCCTGGGTGCTGGGTCAGGATCTCGCGCAGCAAAAAGGCCCCGAAGAATCCAGTTACGCCCGTGAGCAGCACGTTGTCCCCATGGTGGCGGGCCCGCGGCGGGAGAGGGTGGGGCCAGGGAGGCGATCCCTGCTTGCGCGGGCCACGAGCGCTGGGTACGGGCAGCTGACTTGGCTCAGCGCGCTGAGCAGGTGCCCGTTCTGGAGACGCAAGTGCCGCAGCCAGCTCACCGACTGTCTGACACCGGAACAACTCACGCAGGGGGATCTCACACTTGAACACCTCACGGAGCCGGAAAACTAGGCGGGCCCCGAGTAACGAATCGCCGCCGAGGTGGAAGAAGTTATCCTCCCGACCGACCCGTTCGAGCCCCAGAACCTCCGCCCACACTTGCGCCACCGTCACCTCCTCGAGACCCTGCGGGGCGACGAACTCGGTGCGCACCTCCTCACGATCAGGTAGCGCAGCCCGGTCGAGTTTCCCGTT
>JBOHFG010000229.1:0-15876 GCA_050699575.1 Pseudonocardiaceae bacterium
GGAGCCATCTGCCGAATGAGCGGGAGCCATCGGTCCTTGCCGAGGCATCCCATGCAACCGAGATTTCCGGTGAAGCCAACGTCGACCAATCCGTTCCTGGCCAGCTGCGCGGGCAGACCACGGGCCCACATCAGATCAGCGCCCCGCTCGGCGTATGTGCGCGCATAGGCCGCCATGAGGCGTTGGACCAGCGGGAACGGGGAGGTGTCGGCTGGCAGCAGGTACGGATCCTCGATGACCAGCCAACCTCCAGGATTGAGCCAGCCCACGGCTCGCGCAAGGACTGCATCGCGGGCTGGGAGATGGCAGAACAGGTAGCGGGCATGGATGAGGTCGAAACCGGCCGGCGCGTACTCCTCGTCGGTGACATCGACTTGCTGGATCTCCAGGTTCGGGGCCCGGGTGGCGTCGAGGTACCGCGTATCGATGTCGGCAGCCACGACACGTCCCTCGGGACAACGGCCGGCGAGCCAGTAGGCGATGGAACCCGCACCAGCGCCCAGCTCAAGGCAGTTCCAGGACGAGGCGAGCGGAAGACCCTCAATGACCAGAAAAGTATGGGAGTCCACATTCCGCTGGATTGCCTCCAAGCGGACACGTTCTGCCGGCAAATCCGCATCGACGCCGCATGCACCACCAGTGACCACGGTCCTCATTGACTCCTTGGCTGTATCTGTTCGCGAGAGTGACCGTGCAGGGGGTCCACGCAGGGAGAAAAAGAGATCACCAATGGCAACTTTCGCACACGGTCGATCGCCAGTAAAAAGTTGATCTCACCGAGGAGATCCGCTCCCCGATCCGAGATGAGCGCAAGTGGGTTCGGGTGCGGCGAGACCCCGTCCGTCTTGGCCCGGATGGCGATCTCCAACCAGCACGCGGTGACGGTCGGCTCGATCTGATCCTCGGGAAAACCCTGATCCCCGGGCACGCAATGCGCGGTGACGTGCTGGCGGGCTTGCTCCACGATCTCAGGTCGCACGTAGTCACGCAAGATCAATAGGGCGTCACGAATCTCGATCACCCTGCGGTAGAGGCGGAGGTAAATAGATTTCGGCCCCCCGAGAAGATCATTGACTCGCCCGCGTGGTGTGCTCAGCGCGACGTGCGGAACCTCATGGACAAGATACCGCCACAGCGGCCAGAGGCGCCACAGTGCGACGATGTTTCGAAGCCAGCGATACGCCTCAAGCACGAGGGGCACAGCTGTCCCGGCAGCCATCAACCAGGCCGTGATGCCAATATTGAGCGGGAACAGCGCACCCAACCACGCGGGACGGAACAACAGGAACACGAGAACGATAAACCAGAAGACCGAGGACGAGGTGAAGCCCAGGCTCAGCAACGACAAGCCAGCACGAAAAGAGCGGTCCTCGCTCGCCCGGTAAGCGTATCGCCCACACAAAACCGCACACGGCACCACCGCGACGAGGTGCGCAGAAGTCAGGATCCACCAAAAAGGACTGTACCATGGTACCACGACAGCGGTGACACACCCAGCATGGGGAGAGATGGTGGAGTTGAGCAGGATCAAGGTTATCGCAGTGGCTGTCATCAGGCCATAGACCAACCATGGACGGCGTTGCGACGTGGCCGCCAGCAGGAAGTCCAAGATAAATGCCGCGCTAAGCACACCCCACAAATTCACGAAGAGTCCACAGCTCTGCGCAAAGAGTGGAGTTCGATTGAGGGCCGCAGTCACCGGGTCGAAGTAGACGGTGACCGACCCCGCGATCCCGATGACGGCAAGCAGGAGCATGCGCTGCTGACGTGAGCGCAGCGCCGTCGGAGCACGAAGAAAGATAGCGAGCCACAGAAACAGCACCCCAAAGAGCTCCACAGTGGTGCCGAACTGGTAGACCGAAGCGATGCTCATAATCTTTGCTCTCGGATGCCTAGGGCAACCTCCAGCTCGCCCCGCACCCCGGTCGACGGCAGGGGCGTGAAGGCTCCAGCGGCAGTACGAATGAGGCTCGCCACCAACTCGGCCTCCTGCTCCTGCTCGCTGGCGTAGTCGGTTCGACCCAGGAGCCGCTCAATCAGGCTGGAACTGAGATCTGGCAGGAATCTGGCCAGGCCAGCGGGGTCAACTGAGTAGCCGACCCCGTGATCACACAGAATATGGCCGATCTCGTGCAGGATGATGTGCTCTCGGTGAAACGAGGTTGTCTTCTCCTCGAAGTAGATCTCATCATGCGTGTGCGTAGAGACCCACAATCCGCACAAGTTCGTCGCAAATCCACCCGGCAAAGCGTACAAATATATGGGACGACCCCGCGTCCTGGCAATCTCGCAGACGAGAGCGTCCACCGAGAACGGCCTGGGAATATTGAGGGAGCTCACTACTGCCTGGCATTTCTGGTAGGTCTGTCTTGTGGTCATGTTGTCGCCGCAATCCTCGAATCAACACCTACGGACCGATGCCGTTGTGGCACGTCTGGATGGTTAGTTTCCTGATTTCGACAGCTCATTCTTCTCGTCAAGCGGAGGTAGCTTCTCAATCTTCCGCGCCTGGGTGAGCATAGTCAAGATCGAGTCGAGGGTCCCGTCCGACAGCCCCTCGGCCCGGAGCGCAATCGACCGCACCTTGCGGTTACGCAGAGCGAGGGCAAGTTCCAGCTGGGTGTCCACCCGGGCCGCAACTTCATCGTCGAGGAAGTACTCCGGCGGCACCCCGAAAAATTCTGCTAAGGTGGTCAAGGTGCCCTGAGTGATGTTACGTTTCTTGCCTGTCGCCAACTCCCATAGGTAAGTACTGGAGATGGACGACTTCGTACCCTCCCGGATCTGCTGTGCCAGCTTCGCGAAACCCGGGCGACTGCGCTCATCCGGGTACAGCGTGGCAACCAGATGATTGATCTTGCGCGCCAGCTGCCCCCGGATGGGGTCAGACGCACTCCGATCTTGATCCATAGCAGCGTCCTTGAGATCGAAGTCGGCCCGAAACTGCAGATGCGTCCGCCATGGCGGACTCCAGCGAGGAGATTCATTGTCTCCCAGTCCGCCATAGTTGACAAGCACGCAGCCGTCGGGCGTATGCTGACTAGGAAGTTCGTACGCTGTAGCGGACGAACTGATGTGTGAGACGGGGGGCCTCGTCGACACCTCAGCACGGTCGTCGACGCTTCCGAACGGGAGTTTTGCTTCTCGATCAGGCCAGCAACAGCAGGGGCCGTTGGAGGACCGGATGAGAGAGCTGGTAGCCGCCTGCCAGGCGGGCGACGAGCAGGCGTGGCGCACCCTGGTGGACCGGTTCTCACCCCTGGTATGGACCGTCGCGCGATCTCATCACCTGTCCTTTGCCGACTGCCAGGATGTGTACCAGACAACCTGGCTGCGAGCCGTGCAACATCTGGACAAACTTCGGTCGCCGGAACGGATGGCCGCGTGGATCACCACCGCGGCCCGACGAGAATGCCTCAAAAACATCAAACGAAACCGCTCATACGTGCCGGTCGGCGACAGCACCATGCTGGACGAGTCAGAGTCGGACGCCGACCGCCCGGACGACCTGGTGGTGCGTCGCGCTTACCACGCCGAGGTGCTCGCCGCCTTCCGCAAGCTGCCCGAGCGTGATCAAACGCTGCTGGGTGTCCTGACGGCCGACCCGGCACCGAGCTACGACGAGATCAGCCGCCTTCTCGGCCTTCCGCGCGGTTCGATCGGACCACAGCGGCAACGCGCACTGGCCCGCCTGCGCGCACTGCTCCCGGTAGTGGCGTCGTAAACGCAACCCGTAAACGCAACCCACCGGCGTAAACGCGACCCACCGGCCAGGTGAGCCTGGCCTTCAGCGCTCGCCCACTCTCTGCCCGGCAGCGCCCCCGGCGCCCGGATCGAGTAGCACTCCAGTGAACAAACCGAGGGTGCCGACCCTCTCCCGCAGGGCGGCCGGCACCTGGCCCACAGCCGCCCGCAAGTCCACCAGCAACTCATCGTCTGCCGGCTCAGCTGCTTCCACGCTGCTCATCATGACTCCAACGGCACAGTAGGTTGAGTCGAGCACTGCGGGCGCAGACCCTACCGGACAGATCGGGGCTTGCATCAGCCAGATACACCTGTTCAGTTCTCACCGCCACGTGATCCGGCATATGACCACAACCTCGTAAGCTCCGACGTCGTGAGCGCGCCCCAGATCTCTCTCATCGCCAGGCTCAGCACCTCGGCGCTGGACTCCCGGCGCGGGGTGGTGCGGCTGCACCAGGAGGTGCTCGACGCGCTGGGATTGCGGCCGTGGGACGCGGTGCGGCTCACGGGAGCCCGGGTGAGCGCCGCGCTGGCGGCTGCCGGACCGAGCGCCCCGGGCATCGCGCTGCTCGATGATCTGACGCTGTCCAACCTGGGGCTGACCGAGGGGGGCACGGTGGTGCTCACACCGGTGCAGGTACCCGCGGCCCGCTCGATCACCGTCACCGGGTCCGTGCTGGTCAGCCGTTCGTTGAGCCCCGAAACGCTGCGGCTCGCGCTGGCCGGCAAGGTGCTCACCGCCGGGGATGCGGTGTCCCTGCTCCCGCAGGACCTGGCGCCCGGATCCGACGCTGCGGCCGTGCGCAGCCGGCTGGCCTCGGTGATCGGGATGACCTGGACCAGCGAGCTGCTCACCGTGACCGCCACCGACCCGGCCGGGCCCGTTGCCCCACACCCGTCCACGGTGGTCGGCTGGCGCGACGGCCCGCGCACTGGGGACTCACCCACCCAGCCGCATGCCCCCAACCCCACTCCGGTCGTCGCCGTGGCCGATCTGGTGGGCGCCCAGGACGCCGCCCGACGGCTGGCCGAGTGGTTCGAGCTCACCTTTCACCGACCCGACCTGCTCCGCAGCCTGGGCACCAGCACCCGGCTCGGGGTTGCGGTGCACGGCCCGGAAGGCGTCGGCAAGGCCACGATGGTGCACGCGGTAGCCCGGGACGCCGGAGCCCAGGTCATCGAGCTAGCCGCACCGAGCGTGGCAGCGGTCGCACCCGGAACTGCCGCCCAGCGGGTGCACGACGCGGTGGCCGCGGCGACCCATCGACAACCCAGCGTACTGCTGATCACCGACGTCGAAGCGCTGCTCCCCGCCACCGACCCACCGCCGCTGGCCACGGTCGTGCTCGAGGCACTGGCGCCCGCGGTGGACCGCGTCGCGTTGGTGGTCACCACCGCGCACCCCGAGTCAGTAGATCCGCGGTTGCGCGCGCCGGAGCTGATCGATCGCGAGCTGTCGATTCCGCTGCCCGACGCCCGGACCCGCACGGAGCTGCTCCGGGTGCTGCTGAGCGCGGTACCACTGGCCGCTGACGTCACTCTTCCGGCGGTGGGTGAGCGCACCCCGGGGTTCGTCGCTGCTGATCTTGTCGCGCTGCGCCGCGAGGCAGCACTGCGCGCCGCGCTGCGGTCATCAACCACCGAGGCCCAGCTGGTGATCATGCAGTCGGACCTGATCGGCGCACTGGACACCGTCCGCCCGATCACGATGTCCACGTCGGACATCATCGCCACGGGTGGACTGACGCTGGCTGACGTCGGCGACATGGCGCAGACCAAGCAGGCGCTCACCGAGGCGGTGCTGTGGCCGCTGCGCTACCCAGACTCGTTCACCCGGCTCGGCATCGACCCACCGCGCGGCGTGCTGCTCTACGGCCCACCCGGCTGCGGCAAAACCTTCCTGATCCGGGCACTGGCCGGCTCCGGTGCGCTCACTGTGTTCTCGGTCAAGGGCGCCGAGCTGTTGGACAAGTGGGTCGGCGAGTCGGAACGGGCGGTGCGGGAGCTGTTCCGCCGGGCGTCCGACGCCGCCCCCGCGCTGATCTTCCTTGACGAGATCGATGCGCTGGCGCCCCGGCGAGGCGGGTCCGCCGACGCCGGCGTCACCGACCGGGTGGTCGCCGCGCTGCTCACCGAGCTGGACGGAGTGGAGCCACTGCGCGATGTGGTCGTGCTCGGCGCCACCAACCGGCCTGAGCTCATCGACCCGGCACTGCTGCGGCCCGGCCGGTTGGAGCGGCTGGTGTACGTGCCACCACCGGATGCCGACGCACGCGCAGCTATCCTGAGGTCCACCGCGCGCAACACCCCACTGGCGGCCGACGTGAACCTCGACGCGCTGGCCGGTGAACTGGCGGGTTACTCCGCGGCAGACTGTGCGGCGCTGATCCGCGAGGCCGCACTGACCGCCATGCGGGAGTCGCTGGAGGCCACCGAGATAACCGCGGCGCAGCTGGCTGCGGCCCGCCAGGCCGTCGGCCCGTCAATGGACCCGGTGCAGGTCGCCGAGCTGGCCGGCTACGCCGCCGGCCGCCGCTAGCGGGAGTAGTCGTTGGTGACGATCACGATTAGGCCCGGACCGGCGTTCGCGATGCCGGCGAACCGGGGCTCGACCCGCATCCCGAACTCGGCACCGAGAGTCTGCGCGGAGGGCTGCTGATCGGTGCTCTCCTGGTAGTACACGGTGGTTGTCGGGATCGTCCCTGATGCGTAGTTGCCGACCTCGATCACCGTCCACCCTGCGGCAGCGAGGTCGCGCGCTGCTCGCGCAGCCAGGCCACGGATGGTGCTGTTGTTGTAGACCCGCACCTCACCGCGTTGGCGGCGCTCGCCGCTGACCGGCGCGCGCTCGCCGGCATCCGGGGAAACCGAGGATGAAGCAGGTGCCGGAACGGATGGCGAGACCACCGGCGCCTCGGCGGGGATCAACGGCACTGGTGGTGGGTAAGCAATGACGGAACGGCTCGGCGGAGCGGTGGTCGGGGGAACCAGGAACTCCCCCGTGGCGCTGGCCGGCTCTCTACGGCTGACGGCCACCACCAACCCGATCAGGATGGCGATGACGGCCACCGTGAACATCATCAAACCGGCAATACGCAGCCGACTACTGGCACCGGTCCCCTTCGAGGTGCTCATGACCTACTTCGACTCAGCGCCGAGCCGGCGCGCGGCCCGAGCTCGCTGGCGACCGGACCGCAGCCGACGCAACCGCTTGACCAGCATCGGGTCAGCGGCGAGCGCCTCTGGCCGGTCGATCAAGCTGTTGAGCGCCTGGTAGTAGCGGGTGGCGGAGACGTCGAACAGCTCGCGGATGGCCTGCTCCTTGGCCCCGGCGTACTTCCACCACTGCCGCTCGAAGGCCAACATCTCGCACTCTCGGCAGCTCAACTCCCCCGAATCCGCGGACTGCTGCTCATCGATCGGGTACAGCGCCTGTGCGGCGTCCATGGCACTCCTCGGCTCGCGATCCCGCGCCTGGAGAATCACAGTGGTGTGATTCTCCAGGCATTGAACCATGCGGTGGCCGAGACGAACCGACGGCGCCCCACTGGTACCTCCCCAGCAGGGACTGGCACGTCCGGGCGTAGGGCCGAGCAGGCCAACGATTACTGTGCCGCATCATGGCTGTGTGTCCGATCCGCATCGTCGGTGACCTGGTGCTGCATACCCCGACCAGACTGGTGACGGACTTCGGCGGGGAGCTGCACGCACTGGTTGACGACATGTTCGACACCATGGCAGCGGCCCAGGGTGTCGGGCTGGCCGCCAACCAGATCGGCGTGGACCTGCGCCTGTTCGTCTACGACTGCGCGGATGAGCACGGCGCGCGGCAACGGGGTGTGGTGGTCAATCCAGTGCTGGAGACCAGCGAGCGACCCGAGACCATGCCCGACCCCGACGATGACTGGGAGGGCTGCCTGTCGGTACCCGGTGAATCCTTCCCCACCGGGCGGGCCGCCTGGGCGCAAGTGACCGGCGTCGATGCCGACGGCGCACCGGTCACCGTCGAGGGCACCGGCCTGCTGGCCCGATGCCTCCAGCACGAGACCGACCACCTCGACGGAACGCTGTACCTCAACCGGTTGGTCGGCCGGTACGCCCGCGAGGCGAAGAAGATGCTCAAGGCCCAAGGCTGGGGGCAGCCCGGCCTGTCCTGGGACCCCGCCGCCGGCCGCCCCGCCACTGACCGCCCCGACGCCTGAGCATGAGTGCCACGCTCATCGCCAAGGAGCTGTCTGCCGGCCATGGTGACCAGCTCTTGTTCTCCGGGTTGGACCTTGTCGTCGCGCCGGGTGACGTCATCGGGCTGGTCGGTGCCAACGGTGCTGGTAAGTCGACGTTGCTGCGGATCCTTGCGGGTTTGACGCCTGCTGAGCACGGGGTGGTGCAGCGTCATCCGCCGACCGCGACCGTTGGGTACCTGCCTCAGGAGCCTGAGCGCCGCCCGGGTGAGACGGTGCGTGCCTTCCTGGCCCGGCGTACCGGTGTCGCTGTCGCGCAGGGTGACCTGGACTGCTCCGCTGAGCAGCTGGCCTCCGGCATCCCGGGGGCGGATGACGTGTACGCCACAGCTTTGGACCGATGGCTGAGCCTGGGTGGCGCGGACCTGGCGGAGCGGGCTGAGCAGGTTGCCGCGGATCTGGGGTTGGCGGTGGATCTAGACCAGCCGATGACCGCGCTCTCCGGTGGGCAGGCCGCCCGGGCCGGGATGGCGTCGTTGCTGCTCAGCCGGTATGACATCGTCCTACTCGACGAGCCGACTAACGATCTCGACCTGGATGGTCTGCGCCGGTTGGAGCAGTTTGTGGCTGGTGTGCGGGCTGGCACGGTCCTGGTCAGCCACGACCGGGAGTTCCTGGCCCGGTCGGTGCACCGGGTGGTCGAGCTGGACCTCGCGCAGCAACAGGTGCGCCACTACGGCGGTGGGTACGCGGGGTATCTGGAGGAGCGGGAGGTGATCCGCCAGCACGCCCGGGCGGAGTTCGAGGAGTACGCCGAAACCCGTGCGAGCCTGCAGGCGCGGGCCCGGACCCAGCGGGCGTGGGCGGACAAGGGCGTGCGCAACGCCCGGCGCAAGCCCAGGGACAACGACAAGTTCATCCGCGCCGCCCACATCGACTCGAGCGAGAAGCAGGCCGCCAAGGCACGCCAGACCGACCGGTTGCTCGAACGGCTGGAGGTGGTCGAGGAGCCGCGTAAGGAATGGGAGCTGCGGATGGAGATCACCACCGCGCCGCGCGCCGGGGCGGTGGTGGCGGTGTTGCGCGGTGCGGTGGTTCACCGTGGTGCTTTCACGCTCGGCCCGATTGACCTGCAGATCGACTGGGCGGACCGGGTGGCCATCACCGGAGCCAATGGCTCGGGCAAATCGACGCTCCTGGGTGCGTTGCTCGATCGGTTGCCGCTGGTGGAGGGCAGCGCCTGGCTGGGGCCCAGTGTGGTGGTCGGTGAGATCGACCAGGCCCGTGGCCTGTTTCTCGGTGGGCAGTCGCTACTCGATGCGTTCGGTGTCGCGTCGGGCCTGGTGCCGGCGGACGCGCGGACCCTGTTGGCGAAGTTCGGGTTGCGCGCCGGGCACGTCCTACGGTGTGCGGCGACGCTCTCGCCCGGTGAGCGCACCCGGGCCGCGCTGGCCCTGCTGCAGGCGCGTGGGGTGAACTTGCTGGTCCTGGACGAACCGACCAACCACCTCGACCTGCCCGCCATCGAACAACTCGAGTCGGCGCTCACGACGTACCCGGGCACATTGCTGCTGGTCACCCACGACCGCCGGATGCTCGAAGCGGTACCGACCAACCGGCACATCAACGTCGACCACGGACAGATCACCGACAGCTGAGTTGTTGACTGGACGTTGCGGTGGATTGAGCGCCTCGCCGCTGATGCCGATCGCCTCCGGCGGCCGGCTGCCGCCAGCGAGGTTGTCTAACTTGATCATCACCTGACGGGAAGGGGACTCGCGCATGCCCGTGCAGGTCGCCGTGTGTGGGCCCCGCCACTGCACCGACGAAGACACGACCCGCGCCTACGAGGTAGGACAGCTACTCGCCAGGGCTGGTGCCGTTGTCATCTGCGGCGGCGGTACCGGCGTCATGGCCGCTGCCGCCGCCGGAGCCCGCGCCGAGAACGGCCTCGTGATCGGCGTCCGCCCCAACGACACCGCTGAGGACGCCTGCCCCGACCTCTCCGCGGTGATCGTGACCAACATGGGCGAAGCCCGCAACGCGGTCATTGCCTGGTCCGCTGATGCCGTGATCGCCATCGGCGGCTCCTGGGGCACCCTGTCCGAGATCGCCCTGGCCAAACGACGCGGCGGAATTCCCGTGATCACCCTCGGCGGCTGGGCCATCCTTGCCCACAACGGCACCCCGCTGCCGGATCCGACCACCTCCGCCACCACTGCCCAGCACGCAGTTGCCCTCGCCCTCACGCGTAGCTGAGCACCGACAACCGCATGGTTGACAGTTCACTGCGCCGCGCACCGCCTACCTGCCACTAACCGCGATGCCGCGTCTGTCAAGTGAACGGTGTAACTGGATTTTAGTGGATCTTAGTTCCGTCCGGCGGACAGGCGCCCGTCGAAGGTGATCTCGACGGCGTTGAGCGCGGCTTTCCAACGGATGGACCAGCGTTGCTGTCCCCTGCCGGTGGGGTCCAGGCTCATGACCGCGAGGTAGACGCACTTCAGCGCGGCCTGCTCAGTCGGGAAGTGCCCCCGGGCGTTGACCGCCCGCCGGATCCGGGCATTAATCGACTCAATCGCATTCGCCGTGCAAATGATCTTGCGGATCTCCTGGCCACACCGCAGGAACGGCACAAACTCCGGCCACGCATTGGTCCAC
This sequence comes from Pseudonocardiaceae bacterium, assembly GCA_050699575.1. Classification (GTDB taxonomy): domain Bacteria; phylum Actinomycetota; class Actinomycetes; order Mycobacteriales; family Pseudonocardiaceae. The sequence goes on from JBOHFG010000229.1 coordinate 10,587, forward strand.
AGCCGGATAATCGCGGGATATTTCCTCTCCCACTTCTCACTGAACAGCGCCAGGGCGCGGACGAGCAGCGGGTCGGCGGTGAAGTCCTCGGTCAGCTCGGGCTCGACCCGCAGGTGCGAGAACACCCGCACCCGCCCAGCCCCCAGCAGGCCGGCGACCTCAATGGCTCGGCGCACCCACCGTTCCCGCTCGCTGATCGGGACGCGGGTGGGAAACCCGAAACTGTCCACCCGCCCCGGTGTCGCCTCGGGCCGGCACCACTTCCACAACGGCGAGGCCAACGCCGCGACCTCCAACCCCCGCGCATCGGCCTGCCGACGGATCTCACGCACCTGGGCGTCGTCCAAACGCAGGGCGTTGTGTCCCCAGGCGGTGCGGATCTCCACCGCACCGATCCCCAGCGCGACGGCCAGGTCCATGCCCACGGTGGGGTCCGGGCCGAGCTCATCGGGGTTGAGCACCGCTCCAGGCGACATCACCAAGCTCCTTGCGGCAGGGTCGCTTCACTGTGATCAGCCTGGTTCAGTCAGGAGTGCACCGATAGGCCAATCTCCGGGTCGTGTGCTGGACATCCGGGCGGGGCGCGGACAGATCATGGACACATGACCGCTCCCGGGCCACCGCTGCCGACCGAACAGATCCGCGCCGAGCTGGAATGCCTGCGGCGCTGCCCCGCCTTGGGACACCCCGGCGTGGTCCAGTCCCTGTCACCCCATATTACAGGACCTGCTGCTGGCCAGCCAAGGGTCATTGACCGGCCAAGCCGAGGACATGCCCCGGATGGTCGCCGCGCTACGCCGCGCCATCGACGCCCTCGCCCAGCGCGAACGACTACACTCCCAGGTCGAGTTCAACCTCCTCGGCGAACACAGCCACCCCACCCTGGGACAACGCCAAGAATCCCTGGCCACACTGCTAGGCCGCACCGTCAAGACCGTCCGCCGGACGGCATCACACGCACTGGACACCCTCGCGATGCTCATCGCGACCGGACCCTACCCACCCCACAGCACACCGAGCACCGCCAGCGGCACCGACCAACAGGCCCGCCAGCACGCCGACCTCACCGAGTTCTGGGGCCTGACCGACACCTCCCGGGTGAACATCGTGTGCTCCGAACTACCTGCCCACACCCGCTCCCCGACCGCCACGCCCGGTGACCCGCACTTCACGCGCTACGGCGAGTTCACCGACCTCGATGCCCTGGTCTACGTCCGGGTCCGCCTGGCCCATCTGTTCCCCCATGCCAGCATCCACGACTTCGCCCCCTCGGAGTACTACGAGGCCGGCGCCGGCACCCTGATCGTGATCGGCTCCCCGACCTGGAACAGCAAGCACCGCGAATTCCACCCCCACCTCCCGATCCGCTTCCAGAGCAGCGAGCCCGCCGATGCCCACCTGGTCGTCTCGGGCGTCGATGACACCCACCTGAGCCCCACGCGCACCGCGACCGGGCAACTGCTCGCCGACCTCAGCGTGGTCACCAGGATCACCCTCGCCGACACCACCGTGTTCCTGCTCTCCGGCTGCCTGGCGCTGGGCACCCTCGGGGCCGCCAAATGCTTCCTTCGCGACCCCCGCGGCGCCGGCAACGCCCGCCACATCACCAACCTCGTCGGTGACCGCGACTTCGCGCTCATCACCCAGACCCACCGCATCGGCGGGCTCACCGACACCCCCGACCTCACCACCACCCCACCCCTGCTCCTCCTCACCCGCAGCGACCACCACCCGTTCCAGGTCGTCGTCGACAACCGTGACCGATAAAACCCTTCCAGGGATTCTCCTGGCGTGCGGGTTGGCGCTCCGGAGTCGGCGTGGCTTGGGCCTCGCGCTGCCCACCGTGCTGATCGAACCGGACCACGATGACGGTGAGTTGTTCGGTGGCTTCTCCGCGTAACGCGACCCATTCGTCAGCGGTCGCCCTTCTTGACGTCGAGCCTGCGCGTCTGGAGGCGGGTCCGCCCAGGTGTGTGGGCTCGTTCCAGGCTCGCCCAATGATCAACCGCTATGGTGCCCGTCATGACCGCACGGCAGGCCCTGCAGCAGTTGACCGTACCCGAGCTGCTGGAAACCCTGGCCGCGCTCGGCACGGCCGGCCAGGTGCCAGCGCATCTGGCCGAACCCGATGCCGTGCTGCACCTGTCGCACGGCTTGGTCGGCGCCGCCGAGCGCAAGGCGATGGCGGCCGAGCTGGCGCTGCGCGCGAACGGCGCGGATTCGTCCACCGCGCCCGCACCAAGCTACTCATCGCGTAAAGCACAGTCCATCCCACCGTGACCAAGCCTCAAGATAATCGCGGGTCGTCTGCGGCCGGTCATCGCGCGGTCCCCCGGAATTCGGCGTCGAAAAACTTTGTGGGCTGGGTTCACGTTGCCGCCTGGCGGCGCCTCTAACAAGGCAAGGAGGACACAGCCGCCGAGGATGGCAAGGAGCCCGATCATGACGACGAGCCTGGTGTGGGTGGTCGCGGTGGTCGGTACGCGGGGGCTGTTGTGGCTGTTCGCGCTGCAGCTGCGGTTAGGCTGGCAAGCACAGCGGCAGCGGGAGCGCCACCGTTACCTGGTCGCGATCGCTCGTGCCCTGCCGGAGGGCAGCCAGATCGATGAGGGACAGCCGGATGGCACTTGGCTGAGGTTGACCGTTGACCGCCCCCGGGCTAGTGAGGTTGACCATGGATGAGTCCGAGCTGCCAGCCGGTGGTCCTGTTGTGCCTGACCAGCCACGGAGTCAGCAGAGCGTCGCTCCAGGGCCAGCTCCGACGGTCGATGCGGCCTTCAGCGCCTTCTACCGCCGGTTCGTCCCCACCTTGGTCGGGTTCCTGGTGTGGCAGGGTGCGCGGCTGCCTGACGCCGCTGACCTCGCCCAGGTGACCATGAGCGAGGCGTACCGGTACTGGTCGACGATCCGCGAGCCCGAGGCCTGGGTGCGGCGGGTGGCGTCCCGGGCGTTGGCTCGGCACATCGCCCGCGTTGAGCCAGAAGACCCAGCCGGCGAGATTCCCCAGCACAGCTCCCTGCTGCGGTCGCTGACCAACGTGACCGCCTGGGAACAACAACACGAGGTCCTCCGCCTGCTTGACCTGCTTCCGCCGCGGCAACGGCAGGTCATGGCGTGGACGCTAGAGGGGTACACCCCAACGGAGATCGCCCAGGAACTGAAGATCGAGAGTGCCGCGGTCCGGTCCAGCCTGAGCAAGGCCCGCAAAATGCTTGCCCAGCACCTGAGCGCGACAGGTGACGACCAATGAGCGATTTCGCTTCCCTGCCGGAGGGGGGTCTGGACCGGTGGCTGGCGGACCAGCACCACGCCTTGGTCAACGACCTCGCCGCGACTCTTGACCTTGAGGCAGGCCTGCGCGAAGCGATGATTCCCGCGCGGCACGCTGACCTCGTCGCTGGCCTGCGTGATGTCCTTGATGTCGAGGCCGGGTTGAGCGCCATCGTGTCCACCACGCCAGATGACCCCTTCGAGGCCGATCCCGAGTCATGGCCGGTCGAGGAATCACCGTCGTCTTCGGGCTCTGTCGCCGTTGCTGTCCGGAGAGGCGCGTCGGCGAGGGTATTCGTCAGCCACGCCATCGAGGACCGAGCACTGGCCGAGGAGCTGGAGCGCCAGCTGGTCGCGGACGGCCATCAAGTATTCCTGAACCAGCATACGCATGACTACATCGCTGTCGGCGAGGAATGGGAGCAATGGCTACGCCAGCGGCTGGAGTGGGCCGACGCCATGGTCTGCGTGGTCACGTCAGCCTACGTGGCGTCGCGACAGTGCGCATTCGAAGTCGCCTTCGCGCAGTCGATGGGCGACTTGCTGCTGCCGGTACAGGCCGAGCCTGGTGTGGATGACCCGCTATTGAGGTCCGTCACGGACATCGACATGGCGCCGGACTCGGCAGCCGCCGCCCTGGTAAGGACATTGCGCCGGGTCGATGACACTGGGGCATTGGACTGGCCGAAAGATCGTTCGCCGTTCCCGGGGTTGGAGCCGTTCACCGCGGTGCGCAGTCGGGTATTTTTCGGTCGTGCCGCAGAGGCTCGCGAGGTGGGTAATCGGCTGCGTGGCACCGCCGGAGTGATGGCCGTTGTCGGGCCCTCGGGTTGCGGGAAGTCGTCCTTGTTGAACGCCGCGGTGGTGCCGATGCTCGACAGGGACTCGACATGGCTGGTGGTACCTTCGCTGGTGCCGGGTAGTGATCCGTTGCCCGAGCTGGCCCGGGCGTTGGCGAACACCGCCGAGCATCTGGAGTTGGGCTGGTCATCCAGTGACGTCCGCAGCAGGCTCGAAGCCGGCACCGATGGCCTACACCGCGTGGCTGACGACCTGCTAGCCGCCAGCCCGGGCACGAACCAGCGGCGGCTACTGGTTTCGATCGACCAGGCCGAGGAGTTGTTCACCCGGACGACCCCGGCCGCCCTCCAGCGATTCACGCGGCTGCTGCGCGAGGCCATCGCCGGCCCGGTGCAGGTGGTTGCGGTGATGCGCTCGGAGTTCCTTGACGATCTCCGTGATCTCCCCGCGCTGGCCGGTGTGCCGATCGAGGCCTACGTGTTGGCTCCGCTGGACCGGGAAATGCTGCGCGACGTCATTGAACAACCGGCCAGGTTGGCCAGGTTACGCTTGGATGACGGACTGGTGGGCCAGCTGATCGCCGACACCGACAACGGGAAGGCCCTGCCGCTGCTCGCTTTCACGCTGCGCCAGTTGGCCGACGGCCTGTCCGCAGGAGCTACGTTGAGCCTGGCCCGCTACCGTGACCTCGGCGGGGTCCGCGGCGCACTGGCCCGGCATGCCGACGTCGCGCTCGCCGAGGCGGTGCGGGCCAGCGGCCTGACCGAACGCGAGGTGCTGGCCGGACTCACTCGTCTGGTCACCCTTGATGAGACCGGTCGCCGTGCCAGGCGTCGGATCAAACTCGCCAGCTTGACCGCGCCGTTGCGGGCCGCGCTGGGAGTTTTCGTCGAGCGCCGCCTGCTGCTCAGCGACACCGATGACATCGGCCAGGTGTGGCTCACCGTGGCCCATGAGGCTCTCCTCACCGGGTGGTGCCCCCTAGAGGTCGCCCGCGCCGACGTCATCGCCGCTCTGCGCGCCGCCCGGGCAGTCGAGCAAGCGGCCGCGGAGTGGACCAGCGCGGACCGGCCCGATCATTACCTCTGGGACGACAAGCGACTTACCACCACCCGCGCCATGTTGGGAATGACCGGAAACGACGGCCACCGCAACCCCGCTGTGCCGCCCATCGTCGAGCTCGATGACGAAGCTCGGGCGTTCCTGGACGCCACCACCC
>JBOHFG010000230.1:0-1928 GCA_050699575.1 Pseudonocardiaceae bacterium
CCGTCCAGCATCGCGGTGAACACCTGCTCCTCCGGCCGCAGCAGTCCCACCCCAGCCGCCAGCTGCAGCCCCGCTGAGCCTGGCGCGACCCTCTCTCCACCCACGAACAGTCACCCTCCGTCGATCGTATTGAATGCGACATCATCGCATCTAGCGCCGCCGGTGGTGTATTGGGGCTGGTCAACCGCACTCGCGACACCGAGCACTCCAGGAGGTCAAGGACCAACCTTGCTACCCTCCGCTACCTGGAGCAGCTCCGAAACCGGCAGGCCAACAGCTGGATGACGAGATCACCGGCGGATAAACCGCAAACCAACCTGAAATCGCATCCAGTGCAATTCACGCTAGAACGAGGATCGGAACACGATCCTGAGTCGCGGCTGATCGAGCGCGTAGACAGTAGTCGCGGCGGCCATGTCGGACGCCGGAATCTGTGATGACCCGTGGCCTATTCTGTGCGGCAGCAGGGTATCTGAGCTGGGCAAACGCCATCCACGACGGACATAGCGGTGCCCCATTCTCGCCGCTGTCATCGCCTGGCTCTTCCCGGTACCCGGAGATCATGATCGTCAACGCTTGAGGCCGCTTGACCAGGAGCGCTCAGGATCCGGTACGCATCCTCGTCACAGGCCGACCAGCGGGACGCCACCACCGACACAGAGATCCGCAACTGGCGGCGCCGAAGGATCACCGGGCACTCGAAAAGTTGATCTCCCACGGTTTTGGTCGGTCTCCCTCTCCCACGGAATGTTCCGCTCCCCGTCACGGTGTCGGTAGAGGAAGCTGCGGTCGACGCCGGCGGCGCGGGCGATGATCCCGGACACGCTGATCTCGGCGCCGTGGGCGAGGGCGCGGTCCAGGGCGGCGATGACGCGGTGGGGTATGTTATGCGATATGCAGAAAGAGCGACTGACTGTGAGCCTCGATACCGGCGTCGCGGCGCGGGTCCGCCAGTGCGGGGCACGCTCCCGGGGAGGTGCCTCCGGCTACCTCGAGCGTCTGGTTCGCCAGGACCAGGTCAAAGAGGCCGCCGCCGCCATAGGGCGCTGGTACGAGGCTCAGGCCGACACGGAGACAGACGCGTTCCTCGACGCTGTTGAGACTGAGCTAGCCGCCCTCGATACGGATGGGCAACAGGCCGCACTGCAGCAGCTTGGGCTCGACCGTTGAGACGAGGCGAAGTCTGGCGCTATCGCTCGGTCATCGAGCGTGAGGGCCGGTCTCCGTTGCGGCTGATCCTCTCCGCCGACAGCCTCATCGCGAGCGCATCGGTCCCCACAGTCTACGGCGCGCACTTCGCCGACACCGATCCGCAGTCGCTCGTCGCCGTCCGCGTGGGCGAATTCGGCTGGGCAAACCTTGTGGAGATCGACCGCCCGCTTCGGTCACGACTCATCGAGCGCGTCGGCGAGGCAACAACCGTTGAGATGGAGCAGATCGACAACGCACTTCGGGCTACCTTCGAGCTCTGATCTGGGCATCGTTCAGCGACTGGAGCCTATCGATCTACCTAGGGGGCCGACCGAGATACGGCCGAAACGTCTAACGGTCTGGCATCTTCCCTGATCAGCAGCTGAGTTTTCGCAGGTAGAGAGCCTCGGGGGGCTCTGTCAACTTGGTAGGGCTGCTTGGTCGCTGGGATGATCGATGGGTTGCTCTGGGTGGGGAGGGGCTGGACTGGTGGGTATTGAGGCGCCGTCGTATAAGGGGTTCCGCTACCCGGTGGAGATCATCAGTCACTGTGTGTGGCTGTATCACCGCTTCCCGCTCAGTTTCCGTGAGGGTGAAGAGATGATGATGCAGCGCGGGATTGTGGTGTCCCACGAGACGATCCGGGCGTGGTGTCGCACGTTTGGGCAGACCTCCGCGAACCAGCTCCGTCGCCGACGGCCACGACCAGGGGATCAGGGGCACCTGGACGAGGTGTT
>JBOHFG010000231.1:0-9782 GCA_050699575.1 Pseudonocardiaceae bacterium
AGGCAGGCGCAGGTCTTCGACGTCATCGCGACCAGGATGGCGATCGCGGGGCGGGGCAACTACCTGGCGCTGTTTGTGTGCTGTGTGGCCTTCGCCGCCCTCACGACCATGTTCCTCAACCTCGACACGACGGCGGTGTTGCTCACCCCGGTGATGCTGGCCCTAGCGCCCAGGGCGCGGATCGTCGCCCTCCCGCTCGCGATGACCACGCTCTGGCTGGCCAACACCGCGAGCCTGCTGCTGCCGGTGTCGAACCTCACCAACCTGCTCGCCGCTGATCGGGTGGCGCTCGAAGCACCGGCGTTCGCCGCCCGGATGTGGCTCCCGCAGCTGGCCGCGATCGCGGCGACGATGCTTTTTCTCTGGCTCTGCTACTGGCGCCGGGGTGCGCGGGGCGCCGATCGCTACGTTCCGCCGCCGCCGCTGACGCTGGATCAGCCCCAGCAGCGTGCCCTGTTCTGGGTGGCGGGAGCTGCCTGCTTGGGGTTCATCCTCGCCATCCCGTTCGTCCGCCAGAACATCGGTTATGCCGCCGCCGGTGCCGCGCTGGTGGTGGTGGCCGCCTTTGCCGTCCTCGATCGCGCGACGCTGCGGCTGGACCTGGTTCCCTGGCAGCTGCTGGTCTTCGTGACCGGGCTGTTCCTGGTGGTGCCGACGCTGAGCCGGTTCGGCCTGGCTGAGGTGATGACGGCGCTCATCGGCACGGACCACAATGGGATCGGGTCCTACCGAGCCGCGCTGGCTGGCGCCGGATTATCCAACGTCCTCAATAACCTGCCCGCTTATACCGCCGGCGAAGCGGTCATTCCCGCGGCGAACCGGGATCAATTGTTGGCGCTGCTCATCGGCACCAACGTGGGGCCGATCATCACTCCCTGGGCCTCATTGGCGACCTTGCTGTGCCTGGAGTCCTGCCGTGAGCATGGCCTGCGCGTTCCGCTGCGCGCGTTCGTGCTCACCGGTCTCGGTCTGGCGGTCGTGGCGCTGGCGGTGAGCGTCGGGGCGCTGCTGCTCACCCGGTGAGTCCGTCGATGGTGACCTGCTGCGCGCAGCAGACCAAGGCTAGCAGCTCATGGATGGCTTCCGGGTGTCCGGCTACGAAGCTGCGGACGTCCTCGGGAAGGTCGATCCGCTCGTTGAAGGCCGAGCCATCCAGGCGAACTACCATGATGCCGGCCTCCTGCGCGATCAAGCTGCCGGCGGGGAAATCGATCGCCTCGGGCCGGTAGCCCACGAACCCGGCGATATCCCCCCGCGCCAGCATCACCCAGGACAGCAACGGCGCCCACAGCTGGAGCAGCCTTCTTGCCCGCGACTCCAGGACTATCCGCATCGCTCTGGCCGTGTCGTCGGTCCGCGCCACGCCGTGGCCCTGCGTCCAGGCCAGCACCGGTCCGCACGCGGTCGGCCGGTAGGGCGGGCACCGGGTCGGCCCGCTTGGGCCACGGGTCCCGCGACCACGGACCGCCGACCAGGTATGGCCGGCTATCGGATCGTGGACGACGCCGAGCACCGGCACCTTGTGCTCGCACAAGGCGATGCCTACGACGAAGGCATTCAGACCGATGATCACGTTGTTGGTGCCGTCCAAGGGGTCCACCAGCCACGTCCAGGAGCTGTCATCAACGTCGAGCAGGCCGGACTCCTCGGCGATGATCCGATGGTGCGGAAAGGCGTCGCGGAGCTGCCCGATGATCAGGTGCTCCGCGGCCAGGTCGAGCTCGGTCACGACATCGCCGCCGGCATTTTTGGTGCGGACGCCGAGGTCCGTGGTGGTTGTCGAGCGGATCAGTGCGCCCGCCGCTTCGGCCGCGGTCACCGCGACGCTACGGGCCTGCTCAAGGTCCACCGGGGCCACGGTCCTTTCACGGGTCCCCTCGGTCCACGGTACCGAGCTGTTTGGTGACCAGCTGGACTACCTGGGCGGTCTCCTCGTGAGCACAGCGTTGTCGCTGCACCCGATGACTCGTCCGGTTGATCCCACCGAGCGACAGATCCAGCGTTCCCGCACGACTGCGGCCCAGTGCCACCGTAGCCGCGGCACCCTGGACCACCGTGGCATGAAAAATACCCGCGGTCAGGGCGTAGGTGTCGCCTCCGTGGCTGAGTTCAGTGGTCCTGATTTGGCAGCGAACCAGCCGCGGGGTCTCGTGTATCTCGTCGATGTCTGCTCCGCTGTGGACCTCGAAGACGCGGTATGCGGCGTCATCCGGCGCATCGGTGACATTGAACACGTTGTTGCGCACGCTGCCGTAGAGCACGTAGCTGGTCAGGTCCCAGCTGTGGGCATGGATCGTGGACGTCGTGGGGCTCATCTGCGCCAGGCTGTCGTTCCAGACGTGCAGGCAAATCCCGTCCTCGCCGGTTCGCTCGACGGGAAGGCACAAAAACCCCAGCGGGTGTCGCACCCCGGTGACCTTGAGGGTGTTTCGGGCGATGTCACCGAGGACATTGGATGCCCACTGTGGGATGACCTGCCTGGCTGTGCCGTTGCGCGTGGCGTGCTGGAGCCTGTCGTAGGTTCTCATCGCGATCACCGGTAGGGGTTCTTGGCCCGCAGGGCCTTGGCGATGATGTCGGAGACATCACGGTCAGTGAACGAGGGCGGCAGCTCCAGCCCCAGCATCGTGAACAGGCTGCGGGTCTCGTCGATCGTCGGTTCGTTGCTCAGCTGCAGGGTGGCGGCCTGGTCGAGGTCGACCCGCCGCGCCTGCTGGAAGCTGGCGTCCAGCTCCCGGCTGTAGGCCCGGTAGTACGGCTTGCCCTTCGCGAACATCAGCGCAGTGGTGGACTGGTCATGCTGGGTCATGATCAAACTGTGTGAGGAGAGGTCCCAGCGGAACGTGGTCATCACCTGGGACAGGCCCACCTCGATCCTGAGGAAGGCGAAGTGCTGGCGATACCAGCAGACGGCCAGGACCGTGGCGAAGGACTCCTTGCGGGTGCGGTCGACGGTCCACGGTTCCCCGGTGCCATCCGGGCCGGGGGTCAGTGACGAGCGGAACCGGGCATACATCGTGCACAGTGCCGCGTCGGTTGGGTCGAGGATCTCCAGCTGCATGCGCAGCGGGCGCTGCTCTCGTCGGGCGTGCTCGACGCACTCCTTGAGGGTCACCGCGCGCAGGAAGGTTCCGGTGCCCCCTTTGAAGGTCCACTGCTCGGTATGGCGGCGTGCTTCGGCGTGCTCCTGACTGATCTCGACGCTGCTGAGCTGACGCACGGCGGAGGTGTCGGTCAGGGTCTTCGAGTCTTGCCGGTCTTTGAGCAGCGTCACGGCGAGCAGCGCCAGCACGAGCAGGATGGCAGCGTTGACATTCGCGGTGTTGAGTACCTCAAAAACCGCGAGGATGCCCACTGTGATGGCGACCAACAGCGCAACAAAACCGTCGGCGTTGGCTCTGAGCCACGTCGTGAACCGCACCATGGCCATGTCTCCGGTTGCCGGGTTGAGCGGGGGTGCGGCTGAGAGCGACCAGAAGAGCACTCTAGCGGAAGAAAGACGGAGGTTGCGTGCTGGCGATCACCGAACGGCCTGGCGCAGGATGACGTTGCTCGCGGTGCCCTCCACCACCACCGACCCGGTCTCGACCCAGACTCTGGTGGGTGTGACGGCGAACGGGAGCCCGCCGGGTCGCACGTCGGTGCTCAGTGCCTTGAGCAGGGTTTGGCGGATCCCCCGCGGCAGGCTGGCCTCGCCGACGCCATCCCTGGACAACCGCACCTCGCTGGTGGTGATCCGGACCAGGTCCCCGGTGAGCTCGATCACGCCGATTGCGACGATCTCGGTGCGCCGGCCGGCGAGGTCGGTGGTCGCCACCATGCGGACCGGCGCGCGGTTGCTGGGTGTGGCGTTCCCGGTCGGCGTACCCGGCGGCAGCAAATCCTTGATTTCCTGGTCAGAGGGCCGTTGAAGCCGGAGGTCCTCAATCCCGATCGCCCGCCCGAGGTCACTGTCCTTGATCCGGACCCGACCGTCCACCCGCGCCGCGCGCACCGAGTGGAGGTTGCCGGAGCTCACCTCGGCCAGTGGTGCGACGACGTCGTGCAGCGTCGCCTCCACGTCGAGGTCGCGCAGCGGGTCCACCGATACGCCGCTGGCCTGCACGTCGATGGCGGAATACCGGCCGGCCACGGCATGGGTGAGGAAGGGAAAGTCGTTGATCCGTACGGAGGGGTCACCGGCCAGTCCGAGTTGCTGGCGCAGTTGTTTGGCTACGGTGTACTCGGCAGCTGCCGCGGCGACGAAGTCCGCTGTCACGGCCAGGGCCACGACGACCACCACCACAATGATCAACTTGCGCACTCGGCTCCACCGTCCTCTCCGTTTCGTGTGCAGTTTTGGGTTAGTAGTGCGAGGGCACGGTATTCTCCGCAACACATGTGATAGGTCGCGACCCCATCCGGGGGTTCAACCGGGTGACGGTACTGCTGGCCTCTCACGGCAGGAGGGAGCGGGCATGGAGCTCTTGTTGCTCACTGCGGATTCTGGCCCGCACTCGGTGCTGCCGGCACTGTCGCTGTTGGGGCACGGTGTGCGGTCGGCTGCCCCCGAGGTCGCCGCCCTGCTAGACGCTGGCCCCTATGACGCGGTGCTGGTCGACGCCCGCTCGGACCTGGCCGGTTCACGTAGTTTGTGCCGATTATTGGGATCTACCGGGTTGGATGTGCCGGTGGTGGTCGTGATCGGCGAGGGTGGGCTGGTGGCGCTGTCCGCCGACTGGGGTTCCGACGAGATCCTGCTGCCCACCGCGGGCCCGGCCGAGGTGGACGCCCGATTGCGGCTGCTGGTCGCCCGGCGCGCCACCGAATCCGCCGTCGGTCGCGGCAGCTCCCTGGTACTCGGCGAGCTCGTGATCGACGAGGCCACGTACACCGCCCGGCTCAAGGGCCGGCCGCTGGATCTCACCTACAAGGAGTTCGAGCTGCTCAAGTACCTCGCGCAGCACGCCGGGCGGGTGTTCACCCGCGCCCAGCTGCTGCAGGAGGTATGGGGTTATGACTTCTTCGGCGGCACCCGCACCGTCGACGTCCACGTGCGGCGGCTGCGGGCCAAGCTCGGCCCGGAACACGAGCAGCTCATCGGCACCGTGCGCAACGTGGGCTACAAGTTCGTCCGGCCGGTCCGCATGAGCTCCCGGGAGCGGGTCGCCCAGGAGCCGGACGCCGAGGTTGCGGACAGCGCTGATCCCGAATGGGTCGGCCCGGAATCACTGCCCGTACAGCGAAGTTGACCACGGTGTGGCCTTGGCGCTGACCTGGCTCGTCGAGCCGTCCGATGAGCAGCTCACCACCGCGGTGGGACTGCTGGCCGCCACCACGGTCGCGGACGGCGTCGGTCCGCTCTCCGAAGCCGCTGCGCTGCGGTTGCAGCATCCCGGTAGTGGGGTTCACCTGCTGGCGCACGACTCCGCGGGCACCCTGGCCGGTTACGCGGGCCTGGACGAGTGCGGCGCGCGGCGCACCGCCGAGCTCGCGGTGCATCCCGGGCACCGGCGCCGGGGGGTGGGCGGTGCGTTGCTCACCGCGCTGCTCGATCGGGTGCCGGGACCGTTGTGGGTGTGGGCGCACGGTGAGCATCCAGCGGCGCTGCGGTTGGCCCAGCGCGTCGGGCTGGCCCGCCGGCGCGAGTTGTTCCAGTTGCGTCGCGGGCTGGCCGATCCGACTCCGCCACGAGTCCTCCCCGACGGGGTGGTGCTGCGGGCGTTCGTGCCGGGCGCGGACGAGGCCGCGGTGGTGGCGGTGAACGATCGCGCGTTCGCCTGGCACCCCGAGCAGAGCCGATGGGATACCCGGGAGCTCGAGGTGCGCGAGGCGCAGCCGTGGTTCGACCCCACAGGATTCCTGCTGGCGGTGGACCCAAGTGACCGGTTGCTCGGCTTCCACTGGACCAAGCTGCATCCCGACGGCCTCGGTGAGGTCTACGTGCTCGCGGTGGACCCCGACGCCCAGGGTTCCGGCCTGGGCGCCGCCCTGACCGTCGCCGGGCTGGCTTATCTGCGCAAGCGAGGGGCGCCGGAAGCGATGCTCTACGTCGAGTCCGATAACACTGCTGCCTTGCGGACCTACCAGAAGCTGGGTTTTGCCCACCACCACACCGACGTGGAGTTTCTCCGGCCCTGACGGTGTCGTGCTAGGGTCCGCGTCGCAACCTTGGAGCCCACCGGCTGAATCGATGAAATCATGACTCCTGGCTTGACTGTTCGTGACCTGAACGACTGGGCCACAATGCAGTCGGAGCGTCTGCGGCTCGCGCTTGACAGCGATGCGGGTAGTCATCCTGCTTTTGTGTTGGCCCAGGCGGTGAAGCTTGCCGAGGAGGTCGGTGAGCTGCAAGCCGAAGTTCTTGGCCTCGCCGGCTACCAGCGGGCAACCAAGGGTCAGCGCTTTGCGTCACCACACGGCGGTGTCGCCGAGCTGGATACCCACCACGGGCCGCCATCCGCTTGGGATCAACGCGACGACTTTCTCAGCTATGGGGCACGGCCCATTTCGGGCGGCGGCGGTGCCCGAACCCGAGCGGGAGGTCACCGACGTCACACGCGCCCCGCACGCGGAAACTAGTCCAAGCGACTCGCAGTCATTGTGCTGCCGCGGCAGCGGTGCTATTTCGGTGGGGTTGGGCGTGGGCCAAATTTTTGTTCCAGCCTGCGCTGGTCCTTGCTCTTGTTCTGTTGGTCGGCGTTAAGGTGGATTTCTCCGCCGCTGACCTCTCGTTTCAGGTTATCCTGGCCCGCTGTCGGTGGGTCGGCGGTTGAGTAGATGCTGACGGAGAATGTCCTGACGTCGGCAGCAGACTGCCAGTAGATATCCATCGCGAGATCGACTAATTTCTGGCCCACGTCCGGTGTGGCCTGTGCCGGTACGACCAGGACTGAGACCGTCATGCGGGGAGATACGTCCAGACTGGACTTGAAGGTGTAGTCGGCATCGGCAACAGGGGGCTGGGCCTTCAGCTGAGAAACGATCTGACGGCCAAGCTCGTTGGCCTCTTTATTGTGGTCATCGACCACGGCACTGCAACCCGTCAGAATCAGCACCAGGAGTACGGTGACTGCGGCGGGACGGATCATTGTCGCTCCACTTTGTATCGGTAAGTCTCGACCTGGGAGCCACTGGTGAAGTCGCCCATTCCTTTTGTGTACGCTGTAACTGATGGATCACTGCTGTCGTCGAGCTGCTTGGCAACATCGGTGTAGTTGTCGGCGATCTGGTGGTTTCCTGCCATTGTTCCGGTCTGCTGGTCGAACGTTACCGTTGTGCGGTTCGCGGTATCGGGATTGTTGCTGGCGTCCAGGTGGGGAACGATGTCGTTTCGGTTTTCCAGGGACAGCACCTGGACGTTGTCCGGAACGGTAACTCGGCCGATGGGGGAGCCCGCAGTGACCACGTGGGTGACGTTGTACTGGCCGCTGGTGACGAAGTCGTTCGCGGCGCGGACGGCGACGATGCCCCCTTGACTGTGGCCGACCAGCATCACGGGATCGTGTGGCCCCACATGGGATCGGCCCAGGGCTTCCTGAATTCCTTTCTCCAGAACGGTAGGGTTACCGGCCATTGCGTCCAGGTTTACGCCGAGGTCATTGGCACTGCCGGTGTTCTGCCCCGGGGCGTTCCACACTCTCGTACCGGGGATATCGACGATGTAGGATACTTTGCCCTCGGCGCCAATCACTTTGCGCACATCAATGTTGTTGTCGTCTCCTCGCCCTGGGTCATCTCGGTGTTGTAGGCCACCGATGATATCGCCCAGTCCCTGTGGTGGCGGGGTCTGATTCGGGTCGATGCCACCGTCGGTGATCCGGGGCGCGCCATCGGGGTACAGGCCGGCCAACAGGGCGGTCGTATCGGCCAGGGTGTACCCACGACCGAGCAGGCCGCTGAGCAAGCCCGGTGACATCCCGATCACCTGGTCCACCGTGCCGGGGTGATCGACCAGGAACTTCTGCCACTCTCCGCCGTCAGCTCCGTAGACTTCGGCGAGTGTGGGGCCGGCCAGAACCCCGACCGTGGCAATGGCGCCGATCGGAGTTCCTTCCAGCCAACGAATGGTGTCCAGCGCCTTCGCGCTGAACTTGTCGGACAGTTGGTAGGCCTCCGCGGACGCCCGGAATGCGACGCCACGCAACCCGATACCTGCCGAAGTCGCTGTGAGTCCGTGGGGACCGTCCAGCGCGGCCAGCAGGGCGGTTTCGAACCGGACCGCGCCGGCGGGGTCGAGGATCGCTGAGGCGATGACGTCGGGGTTGCGAAGGTACTGCTGGCTGGTGACAGCGATGCGCAAGGTGTCTTCGGCGACGTCGTCGGTGAGCCGACCCATGGCGGCCAGGTCCTCGTACTGGGCTTCGATGCCGCCAGCACCACCGCTGACGCTGATGTTGGACACAGTCGGCTTGGTCATCACAGCACCCCGGCGATCAACGGTGCCACCCACGTGCCGAGGTCCGTACGGGACGCTGGTTCAAGCCGAACCAGCTGCCTACCCGAGCCATCCGGGTCAGGCAGGACACCGAGCCATCCAGCGTCTAGATGCAGCCAGATCACCACGGTTGACGTGACACCGTGCAGCGCCCGGCCCGAGACCACTGACGTGAGCACACCATCCGAACGGCCAAGACACCGCACGAGATGCGCTTGATCGGCGAAGAGGTCCAGTTGGCTAAGCACCACGCCGGGCGCGTCGGGGTCAGCACTAGCCAGCAACGTGGCCAGGCCCAGCTCGTGCAGCGCACTCAGTGGGACCCGGCTACTGGGCAGCGGCTCGAGCTCGACAGGTCCGCCGAGCTGAGCGCTGATGCCGGCATCGTGCTCGGGGGGTACCGCCCTGATCAGCTCCTGCCCGAGGCTCACCGCGGCGAACATCGACAATTCAACAGCCCCGTTATCCAGGGCGAATAGTGAGGCGCCCAGCTGCCCGGCGACCGTATGCAAGCTATGCGATCCTCGATTGCCGATCGACACGGTCGTATCCACAATAATCATCGGCGCGGCCAGGATTCGCAGGTTCATCAGTACTGATGGATGGACCGTGAATCGGTTATCTTTGTGCTGCAATACACCACGTTCGGTCAATTCCGATGTGGCTGAGGCAGAAGGTGACCCTTCGGTCGGTTTCCACCCCGGTGGCATATCCACCGCCGCCAGTTCGACCACGTGCTGGTACTCGCCTGCGGACAGCACGAGCCGGTGCGGCGCGGGCACCGACGCGGTCTCGGTCAATGAGATACTCCCTGCTTGCGCATGAATTCTCCGACCTGAAGCCACTGTTTGTCCCCGGAGGCCGGCAGGTTGTGTGGCTGGTGCGGCCAGCCCTGCCACGGCTCCCTCGGCGGCTCGGGCTGTTCGCCGGTGATCCAGTGGACCACGCCCCGGGCGACGTCGTTCACCAGGTTCGTGAACTCGGCGACGGCATTGTTGAACTCAACGATCGCCTTGCTGAACCACGCGGTGACCGCCTGCTCAATCTGTTTGATCTCCGCGATGGTCTCCCGGACGTTCTGGGCGTGCCGTCGCAGGAGGGCCGCCGCCTCGTCCAGACGCTGCGCGGTCTCATCCAGATTGCGCCGGTCGCCGGTCACGGTCTCCCGAGCCCGGTCCGCGGCCACCGACTTCCACCGCATCGCCCGCGCTCGGGCGTCCATCCCGCTGGCGTGGTCGCGCACCTCCTCAGCACGCCTCTCGATCTGCCCGGCGAGGTGATCGAGCTCGTCCGGATCCCCATAAAACGACATGTGCCCTCCCACGCGCGTAGCGGAGATCCTGTCATAGTCCGTGGCGCGGGTGTG
>JBOHFG010000232.1:0-25767 GCA_050699575.1 Pseudonocardiaceae bacterium
CATGCTCCGCATGAGTGCCATGACTGAAGTTCAGCCGCGCCACATCCATCCCCGCCCGGACCAACTCCCGAACCTTCTCCGGGGTCGCAGTAACCGGACCAATCGTACAAACGATCTTCACACGTCGATTCACGCCGCTCAGCGTAGACAGTCCCGTTGGCCAGCAGATGTCGGGTTGGTTGCGATTGCTGATGCCCAGCACGCCCGCTAGGAGGCGACCGCTACCTGCTGGCTGGCCGCAAGCGTGTCCGGCTCCTCCCGGCCACGGGGAGCCAGCGCCAGAAAGATCACCGAGCCGAGGAACACCACCACTGAAGTGATCACGTTGATGCGCAGCCCGAAGACCATCGTGGCTGGGTCGGCGCGCATCAGCTCGATCCAGAACCGGCCCGCGGTGTAACCGGCGACGTAGAGCGCGAAGGCCCGCCCGTGGCCGAGCCGGAAACGTCGGTCGGCCCACACGACGAGCGCCGCGACACCCAGGTTCCACAGCATCTCGTAGAGGAACGTCGGGTGCACGATCTCCACCAGCGGACCCTGCGCGATCCCGTTGAGCGGGTCAAGGGCACCGGTGGCCGGGTTCACCCGGTCGCGGATCTCCAATCCCCACGGCAGCGTGGTCGGGCCGCCGTAGAGCTCCTGGTTGAACCAGTTGCCCAACCGGCCGATCGCCTGCGCCACCACGATGGCGGGCGCGACCGCGTCTGCCAACGCAGGCAGCGGGATGCCCCGGCGCCGGCAGCCGATCCAGGCGCCCAGACCCCCGAGCGCGATCGCCCCCCAGATGCCCAGTCCACCCTGCCAGATCTTCAGCGCGGCGATCGGGCTTCCCTGGGGCCCGAAGTACTTCTCCCAGTCCGTGGCCACGTGGTAGAGGCGGCCGCCCACCAGGCCGAACGGCACGGCGAACACCGCGATGTCAGTCACCGCGCCGGCCTGGCCGCCCCTGGCTTGCCAGCGACGTTCCCCCCACATGATCGCCACGATGATCGCGGCGATGATGCACAGGGCATAGGCGCGGATCGGCACCGGGCCCAGATACCAGACGCCGCGGTCCGGGCTGGGAATATTGGCGAGAAACATCGCGGTTGGCACCGCGACACGGTATCAGTCCGACAGGCGGGGGGAGAGGTGACCAGATGACTCGCCCAACTCCTGCGGACCATGAGTGGATGCGGGTGGCCATAGAACTGGCCCACCGGTGTCCACCGAGCCCCGGCGCCTATTCTGTCGGGGCCGTCATTGTTGACCACAATGGGGAATTGATTAGCCGGGGATACTCCCGAGAAACCGACAGCCAGGTGCACGCCGAAGAATCTGCACTGGCGAAGCTGGCACGTGACGACCCCCGTCTCACCACAGCCACGATCTACAGTACACTGGAACCCTGCTCGCAACGAAAATCGCGGCCGCGTACGTGTACTCAGCTCATTCTCGCAGCGGGAATCCCCCGAGTTGTCATAGCGTGGCGGGAACCCAGTTTCTTCGTCGCAAAGTGCCAAGGCTACGAATTGCTTGCCGATTCCGGCGTGGTGGTGATAGAAATTCCCGACCTGGCCCGGGACGCTCAGGCACCCAATAACCACCTTTCACCCGGACCACCACCGTGACAGTCAGGCAGGTTGGGGAGCGGGGCGGCGCACTCCCACCGCGAGGTCGGCTGCCAAATCGCGGACTCCGGGTTCGCCGTCGCCAGCCGCAGTGACGAAGGCCGAGCCGACGATCACGGCGTCGGCGAAGGCCGCCACCTCGGCGGCCTGGGCACCGTTGCGCACGCCGAGCCCGACGCCCACCGGCAGTCCCGGCGTGTGCTCCCGGGCCCGGCTGACCAGCTTTCCAGCGGCGCTGCTCACCACGTCTCGGGCGCCGGTCACCCCCATGACGGAACTCGCGTAGAGGAAGCCGCGGGTCACCGCCGCGGTGGAGGCCAGGCGCTGGTCGGTCGACGAGGGGGCGACCAGAAAGATCCGGTCCAGATCGTGCGCCTGCGCCGCAACCAGCCAGTCCTGCGCCTCGTCCGGAATCAGATCGGGGGTGATCACACCCAGTCCACCGACCGCGGCGAGATCCCGGGCAAAGGCGTCCACGCCGTAGCGGTGCACCGGGTTCCAGTAGGTCATGACCACCGCGCTGCCCCCGGAGGAGGCGATCGACTCCACCACCGAGAGGACATCGCGCAGGCGCACCCCGCCGCGCAGGGCGGCGTCGGCAGCGGCCTGGATAGTCGGCCCGTCCAGCACCGGGTCGGAGTAGGGCACCCCAACCTCGACTAGATCGCAGCCACCGTCGAGCATCGCGTGCAGCAGCGCCCGCGAGCGATCCACGGTCGGGTAGCCGGCGGGCAGGTAGCCGATCAGCGCGGCCCGGTGCTGCGCCGCGCAGGCATCGAACAATGGCGCGAGCCGGGCGGTCACTGCGTTTCCTCCAACAGGCCGAACCAAGTGACCGCGGTGTCCACGTCCTTGTCGCCTCGACCGGAGAGGTTGACCAGCAGCAAGGCTCCCTCCCCCAGCTCCGCGCCGAGCTGCAGCGCCCCGGCCACCGCGTGCGCCGACTCGATCGCCGGGATGATCCCCTCGGTGCGGGACAGCAGCTGGAAGGCGTCCATCGCCTGCGCGTCGGTGATCGGCCGGTACTCGGCCCGGCCGGTGTCCTTGAGCCAGGAGTGCTCGGGCCCCACCCCAGGGTAGTCCAGGCCGGCCGAGATCGAGTGCGTCTCGATGGTCTGCCCATCGGAGTCCTGCAGCAGGTAGGACAACGCGCCGTGTAACATCCCGGGCTCACCGGAAGACAGCGTCGCCGCGTGCCGGCCGGTGTCCACCCCGTCACCGGCCGCCTCGAAACCGACCAGGCGCACTGCCGGGTCGTCGAGGAACGGGTGGAAAATGCCGATCGCGTTGGAACCGCCACCGACGCACGCAGCCACCGCATCGGGCAACCGGCCATAGCGGGCCAGCATCTGTGCACGGGCTTCCAACCCGATAACCCGGTGGAAATCGCGCACCATCACCGGGAAGGGATGCGGCCCGGCGACTGTGCCGAGCAGGTAGTGCGTGGTGTCCACATTGGTGACCCAGTCCCGTAGCGCCTCGTTGATGGCATCCTTGAGGGTGCGGGACCCGGTCGTCACCGGGATCACCTCGGCACCGAGCAGCCGCATCCTGGCGACGTTGAGCGCTTGCCGCTGGGTGTCCACCTCGCCCATGTAGACCACGCAGTCCAGCCCGAACAGCGCGCACGCGGTCGCGGTGGCGACACCGTGCTGGCCCGCCCCGGTCTCCGCGATCACCCGCGGTTTGCCCATCAGTTGGGTGAGCAGCGCCTGGCCCAGCACATTGTTGATCTTGTGGGAGCCAGTGTGGTTCAGGTCCTCCCGCTTGAGCACGATCAGCGCCCCACCAGCGTGCTCGGACAGCCTCGGCACCTCGGTGATCGGCGAGGGTCGGCCGGTGTAGTCGGCGAGCAAGCCGGTCAACCGGGCGGTGAACTCCGGGTCCGACCGGGCCTCGGTATACACCGCGGTGAGCTGATCGAGAGCCTTGATGAGCGCCTCGGGCACGAACCGGCCACCGTAAGACCCGAAATAACCACGAGGGTCAGGCTGAGCGGTGGTAGGCGCAACGGGCTGGACACTGACCATGGTTTCTCCTACCGGGCCGGCTTGGGACAGGATGGGTGCGACCCCGCGGTGACCAGCTGGATCAGCGCGGCCTTGGGGTCGCCGCTGGTCACCAAACCCTCACCGACGAGCACCGCGTCGGCACCCGCGCCAGCGTAAGCCAGCAGATCTGCCGGCCCGCGAACCCCGGACTCGGCGACCCGCAGCACGCCAGGCGGTAGCCCAGGCGCAATCCTGCTGAACACGTGCGGGTTCACGTCCAAGGTGTGCAGGTCCCGGGCGTTGACCCCGATCAGGGTCGCGCCGGCCTCCAACGCGCGGTCGGCCTCCTCCGCAGTGTGGATCTCCACCAGC
Organism: Pseudonocardiaceae bacterium; assembly: GCA_050699575.1. Lineage (GTDB taxonomy): Bacteria > Actinomycetota > Actinomycetes > Mycobacteriales > Pseudonocardiaceae. Next base: position 3,974 of record JBOHFG010000232.1, read on the forward strand.
GCGGCCATCCCCAGTGACTCGACCCGGTCGACCAGCGCTTCCAGTGCGTTCTGCTCCAGTGCGGCGACGATCAGCAGCACCACGTCCGCACCGTGCGCCCGGGCCTCATGCACCTGGTAGGGGCTCACGATGAAATCCTTGCGCAGGATCGGGACGTCCACCGCGGCCCGCACCGCGTCCAGGTCGGCCAGCGAGCCGCCGAACCGCCGTCCTTCGGTCAGAACACTGATCATGCGTGCGCCGGCCTCGGCGTAGTCCACCGCCAGCGCAGCCGGGTCCGGGATATCAGCCAATGGACCTCGGGACGGGCTGCAGCGCTTCACCTCCGCGATGACGGCAATCCCAGGACCCCGCAACGCGGCCAGCGCATCCCGGGGAACGGGCACCCGGGTGGCGCGCCGTTTGATCTCGTTGAATTCGACGGCGGCTTCGCGGTCCGCAAGGTCAGCTCTGACCCCTTCGAGGATCGCCTCCAGGACACTCAAGCTTCTCCCCTTCCGCCCCCGTGCGCAAACCAGAGTTCGATGCTAGCTCCGACCTGCTCAGCAACCCGTCACCGGGGCCCTGGTGCAGTGGGATCCTCGCCGGCGTCCATCCGCTCCCAGAACCGCCCGTCCGGGGGCAGCTGCCCGTTCGGTTGGGCCGTCGGCACCTGGTAACGGCGACCCAACCGCGGCATCCGGTGGCCCCACCCCACCAGTGCAACACCGGCCGCGGCGAGCAGCGCCGCCCCGCCCGCGGCCAACGCCGGCCCCGCGACCAGCACCGTGACCGCGCCGACCGGCACTGACCGGGCGGGGAGCCCAGCTACGGCTAGCGCAGCGCCGGTGAGCCCATGACCGTCGGTGACCCGCAGCGCCGCGATAGCCGGCGGCACCGCCGCGACCAGCAGCACCGCACCCAGCAGCCACCGCGCCCGCCCTCCGGTCGCTAGCACCGCGGCTATCGAGGCGAGCGCAAGCAGGGCCAGCGGCGCCAGTGCGGGCAACACCGCAGAACCCGTCACCCGCACCGGGACGATCCCCCGCAGCGGCACCTGGACATCGACCTGCGCCCACCCGAGCATCGCCGCGCCGGCAAGGCCCGCCGAAGCCGCGATCAGCAGCCCGCTGGTGGCCGCGAGCGCTGGAGTGCGCTCAGGCACGCGGCGACCCGGCCGGCTCGCCGGTGGCCAGCCGCAAGGTGCCGGCGGCAGCGATCGCGGCCAGCACCGCGCCCGCCTTGTTCAGGCATTCGGCGTCTTCGGCCACCGGGTCGGAGTCCGCGACGATGCCCCCACCGGCCTGCACGTAGGCCACTCCGTTGCGAACCATCGCGGTACGGATGGCGATTGCGGTGTCAGCGTCCCCGGCAAAGTCCAGATAGCCGACCACGCCCCCGTACACACCCCGCCGGGTGGGCTCGAGCTCCTCGATAAGCTCCATCGCACGCGGCTTGGGCGCCCCGGACAACGTCCCGGCAGGGAAGCAGGCGGCCACCGCGTCGAACGCGGTGTATCCCGGCGCCAGCTGCCCGGTGATCGTGGAGACTAGGTGCATGACGTGGCTGTAACGCTCAACCCGAAAGAAGTCGGTGACACGCACCGAGCCGGGCCGGCACACCCGGCCAACGTCGTTGCGGCCGAGGTCAACGAGCATGAGATGCTCGGCGCGCTCCTTCTCGTCGACCATCAGGTCCTTCTCCAGCCAGCTGTCCTCGACCGGGTCGGCACCGCGGGGGCGGGTGCCGGCGATCGGGTGTGTGGTGACCTTCCCGTCCCGCACGGTCACCAAGGCCTCGGGGCTGCAGCCGACGATGCTGAAGTCCTCCAGGATGAGCAGGTACATGTACGGGCTGGGGTTGGTGGTGCGCAGCACCCGGTAGATGTCCAGTGGATCGGCGTCGGTGGCAATCTCAAAGCGCTGGGACACCACCACCTGAAAGGCCTCGCCGGCACGGATCGCCTCCTTGGCCGCCTCGACCGCGGCGTGGTGCTGCGCCGGGCTGCGGCGACGCACGAACTCCGGTGCCGGCCGAGTGAACACCGCCGCGCTGGGTGGTGCCGGCGTGCACAGCTTCGCCACCATTGCATCCAGCCGGACCACAGCGTCGTCGTAAGCATCCTCGACCCGGCCGGGGGAATCGTCCCAGTTGATCGCGTTGGCGATCAACGTGACGGTGCCCTCGTGGTGGTCCAGCACAGCGAGGTCAGTGGCCAGCAACATCACCAGCTCGGGTACCCGCAGGTCGTCGACCGCCAGCTCCGGCAGCCGCTCCAGGCGTCGGACCGCGTCGTAGCCGAGGTAGCCGACCATCCCGCCGGTGAGTGGGGGCAGGCCGGGCAGCGGCTCGGTCTGCAGTGCCGCAACGGTCTGCCGCAACGCCTCTAGCGGGCTGCCCTCCCACGGCTCCCCGACCCCGGGAAGCCCCACCGGCGGCGTCCCACGCCAGACCGTGCGACCGCCGGACTCGGTGAGCGTGGCAGCGCTGTGCACCACGATAAAGGACCAGCGCGACCAGGACGAACCGTTCTCCGCCGACTCGAAGAGGAAGGTTCCCGGCTGGCCTTGGGCCAGCTTGCGGTACACCCCCAGCGGGGTCTCGCCATCGGCGAGCAACGTCCGGGTTACCGGGATCACCCGGCGATCGGTCGCCAGGGCGTGAAACCGCCCCCGGTTCGGCTGCAGCTGCCCAATACCGGTATCGGAGGTGCTGACCATGGAACCATTGTGCCCGCCGTTGACTCCAGAGTGTGTTCGGACATATATTTTCATCCAATGTTGAAAAAGAGCGGGACGTGACGGATGAGCGCCGTCCCCGAGGGCGCCGGCCAGCCGGTGGAAACACCCGGGCAGCGCTACTCGACGCCGCCAAGGTCGAGTTCACCGAGCGCGGCTTCAACGCGGCCACGGTGCGCACCATCGCCCAGCGAGCCGGGGTGGACGCGGCGATGGTCAACCATTGGTTCGGCGGCAAAGATGGGCTGTTCGTCACCGCCATGCAGATCCCGGTCAACCCCGAGGAGATCGTCCAGAAGATTCTCGACGGGGATCCCGAGCAGGCTGCCCAGCGGCTGCTACGCACCTTCCTGTCCGTCTGGGACACCAACGGTGGTGGCGCGCTGACCGCGTTGGTGCGCAGCGTCGCCAGCCACGAGCACGCCGCGCGGATGATGCGTGAGTTCGTCGGCCGAATGATCTTCGGTCGGGTCGTCGCCACGGTAGCTCCCGATCAGCTCGAGCTCCGTGCAGCGCTGTGCGGCACCCAGGTCGTGGGGCTCGCGATGGTGCGCTACGTGCTCCGACTCGAGCCGCTGTCCTCCGCCGACCACAACACCGTGGTCGCCGCGATCGCCCCGACCCTGCAGCGGTACCTCACCGGCCCCCTCGTGAGTGCGTAACAGTGTTCTAGCACTGAATGCCACTCACGAGCACTGACCTGCTAAAACAGGTCAGTGCTCCCGTGTGGCAGGCCGGGCCGGTCTGGTCGACAAGGAGCAGCAGAGTGTCACCGTCGCAGTCCAACCGGATTTCGTGCACGTGCTGGGTGTGCCCGGAGGTCTCACCCTTGACCCAGTAGGCCTGCCTGCTGCGCGACCAGTAAGTGGCCCGGCCGGTGGTCAGCGTCCGGTGCAGCGCCTCGTCGTCCATCCAGGCCACCATCAGCACCTCGCCGGTGCCGCGCTGCTGCACCACGGCGCACACCAGCCCGTCGACGTTGCGGGTGAGCTGCTCGGCGATCGCCGGGTCCAGCCCGCTCACCGGACCGTTACCCCGGCCGCCCGCAGGCCGTCCTTGACCTCGCCGATCCGCAATTGCCCGAAGTGAAAGACACTGGCCGCGAGCAGCGCGTCGGCCCCGGCCGCCACTGCGGGCGGGAAATGCCCCACCTCGCCCGCTCCCCCACTGGCGATCACCGGGACCGTGACGACGGCCCGCACGGCGGAGATCATTTCCAGATCGAAGCCGGCCTTGGTGCCGTCGGCGTCCATCGAGTTGAGCAGGATCTCCCCCACACCGAGCTCCTGCCCACGAACGGCCCAGGCCACCGCGTCGATCCCGGTGCCGCGCCGCCCACCGTGGGTGGTTACCTCGAAACCGGAGGGGGTTGGTGGCTCGCCGGGTGGCACCCGCCGGGCGTCCACCGAGAGCACGATGCACTGCGCACCGAAACGGTGGCCGGCTTCGCGCAACAGCTCGGGACGGGCCACCGCAGCGGTGTTGATGCTCACCTTGTCCGCGCCCGCCCGCAGCAGGCGATCCACATCGGAGACCTCGCGGATCCCCCCACCGACGGTGAGCGGGATGAAGACGCACTCCGCGGTGCGGCGGACAACGTCATAGGTCGTCTCCCGGTCAGCCGAGGAGGCCGTGATGTCCAGGAAGGTCAGCTCATCGGCGCCCTGCGCGTCATAGGCAGTGGCCAACTCGACCGGATCGCCGGCGTCCCGCAGTGCGGTGAAGTTCACCCCTTTGACCACCCGACCGGCGTCGACGTCCAGGCACGGGATCACGCGCACGGCAACAGCCACCCACTCAACCTAGGCTAGCCAGCCGCGGCGGCCAGCGCCTCGGGCAGGGTGAGCGCCCCAATGTAGAGCGCCTTGCCGAGGATCGCGCCCTCCACACCCTGCGGGGCCAGCGCGGCCAGGGCAGCTACGTCGCCGACCCCGGAGACCCCACCGGAGGCGATCACCGGAGCTTCCGTTCGCGCGCAGACCGCGCGCAGCAACTCCAGGTTCGGCCCGCGCAGCATGCCGTCCTTGGTAACATCGGTGACCACGTAGCGCGGGCACCCGTCGGTGTCCAGGCGCTCCAGCACCTCCCAGAGGTCACCGCCAGAGGTGGTCCAGCCTCGCGCGGCAAGGATGTGCTGCCCGTCGATGATCCGCACGTCGAGCCCCACCGCGATCCGCTCGCCATACTCGGCGATCACCGCGCGGCACCACACCGGGTCCTCGACCGCGGCGGTGCCCAGGTTCACCCGAGCGCAACCGGTGGCCAGCGCCCGCTGCAGCGACGCGTCATTGCGGATGCCCCCGGAGAGTTCCACCGCGATGTCCAGCCTGCCGACGACCTCGGCCAGCAGCTCGGCGTTGGAGCCCCGGCCGAACGCCGCGTCCAGATCCACCAGGTGGACCCACTGCGCTCCATCGGCCTGCCAGGCCAGCGCGGACTCCACCGGGTCGCCGTACTCGGTCTCGGTGCCGGCTTCGCCCTGGGTGAGGCGGACGGTCCGGCCACCGGCGACGTCCACCGCGGGCAGCAGCACAAAACTCACCACCCCAGCCTAGGACAGCCCCGTTGATGATGCAGGAACAGCACTGTTCGACCACTCGCCACCCACGTACATTTTGGACCGAGCAGATGATAACGTATAATTTGGACAAAGTGGACGCTCTGCCCGCGGATCAGCTCAGTTTTGCGACCACAGAGTTGGAGGCGATTGACTACGAGTTCTACCTACGGGTTCTGCTCAGTTACCCAAGAATCGGGCCGGCCCCGCGACCCAGCCACACCCAGCTTCCTGCCGACTTTCAACCTCCGCCGCAACGCTTGGCGCGAGAGGACGGCAATTTTGAGCAAGGATTCGACCAATCGGTCCTGGCTGAAGCGAGCCAACGGAGGCCCAGCGGGAACTTCAGGCCATACGACGCACTGACCTTATCTGCTCGACGCGGTGCTCGGGTTCGCGGGGAATTCGTTCTTTAACGGAGACGTCTCCACGGGAATTTCGCTGGTGATACTCGCGGTCCTCACACTCTGCACAGCAGTAAACATCAGCCCCTTTCGGGCAGACACTGAAGCAAAAACGGTAGCCATAATTGCAGAGCTTCAGGAAAAACTCAAGAAGCATCTGAACCAGGTGCACGCCTCATTTGTCCGAGAAACGAGCGTGACTGAGGGTGCGCTCGCAAACAGCAAACATGTCTATGACGCCGGTACAGCAGCGGTGCACCGTGCGCAGAAACGGATTTTTGTCATCGGCGACTACTGTCCACCCGCCGAGGAAGACGCAGCTCTCGACAAGCCACCAGAACATCGATCTGAGTATCTCCAAGCTATCGAGCAGATGCTCGCCGAGCGACTCGATGAGAATTCCTACCCGGCGCCAGCCCTGAAGTACCACAGATTCATACAGCGGCCAATCAACGTCTACAAGGAGATCAAGGGACGGGAAGCGACAGGGCGTCCGGGTATTGTGCTCAAACCAGACGACATGATCGGAGACATGCAGGTATTTGAACACTGCATGCGAGTGCTCGACATCGCAGCAAGAGGAGAGAAACAGGGGAGCGATCGGATTCGCGTCCAAATCAAGGTCATTCCATTTCTACCCAACTGTCCCAGCGTGATGCTCGTGGACGACCGCGACGTGCAATTTACGATTCCAACCCGTATCGACAGGCCGAGGGATAATTTCGCCCGACAAGGCCTACTGGGAGTATTGTTGCTGGAAAGACAAAGCGGGAGGATCTGAAGTGTACTACCCGTTTAAGGAACTGTTCACCGAGCTGACTCAATTCTCAGTCACGGTAATCAAGACCGATAACGAAAATCTGCACAACCGACCAGCCACTGACCCTTGAGAAAAGCGGACAAACTCAACGACCCCAGCAGACAGCGAATGATTCTTGCGGCAGCCAGAAAGACCCGCCAGTGCGCCTGGACAAGCGGTGCCACCGGATTTTCTCCACGTCGGCTACAGCGTCGCGATCCAGTTGCGCAGCAGGTGTGCGCCGGCGTCGCCAGATTTCTCGGGATGGAACTGGGTTGCCCACAGCGGCCCGTTCTCCACCGCGGCGACGAACGGCTCGCCGTGCTCGGCCCAGCTCACCAGCGGAGACGGCAGTGGCTCCGAACTCTCCAGTTCCCAGCGGCGAGCGGCATAGGAGTGCACGAAGTAGAAACGGACGTCCGCGTCGAGCCCGGCAAACAGCAGTGAGCCCGCCGACGGCACCACCGTATTCCACCCCATGTGCGGCAGCACATCGGCCGTCAACCGCTCTACGGTCCCGGGCCACTCGCCGCACCCGTCGGTCTGCACCCCATGTTCAACACCCTGGCTGAACAACACCTGCATCCCCACACAAATCCCTAGCACCGGCCGCCCACCGGCCAGCCGGCGACCGATGATCCGGTCACCGCGCACCGAGCGCAGCCCGGCCATACAGGCGGCGAACGCCCCGACTCCGGGCACCACCAGCCCATCGGCGTCCAGCGCAGCAGCCACATCGGCGGTCACCACCACCTCCGCACCCGCCCGACACAACGCCCGCTCCGCCGAACGCAGATTCCCCGACCCATAGTCCAGCACCACGACGCACACCACGTCACCAGCGTGCCCCATCCCTATTCAGCGGGCTCAGCTAGGCGCAGGCTGGCGCTTGGGCCAGCTCCGTGGCTGGGCACACGCCCAAGCCCAGCATCAGGGCACGTCGGATGGCGATGACGTCAGGTCCAGATCACCGGCACGTCGTAGGCCCTGAAGACTCGGTCGGAGGTGACGAGCGTCGTCCCGTCCAACTGTGCCTGCGCGATCAGCAGCCGATCGGAAGGGTCATTGTGGTGGGCTGGCAGGTTCGCTACGTGCAAGGCATGCACGTGCGATATCGGCAGCGGAAGGACCCCGCTGCTGCGCATCCGGGATGGGACATAATTCGGCCGGTGGTTCGGGCAGTGGGAGCTTGCCAAGTGCGTACTTGATCGCGCGTCCGAGCACCCGTGCACCGCGTCGCTGGACCGGAACCAGACATGCGATCGGCTCACCGCTGCGGGTGATCGTCACCTCCTCGCCGGCGCTGACCCTGCGCAACAGCTCCGACAAGGTCGTCTTCGCTTCGTGCACGCCAATTTCGACCATGACGGTCATTCTAGCTAAGTCATCAACTAAGCTAGCCGAAACCGGAGGAGCGGTAGGTGACGTTATCGTCGGCTGACCACGTACCCCAGATCGCCGCTGCGGCTTTGCGGGCAGCCACCAGGACGGGATCCAGACCGGGGAGAACGGTGGCGTGTGGCCCAGGTTCGGTCGACTCCGGTTCGGTGAACAGCTGGGGGTTGGTGACCAACCACACAAACGCCAGCAAGCTCGCCCTCGACGATCGCGAGCGCCTCGCTGACATCGTCGACGTCCGGCAGCCACGGTGCACCGAGCGAGACCACCCGGGTGAAGGGTCCCCGCAGCGCGGCGTTCTCCCTGCTCAGGTGCGTCAACCAGCTCACAGCACGCCTTTGGTGGAGGGCACCCCGCAGACCCGGGAGTCGGGCTCGACTGCGGCGCGCAGCGCCCGGGCCAGTGCCTTGTACTGCGCCTCGGTGACGTGGTGCGGGTCACGGCCATGCAGGACCCGGATGTGCAGGGCGAGCTGGGCATGACAGGCCAGCGTCTCGAAAACGTGGCGGTTGAGCACCGTGGGGTAGTTACCGCCCACTACGAAGGCGGCCAGCACGTCGGGCTCGCCGGTGTGCACGCAGTACGGGCGCCCGGACACGTCCACCGCCACGTGCGCCAGTGTCTCGTCCATGGGTACCCAGGCGTCCCCGAAGCGCCGGATACCGGACTTGTCTCCCAGCGCCTCACGCAACGCGTGACCAAGCGCGATGGCGACGTCCTCGACGGTGTGGTGCGCGTCGATGTCGACGTCGCCGGTGGCGCGCACGACCAGGTCGAACGCCGCGTGTGTGCCCAGTGAGGTGAGCATGTGGTCGAAGAACGGGATCCCCGTGGTCACTTCGGTGGTTCCGGTGCCATCAAGGTCGAGCTCGATGAGCACTGAGGACTCCTTGGTCACCCGCTCGATCCGCGCGGTGCGGCTCATGCTGCCTCCTGCGTGAGCACTGCCGCGCTTGCGGCGAGGAACGCGTCGTTCTCCGCGGGGGTGCCCACGGTGACCCGCAAGTAACCCGGGATCCCCACGTCACGGATCAGCACACCGTAGTCAAGGTATCGCCGCCAGGCGGCTGGCGCATCGGTGAAGCATCCGAATAGGATGAAGTTGGCGTCGGACGGCACCACCGTGGCGCCTTGGCCGCGCAGCGCGGCGATCACGCGCTCCCGTTCAGTCACCAGCACCGCCACCGATTTGAGGGTGGACGAACCGTGGCGCAGTGCCGCGCGGGCGGCCGCTTGGGTGAGCGCCGAGAGGTGGTAGGGTAGCCGCACCAGCAGCAGGGCGTCCACCACGGCCGGCGCGGCGGCGAGGTACCCCAGCCGGCCACCCGCGAAAGCGAACGCCTTGCTCATCGTCCGGCAAACCACCAGCCGGTCGGCGAACTGCTCGAGCAGCCCGATCGCGCTCGGGCTGCCGCAGAACTCCCCGTAGGCCTCGTCGACTACCACAATGCCCGGCGCGGCTGCCAGCACCGCCGTCAGGTCAGCCGGCGGGATCGACTGCCCGGTGGGGTTATTGGGGCTGGTGACGAACAGGACATCGGGCCAATGCGTGTTGATGGCAGCCACCGCACCGGCGGGGTCCAGGGAGAAATCCGCCCGCCGTGGCGCCGGGACCCAGCTCGTGCGGGTGCTCGTGGAGATGATCGGGTGCATCGAGTAGGACGGGGTGAAGCCCAGCGCGGTGCGGCCGGGCCCGCCGAAGGCCTGCAGCAGCTGCTGGATGATCTCGTTGGAGCCGTTGGCGGCCCACAGGTTCGCCGCGGTCAGCGGCACCCCGGTGCGCTCGGCGAGATAGCCGGCCAGGTCGGTGCGCAGTGCGACGGCGTCCCGGTCGGGGTAACGGTGCAGGTCTCGAGCCGCCTGCTGCACTGCCGCCGTCACGTCGGCAACCAGTCCGGGCGGCGGCGGGTAAGGATTCTCATTAGTATTCAGTCGCACCGCCACATCGATCTGCGGCGCCCCATAAGCTCGAGCACCCCGCAAATCCCCACGCAACGGCAACGCGTCCAGCGTCACCTCACCACCCACCCCGCCGGGCCGTTCCCGATATGGAGCCTTGTCGGGGTAATCGAGGGCCCCATTACCCCGACAAGGCTCCATATCGGGAGGGTGTACTGGGTGGAGGCGGGCGGTGATGGCTTGGCCGTGGGCGGGGAGGTCTTCGGCTTCGGAGAGGGCGACTACGTGGGGGGCGACCTTCGCCAGGGCGCCTTCGTCGTACTCGATGAGCTGGACGCCACGCAGGAAGGTCTGCACGGACAACCCCGAGGAGTGCCGGGCGCAGCCTCCGGTGGGCAGCACGTGGTTGGAGCCGGCGCAGTAGTCACCCAGCGAGACCGGGGCGTACGGGCCGACGAAGATCGCTCCAGCATTGCGCACCCGGCGGGCCACCGAGGCCGCGTCGACAGTCTGGATCTCCAGGTGCTCGGCCGCGTACGCGTCCACCACGGACAGCCCGGCGTCCACATCGGACACCAGGATGCAGCCGGACTGTCGGCCGGTCAGCGCGGTACGGATGCGCTCGGTGTGCTTGGTGGCCGCGACCTGCTGGTGCAGCTGGGCGTCGACGGCGTCGGCCAACGCTACCGACTCGGTGACCAGCACGCTGGCGGCCAGGGTGTCGTGCTCGGCCTGGGAGATCAGGTCGGCAGCAACGTGTGCCGGGTCGGCGCTGGCGTCGGCAAGAATGGCGATCTCGGTCGGCCCGGCCTCGGCGTCGATACCGATCACGCCGCGCAGCGCGCGCTTGGCCGCGGTGACGTAGATGTTGCCGGGGCCGGTGACCATGTCCACCGGGTCCAGTGACGCGCCGTCGGTGTCCGTACCGCCATAGGCGAGCAGGGCGACGGCCTGCGCTCCGCCGACCGCCCACACCTCCTCCACCCTGAGCAGTGCCGCGGCCGCGAGCACGGTGGGGTGTGGCAGCCCCCCGTGAGCGGCCTGCGGCGGTGAGCACACCACCAGCGACGCCACACCGGCCACCTGCGCGGGAACCACGTTCATCACCACAGTGGAGGGGTAGACCGCCAGCCCACCGGGCGCGTAGAGTCCGACCCTCGCCACCGGCAACCACCGTTGCGTGACGGTACCGCCGGGCACCACCTGGGTGGTCATTTCGGTGCGCCGCTGGTCGGCGTGCGCCCGGTGGACCCGGGCAATGGCCTCCTCCAGCGCAGCACGCACCACCGGGTCCAGCTGCGTCAGCTCGGTGCGTAACACGTGAGCCGGCACCCGGACGGTGGCCGGCCGCACCCCGTCGAAGCGGTCAGCGAACTCCAGGACCGCCGCCACCCCACGGTCGCGCACCGCGTCGATCACCGGAGCCACCTGGTGAGCCACTGCGTCAACGTCCACCTCAGCCCGCGGCAGCACCCCCCGCAACACCGCAGGAGCCGGCAGACCACCACGCAGATCAGTACGGATCAGCACGCAGCCCCCTCCCGTCACCTTCCAGCGTAGGTTCCCCGCATTCAGCGGACTGAGCGGGGTTCTGCGCCGCGAATAACCACGCTCAGCCCGCTGAACGCGGGCAGAGGTGGCGCTATTACGCTCCGTGGATGTCTGTGCGGCGGATTGTTGTGGTCGTTGTGCTGGGGATGCTCGCGCTGGCGGTTCCGTTCTCCGCGGCGGCGCAGCCGCCCTCACCCGAGCCCCCGGTCGCGCTGTCGTCGGCCTACCGGGTGGACAGTCCCCTCGCGCGCGACGCCCTCGCGCGCGAGGGCGTGGAGATCCTTGGCGGCGGCCGCGACTTTCTGGAGTTTCGGGCCACACCCGAGCAGGCACAGCGACTGCGGGCCAGCGGGCTGCGGTTGCACACGCTCCCCGCGGAGGCACCGGCGCTGGTGCCGGTAGCGCCCGGCGAGTTCCCGATCGGCTACCAGGGTTACCACACCTACTCCAAGCTGACCGCCGAGCTGGACGCGCTGGCTGCCGCGCATCCCCACCAGGTCGCGGTATCCAGCTACGGCACATCCACGCAGGGCCGCCCGCTACTGCTGGTGAAAATCAGCGACGAGGTGCGCGCCGACCAGCACAAGCCCGAGGTGCTGGTCAGCTGCGCGCAACACGCCCGTGAGCACCTCACTGTCGAGATGTGCCTGCACATTGTGCGGCGGCTGGCGCAGGGCTACGGCTCTGATCCGGCGATTACTCAGCTGGTGAAGTCCCGGGAGATTTGGGTAGCGCCCATGGTCAACCCGGACGGTGCCGAATACGACATCGCCACCGGCCTGTTTGCGGCGTGGCGCAAGAATCGCCAACCCACTCCGGGAAGCAACGATATCGGTACCGACCTCAACCGGAACTGGAGTGGCGAGTGGGCCTGCTGCGGCGGGTCAAGCGCCAGCGCCAGCAGCGACGCCTACCATGGCCCTGCCCCGTTCTCCGCGCCGGAGACCGCACAGCTCCGAGACTGGGTGAACAGCCGGGTGGTCGGCGGCGTGCAGCAGATCACCGCGCACATCGATTTCCACAGCTTCTCCGAGCTGGTGCTTTGGCCCTACGGATTCACCACCAATGCCACCGGCCCGGGCCTGAGCAGCTCCGACGCGGCGACCTTCCGCAAGCTGGGTGAGGCGATGGCCGCCACCAACGGCTACACCCCCGAGCAGTCCAGCCACCTTTACGTCAATGACGGCTCGATCGGCGACTGGATGTGGTCCCAGCACCACATTTGGTCGGTCACCCTCGAGATGTACCCGACCAGCCTGACGCAAGGCGGCTTCTACCCACCGGCGAACGTAATCGACCGCGAGACCACCCGCAACGACGCGGCAGTGGACCTGCTGTTGAACTACGCTGACTGCGTCCCCCGGATCATCGGCGCCCGCTGCACTGCACGCTAACGCTTAGCGTGAGTAGAGAGGATGCGCGATGCCCCGCGACACTGCACGCCGCGCCGCCCTACTGAGCCGAAAAGGAGAGATCGTTACGACCAGGAGGAAGTAACATACGGTCCATGGCTAGCGACCGAATAGGCATGACCGTAGACACACGCAGACAGCCTGCAACACTGTCCAGTACTCCATTTACGGAGCTGCTTAACTCTCTGGTTCAACGCATTGCAAGTCGCGCTGAGATGTCAGATCCTGCGTGGCTCCAGCGCACCTTCGTTGAGGTCGAGCAGATTACAACTGCTCTTTAATCAAAAGATCACGGAGTTGTCTACGGTCGACGCGGCACCGGGAAGACGCATGCATTCACTCATCTGAGTCGCGAGTTGGATGACGATGGTCAGCTAACTCTGCTGATCGACCTGAGGCAAATTGGCTCAAATGGGGGACTTTACCCAGACACAGCGGAGGGCTTCTCTCTCCGAGCCAGCCAACTTCTCATCGACGTCCTGGAGGAGATTCACGATCGCCTCCTAGATATCGCTCTTGAAATCGACGCTTTCTCCGGAATGCTCGACCATCTGGATGCACTTGCAAAAGCGGCTACACAGGTCAGCGTCGAGGATCCGTCGAGCGATCGGAAGAAGCGGAGGTTGAACGAGGAACCGATATCCAGCGAAATTTGAAGCTAGCCGCTAAATTCAACGGTGGCCCGTCGGCTACTGCCAGCTCAAGTCGAAAAACATCCCAAAAAAACCGGGCGAAGCAGACTGAGAAGCGAACAGGGAACGAATTTCCTCAGCTACGCTTCGGTTACCTCAGCCGCTGCTTCGAACGTCTTTGCGAGAGCATCCTCCCCGCTCGGCTCTGGATCCTACTGGACAAATGGAGCAGCCTCCCTCTTGATTTGCAGCCAATCCTCGCGGACATGCGATGCCTTCTCGTGGCTCGTCCGGGCAGCCGAGGGTATTCCTCGAGACGCAATCAACATCCTGGGCCTAGCTGCCGATTATGCAGGTAAGCGTAAGATTCGCGCAGCTGAAGTCCAGAAGGCGGCTCGTACTTATTATCTACAAAACAAAAAAGGAACAATTGAAAATCAGGCAGCGGGAGAAGTTTGGGATACCCTCCAGTGGGATGTCGTCCATCAACAGCGATCGCGGACATTCTTGCTGCAGCGGACTCGCGAGAATTTGGATACCGCAATGCTCGACCTGTACGACGCTCGCCTGATTCATCTGCTCAAGCCGGGCCTAGTTTCCTCTTCGAAGCCCGACATGGTGTACGACGGCTACGCTGTTGATTACGACTGTTACGTCAAAGCCTTAAAAGAAATGGAGATGGACGCAGCCTGGCAAGCATCGGGTCACCCGTGGACCTTCCGAGGTGATGAAGCCTTCCTGCCTGATCGATTTGATGAGAGTGTCATCTTCATGTACTCACCCACACCTCCGCACAACAAGCAGCGTAGAGGCCGCTAGGAGGAAAATAATCTTGCGCGCGCTCACGACAAGTCCAGACCTAGGTCGAGGGCTGGGGCGGAGTGGGTGAGGGCGCCTACTGACAGGTAGCGGACGCCGGTGTCGGCGTAGGCCCTCGCCACGTCCAGGGTCAGGCCGCCGGAGGCCTCCAGCGCGGTGCCCGTACCCGCAGCCCGGCGGACGGCCTCGGCGCACTGCGCCACTGTCATGTTGTCCAGTAGCACCAACGGCACCCCGGCGGCCAGCGCCTCGTCCAGCTCATCAAGAGTGCCGACCTCCACCTCACAGGGCAACTGGGGAGCAGCAGCCCGGACGGCCACGATGGCCGCGGTCACCGAACCGGCGGCGATCACGTGGTTGTCCTTGATCAGCACCGCGTCACCGAGCCCCATCCGGTGGTTGACCCCGCCACCACAGCACACCGCGTACTTCTGCAGCGCACGCAGCCCCGGGAGGGTCTTGCGGGAATCCCGGATCACCGCACCGGTGCCGGCCACCGCATCCACCCAGGCCGCGGTCGCGGTGGCCACCCCGCAAAGGTGGCACAGCAGGTTGAGCGCGGTGCGCTCAGCGGTGAGCAGGCCGGCCACCGGGGCACGGAGGGCGAGGGCAACGTCGCCGGCGGCCAACCGGTCGCCGTCCTGACGCCGGGCGGTGATCTCGTATCCGCCCGCTCCAAGCACCGCGTCGAGCACGGCGAGAAACACTGGCAGTCCGGCCACTGTGCCGGGCCGGCGAGGGGAGACGACCGCCGTCGCGACGGCCCCCACGGGCACGCAGGCCGCGGTGGTGGCGTCCGGGCCATAACGCAGGTCCTCAGCCAGCGCGCTGTTGATGACCCGGCGGACCTCGTCGGCTGCCAGCTCCGGCGTCACGCCACGCCACCCACCAGCGCCGGTTCGGCCAGCACCGGGGCGCCGGTGTCGTCGAGCACTACCACGATGCTGCGGCGCCAGCGCGCCGTGGTGCGCGGGTGATCGATGCGGACGTGGCAGCCACGGGTCTCGGTGCGCGCTGTCGCGGCGGCGAGGACGGCAACCGCAGCCAACGTCAGCCCGGCGTCCTCGGCATCACACGGGGTCCGTAACCGTCGCCGCGTCGTGGCCCGCGCGACCGCCGAGGCAGCGGCCAGCCCAGCGGCGGTGCGCCCAATGCCGGCGTGCGCACTCATTGACCGCTGCACCGCGTCACGGTCGGCCACCGGGCGCACCTCGCACGGCGGCAGTGGCGGGCCGGGGCGATGGAACACCGCAAGGTCGGCGGCCACCGCCTCCGCCGCTCGCGAACCCATCACCAGCCCCTCCAGCAGGCTGTTAGAGGCCAGCCGGTTCGCGCCGTGCAGGCCAGTCCGGGCCACCTCCCCGCTGGCGTAGAGCCCGGGCACCGTGGTCCGGCCGCGGGTGTCGGTGACCACACCGCCGCAGTGGTAATGCGCGGCGGGGACCACCGGGATCGGGACACGGCCCGGGTCGATGCCGATCGCTGTGCAGGCCGCATGCACCGTCGGGAAGCGCCAGCGCAGCTGCGCGCCGCCGAGGTGGGTGGCGTCGAGCAGCACATGGTCGGCGCCCGTCTGAGCCATCCGGTTGGTGATCGCGGCGGCCACCACATCGCGCGGTGCGAGGGCACCAAGGGGATGCACGCCGGTCATCACGGGGGTGCCGGTGGTGTCCAGCAGCACCGCCCCCTCGCCCCGGATCGCCTCGGTGACCAGCGGCTGGCGGCCCCGCGAGCCCGGTCCGAGGTGCAGCACTGTCGGGTGGAACTGCACGAACTCCAGATCGGCGGTCATCGCCCCGGCCCGCAACGCCAGCGCCAGCCCGTCGCCGGTAGCGACGTCGGAGTTGGTGCTGACGGCGTAGAGCTGGCCAAGCCCCCCGGTGGCGAGCAGCACGGCCCGAGCACGCAGCACACCGTGGCCATCAGCACCGAGCAACGCCAACCCAGCCACCCGGCCGGTGTCGTCGCACAACACGTCGGTGACCGCCTGCCCTTCCAGCAGCGGCAGCTGCCCGCTGCGGGCCGCGCCGGCCAGAGCCCGCGCGATCTCGGCGCCAGTGGCGTCACCACCGGCGTGGATCACCCGGAAAGCCAGATGCCCGCCCTCCCGGGTGCGCTGGAGGTCCGTCCAACCGCCGTCGAAGACGGCGCCGCGGGCCCGCAACACCTGGACAGCGGCCGGGCCGGCGGCCAGGATGGTCCGGACGGCGACCTCGTCACACAGCCCGGCCCCGGCGGAGAGCGTGTCCGCCACGTGTGCGTCCACGCTGTCACCGGTACCGGGTGACACCACCGCGATACCCCCTTGCGCCCACCGGGTGTTGCCCTCCCCAAGCGTGGTCTTGGTGACGGCCACCACCCGCAGGCCAAGCTCGGCGGCGCGCAACGCGGCGGTCAGCCCGGCGACACCGGTGCCGACCACCGCGAGGTCGGCGGTGACCTCCCAGGCTGTCACTCGTCACCGCCCGGCCGACCGACCGCGATCATGCGCTGTACCGCGCCGCGGGCCCGCTCGGCGATGCCGGCCGGAACCGTCACCTCATCGACGCCCTCGCGCAGCGAACGCAGCAGCGCCGCCGGAGTGATCATTTTCATGTACCGGCAGGAGGCCCGGTCGTTCACCGCGCGGAACTCGACGCCGGGAGCGGCGCGCCGCAGCTGGTGCAGCATGCCGATCTCGGTGGCCACCAGCACCTCACGGGCGCCGGTGGCCCGGGCGGCATCCAGCATGCCGCCGGTGGACAGGATCCGCACCCGCTCGGCGGGCACCGCACCCTCGCCCGCCAGGTACAGGGCACTGGTCGCGCAGCCACATTCCGGGTGGATGTAGAGCTCAGCGTCGGGTGCCGCGGCAGCTTTCGACGCCAGCTGCGTGCCGTTGATTCCGGCGTGCACGTGGCACTCACCGGCCCAGATGTGCAGGTTCGCCCGGCCGGTGACGCGCCGGACGTGCGCACCGAGGAACTGGTCGGGCAGAAACAGCACCTCCCGATCCGCCGGGATCAAGTTGACCACCTCCACGGCGTTGGATGAGGTGCAGCAGATGTCGGTCTCGGCTTTCACCTCGGCGGTGGTGTTCACATAGGACACCACCGCGGCACCCGGATGCTCACGCTTCCAGGCCCGCAGCTGCTCGGCGTCGATGGAATCAGCCAGTGAGCAACCGGCCCGTGCGTCCGGGATGAGCACCGTCTTGCCCGGCGCAAGGATTTTCGCGGTCTCGGCCATGAAGTGCACGCCGCAGAACACGATGGTGCTCGCTGGGCAGTCGGCGGCGATGCGGGACAGCGCCAGGGAGTCCCCGACGTGGTCGGCGACGTCCTGGATCTCGGGTACCTGGTAGTTGTGCGCGAGCAGCACCGCGTCGCGCTGCCGGGCAAGCTCGCGCACCTCCTGGCACCACGCTGGATCACGTTCCAGGCCGGCACGGGTCCACTCCGACGTGGCGGTAGCGGCCATCTCGCCTCCTTATGCCAGAGCACCGTCGCTGGCCTCTGCTCTAGTTTTCGCCTTACAATCGAAAACGTGAATGATAACAGTGTCGGGCTCGCGATGCACGAAGTTCTCGCCGCGGTACTGCAGGTCCGGGCTGGTCAGTTGCAGGTGCTGTTGTGGCAACGCGGCATCGAGCCCGACGTCGGGCGCTGGGCACTCCCGGGCGGGCGGCTCGGCCACGGTGAGGACGTGCAGGCCTCGGTGCTGCGCCAGCTCGCCGAGAAAGTGGACGTCCACGAGGTGGCGCACGTGGAGCAACTGGAGGTGTTCAGCGCGCCAGGCCGGATGCCGCAGCTGCGCACCGTGGCCACCGCGTTCCTCGGGCTGGTGCCCTGCGTGGCCGATCCCGCGCTGCCACCCGACACAGCGTGGCAGCCGGTAGCGGATGCCCTGCGAGGGTCGCCGTGCACCGCCTTCGACCACGGCCTGATCGTGCTCCGGGCCCGGGACCGGCTGCGCGCAAAGCTCTCTTACACTAACCTCGGGTTCGCCCTGGCGCCACCGGAATTCACGGTCTCCAGGCTGCGCGAGCTGTACTCCGCGGCACTGGGGCACCGGGTGTCGGCGACCAACCTGCAGCGCGTGCTGGCCCGCCGTGGGGTGCTGGTCCCCACTGGCGGCACCGCCGCACCCGGCCCGTCCGGCGGCCGGCCCGCGGCGCTGTACCGCTTCGCCGAACGCGGTATGCGGGTCACCGACCCCTTCGCCGTGCTCCGGCCACCAGAGCCCCGGATTTAGCGGATCCGCGCCCGGCGCCGTAACGTTGACCTGTGGCTGAGACCGTCCCCTTGTTCCCGATGGGCACTGTGCTGCTGCCTGGTGCATCCCTTCCGCTGCACATCTTCGAGCCTCGGTACCGTCAGTTGACCGTTGACCTGGTGACCGGCATCGTTCCTGGTCGCAGCTTTGGGGTCATCGCGGTCAAGCAGGGTCTCGACACCACCGAGGTGACCCACGACATCGGCTGCACCGCGCTGCTCAAGGAGGCCCGCAAGCTTCCCGATGGTCGTTTCGACATCGTCACCCGCGGCGAGAAGCGGTTCCGGCTGCTCGATGTCGACGACGCGTCGGCGCCCTACCTGGTGGGCAGTGTCGAGTGGGTGCCCGATGACGACCCACCGGCAGAGCAGTCGATGCTCCTGCCGATGCTGGCCCGCTCAGCTCGGGAAGCCCACAAGCAGTACTGCTCGGCGGCCTGGCAGCACGGGGACTGGAAGGAGCCCGCTGAGGATGTCGACGTCGCAGCGCTGGCGCACCTGCTCGCCGCGGACTGCCTGCTGACCCTGGAGGACCGGCAAGCCCTGCTCGAGGAACGCGATCCGGTGGATCGGCTGCGCCTGGTGCGCAGCCTGCTGGTGCGGGAAGCGGCGTTCCTACGGACGCTGCGGGCAGTCCCGGTGCCGCTGACCCAGTTCGCGGTGAAGACCAGCCATAACTGACCTCGTGAGTGGCAAACAGTGTTATAACACTGTTTGCCACTCACGAGGTGGTGCCCAGGTCGTCGGCTCGGTTCCAGGCCGTCGTGATGCAGTAGGAGACGGCGACGCCGAAGGGCGGCCCGATGATCACCCAACTCGACTCCAGCACCGGTGGCCGCGGGAACGGCGCGCCTTTGCTGGCCAGATCGGGGTAGTACACACCGGCCAGCCACAGCCCGGCTCGCATCGCAAGCCACCCGGCCACCAGGGCACCGAGCACCGCGGCGACCAGCACCAGGGGGCCACGTCGCCGCCGTAACAGCCATAACGCCACACCCGTGAGCACGCCGGCGGCCAGCCCGAGCAACAGGAAGGTCGCCATGTCGTCGAAGCGGTGCTCGGTCTGCCCGACGAAGGGCAGCACACCGCCTGGCGTGGTAGCGCGTGGTGAGCGCACGACGAACTCGGGCGGCGCGAGCCAGGCCCACAGGACGCCCAGCGGCAGACCCAGCACCGCCACCACACCCAGCACGCCCAGCGAGGGCAGCAGATCAGCTCGAGTCACCGCGGCCCGCCGAGCTGGTAGCGGCTCGGCAACCACCACCGGCGCCGCGCTCATCCCGACCCTGGGTGCGTGCCGTGCGCACTGCACCGGGCCGACCAGCCCGCCGGCGTCACCTGCACCACCATCCGGCGCGCACACCGCGGGCAGTACCGGGGAGGTTCCCGTTCACGGCGCCAGTCGCAGCCAGCATGCTCTCCCTCGCCGACCGAGCGCCCACAGATGTCGCAGAACCTCATAGCGTCCGGCCCAATTCTTTGATCGGCATGCGCAGCTCGGTGAGCATCTCCAGGTCCGCCTGCGCGGGCCGGCCGAGGTTAGTCAGGTAGTTGCCCACGATGATCGCATTGATGCCGCCTAGCATGCCCCGCTCGGCACCCAGATCGCCGAGGGTGAGCTCGCGGCCACCGGCGAGGCGCAGCACCGTGCGGGGCAGCGCGAGCCGGAACGCCGCGACGGTCCGCAGCGCCTCAGCGCCGTCCATCACGTTGTGGTCCTCGTACGGGGTGCCGGGCTGCGGGATCAGGAAGTTCATCGGCACCTCATCGGGCGCCAGCGAGGCGAGCTGGGTGGCGAACTCAGCGCGCTGCGCCACCGTCTCCCCCAACCCGATGATGCCGCCGCAGCAGACCTGCATCCCGGCGTCGCGCACCATCTGCAGGGTCTGGAAGCGCTCCTCCCAGGTGTGCGTGGTCACCACGGTCGGGAAGTACGAGCGGGCGGTCTCCAGGTTGTGGTTGTAGCGGTGCACGCCGAGGGCAGCCAGCTCGTCCACCTGGTCCTGGGTGAGCATGCCCAGCGAGCAGGCGATGTTGAGCCGCGCGGTCTCCGGCTCGGCGCGAATCGCCGTGATGCCGGCCTTGACCTGGGACATCAGCCGCCGGTCCGGGCCGCGCACCGCGGCGACGATGCAGAACTCGGTTGCCCCGGTGGCCGCGGTCTGCCTGGCGGCCTCGACCAGACCCGGAATGTCCAACCACACCGCCCGCACCGGCGAGTCGAACTGGCCTGACTGGGAGCAGAAGTGGCAGTCCTCTGGGCAGCCGCCGGTCTTAACGCTGACGATCCCCTCGACCTCGACCTCCGGGCCGCACCACCGCATCCGCACCTCATGCGCCAGCGCGAGCAGTTCTGCCAACCGGTCCGCCGGCAGCTCCAGGACCGCGAGCACCTGTGGTTCGTGCAGCCCCATCCCCTGTTCGAGGACCTGTTCGCGGGCGACGGCCAGCACGTCCGCCTGCGTCACGGGCTACTCCTCTCGATGGCGGTGCTTCTCGGCCAGTCTGCCGCACCGAGCCGTCACAGCTCAGTCGCCCGTGCGGTCGCGCTGTCCATTGGTCCAATCCCGCAGCAGCAACATCGCCAACTACGTCGAGGTCGCCGCCGTCGACGTGCGCGACTCGAAGAACCTGGCTGGCAGCGTGCTGACCGTCCCCCCACTGCCGGTTTACGTCGCTGCGGCAGAGGCTCGAGAAGCCGTGCGGGCCAGCGAGGACGCTCGCCGAGGCCGTGATCCATAACCTGCCAACGCTCACCAACTGACACGTATCTGCGGTGGACAAATCGCATCCACCAGCGCCGAAACCGAGCTGGCAATATACTCACTGCCCGGATGACCCGCCAGGCGACGCTGACCGGGCCCCGCAGGTCTTCGCAGTGGTCGACGAGTGCGCGCTGCGCCGCCCGATCGGCGAGCCCAGCATGATGCACCAGCAACTACACCACGTGCTCGGCGCGGCGGAGCAACCCCACGTGACCCTGTGGGTGATCCCCCTCGCGGCCGAAGCGGCGGACAGCCAGCGATTACTGATTGCGGCGAGGTAACCTCCGCTCGTGGACATCCGGGCGGACGCGCACCGGCTGCTGGACGAGCTGGACGAGGATCAGGTCGCCACTGCCGCTGAGCTACTGCGCGACCTGGTATGGCAGCGGCGCCCACTGGACAACGAACCTGCGCCCCCACCGCGGCGGCAACTGTCGTTCATAGGAATGATCTCGGCCGAGCCCGACCTAGCTGAGCGCTCCGCGGAGATCCTGTCGTGCCGCAACAACGCTTGAAGGGCTCAGCCTCTCGGCAGACTGCATGATCGTGGTTTGGGTGCCAAAAACGACACGTCGTGTCGTTTTTGGC
>JBOHFG010000233.1:0-2000 GCA_050699575.1 Pseudonocardiaceae bacterium
GGCTGGCAGGGCTGCAGGTCCAGCGTGCGCATGATGTCGCGGACGAGCTCAGGACCGCACGGCACGCCCCACCTGGCGAGCTGGGCGTGGACGCGCCGATAGCCGTAGGTCTCGTCGGATTCTTTGAATGCCTTGGTGACAAGCAATTCCAATCGGTCACGCCGTTCGGCCGTCGCAGACTTGGGTCGCTGTCGCCAGTCGAAGAACCCGGACGATGAAACAGAGAGCCATGCGCACATTTTCTTCACGGGGTAGGCGTACTTCGTGTCGTCGAGCCGGCACGAGTCGATGAACCCGTATTTCTCGACTACCGGGGATCCCGGGCGAAGTACGCTGCCGCTTTTTTAGGAATTCGTTCTCCATCCGGAGTTCTCGAAGTAGTCGCTCAGCCTCACTCAGTCGCGCTCGCTCGCTGACGGTCAACGGTGGCTCGTCGTCAGCATGCTCCGCACGGTACCGCGTTACCCAGTTTCCCAAGGTCCCCTCATTAAGGCCGAGTTCGCGTGCGACCTGCGCGATCGGGCGAGACGCCTCAATCACCAGTCGAACGGCTTCGTCCCGAAACTCAGGACTGAACTTCCGATACTTCCGAGACATTTTCGATGACGCCTTTCGGATACAACCCTATCGGGTCGTGGTCCGAGAACCTCGGGGCACCCCAGTAACCAGCTGCGGGCGATGGAGGGCACGGGGGGTGCTGGGGGGTTGTTGGCGGTGGTCGGGCCTTCCGGGTGTGGGAAGTCGTCGTTGCTCAACGCGGCACTCGCGCCGCTGCTGGATGGTGATCCGGTATGGCTGAGGGTGCCGACGGTGGTGCCGGGCACTGATCCGCTGCCGGAGCTGGCCCGGGTGCTGGCGGTCACCGCGGTCCATCAGGGGTTGGCCTGGTCCGCGAGCGAGGTGCGCGTTCGGCTGGAAGCCGGTGTGGAGGGGCTGCGGCGGGTAGCCGATGACCTCCTGGTGGCCAGTCTTGGGGCCCCGCAGCGGCGGCTGCTGGTGATGGTCGATCAGGCCGAGGAGCTGTTTATTCGGACGACCCCGGGCGCCCGGGAGCAGTTCACGCACTTGCTGAGCGCTGCTCTGCGTGGCCCGGTGCAGGTGGTGCTCGTGCTGCGCTCGGAGTTCCTCGATGACCTTCCCACGCTTCCCGCGCTGGCGGGCTGGCCGATCGAGGCATCCGTCGTGGCCCCGCTGGATCGGGAGATGCTGCGCGAAGTTATCGAACGGCCAGCCAGGGTAGCCAGGCTGGGTTTGGATGAGGGGTTGGTGGCGGCGCTGGTCGCCGATACCGGTGGTGGTGAGGCCCTGCCGCTGCTCGCGTTCATCCTGCGCCAGCTGGCCGAGAACGTGCCCCCAGGTGCGACGCTGAGCCTGTCCCGGTACCGGGAGCTCGGTGGTGTGCACGGGGCACTGAGTCGGCATGCCGACGCAGCACTTACCCACGCTGTGCAGGCCAGCGGCTTGACCGAGCCCGAGGTGCTGGCCGGACTCACCGGCCTGGTCACCGTGGACGACACCGGCCGACGCGCCCGGCGGCGGATCCCGCTGCCGGGCCCTGCGGACCCCCTCCGGGCCGCGCTGCGGGTTTTCGTGGACCGCCGCCTACTGCTCAGTGACACCGACGGGGACCATGGGTGGCTGAGTCTGACCCATGAGGCACTGCTCACCCAGTGGCGCCCACTCCACGACGCCACTAACGAGATCATCACGGCCCTGCGTGCCGCGCGGGTAGTTGAGCAAGCCGCTGCCGAGTGGGTCAGCGCGAACCGGGCCGAGCACTACCTCTGGGACGACCAACGACTCACCGCCACCCTGGTCACCTTAGGGATGACCACCCACGGCAGTAGCCACCACCTCGCTGTGTCTGGTTCTGCCGCGCTCGATGAGACGGCTCGGGCGTTCCTCGACGCCACCGCCCAGCGGGTGAGTACCACGAAACAACGCCAACGGCATCGCCGCCTAGCCCTCATCGCGGTCTTGTCGACCCTGCTGCTGCTGGT
>JBOHFG010000234.1:0-1506 GCA_050699575.1 Pseudonocardiaceae bacterium
CCACAAACTCCAGATTCCCCTCGGTGTTCCACCGGACCAGATCCCCGCTCCGATACATCCGAACCCCCACCGGACCAAACGGACACGCCACAAACCGCTCCGCCGTCAGACCAGGGCGGTTCAGATACCCCCGAGCCAACCCCGCCCCCGCGATATACAACTCACCGACCACCCCCACCGGCACCAACCCCAACCCGGCATCCACCACGAACACCCGAGTATTGGCCATCGGCCGGCCGATCGGCACGGTAGGCGCAGAGTCATACAGTGCGCGCATCAGATGACGCGCGGCGAACGTGGTGGTCTCGGTGGGCCCATACCCATTGACCACACTGGTGGCCGGGCACGCAGCCAGCACCCGGGCCACCGCGACACCCGAGACCGCCTCGCCCCCGGCCCACACCTGCCTCACACCGGCCAAACAGCCCGGGCACTGCTCGGCCAGCAGGTGGAACAGGCCCGCCGTCAGCCATAACCCCGTGACCTTGTGCTGTGTGATCACTTGTTGCAGGGTGGCGAGGTCCAGCTCACCCGGTGGGGCGATTACGATCTGCCCGCCGCCCAGCAACGGCACCCACACCTCATAGGTCGAGGCGTCAAACGCCGTCGGCGAATGCAACAACACCCGCTGGTGATCCCCACCACGCCAACACGGATCCCCCGCCAACTCCACCACGTCACGATGAGTGACCGCGATGCCCTTCGGCGCCCCCGTCGACCCCGAGGTGTACATGACATAGGCAAGCTGCTCCTGATCACACACCACCCCCGGATCCCCCTCGACCCCACACCGGTCGGCATCGACGACAACAACCACCTGCGCATGTCCTGACAGCGGTTGGGCCCGCGCCGCCTGATCAGTCACCAACACCGACGCGGCGGCCTGGTCCATGATCAACTTCATCCGCGCCACCGGATACCGGGTATCCAACGGCACATAGACCCCCCCGGCCTTGACCACCGCCAGAATCGACACCACCAGATCAACCGAACGCTCCACCAACACCGCCACCGCGCACTCCCGACCTACTCCTCGGGCGATCAGTACATGGGCGAGCTGGTTGGCCCTGGTGTTGAGCTGCGCGTAGGTGAGAATGGTGTCTTCGAACACGACGGCGATCGCGTCGGGGGTGGCCTGTACTTGGGTGTGGAACAACACCGGCAGGCTGGTAGCAGGGATCGGGGCCGCAGTGGTGTTGTACTCGACTAGTAGCTGGTGGCGTTCCTCGGGGGTGAGCAGGTCGATCCGGTTGATCGGTGTGTCCGGATCAGCGACCGCCGCCTCCAACAGGCGCACCCAGCGCGCGAAAAGAATCTCGACAGTGGCGGGGTCGAACAGGTCACTAGCGTACTCCACGAACCCTTCCAGTCCCTGGGGTGTTCCGGTGGGGTCGCGTTGTTCCCAGAGGCTGAAGCCCAGGTCGAATTTGGCGGTCCCGGTCGGTGCCCACATGCCCGACACCTGCAGTCCGGGGAGGCGGAAGTCGGCCTCGGGGGTGTTCTGCA